>JAIRSZ010000211.1 GCA_031255195.1 Prevotellaceae bacterium | reverse complement strand
GACCCCTTTGCCATCCTGCTCATGGCGCTGAGCGTGAGCGTTATCCTGAGATAGTTCAGGGTAAAGAAGCTGCTTTAGGAAAAAATTTGTAACGCGTTGATAATGATGCTGTTTTGTTGATAAAATCGCTCGCACCGCCCGTCATTCCGTAGCGGAGCGCGCGAGGCACGAGCGAGCGGAGCGAAGGAAACCCAGCCCGTAGCTGCCCGACGCACGAGCGACCGCAGCTATTGACGGCAAGCATGAGAAAAATATCAAACCGCAAAGTACGCAAAGGTGGATACGCAAAGTACGCAAAGGCAGATTATTCAAAATGCTTACAACAATACACTTATATGCATTGATTAAAAGACAAGGCTGCAACGCGCGTTGCAGCCTTGTCTTTTTGTGCCGATTTATTTTTGCTGTTGTGAGTGATATGCCAGCACTTACTTTCCCTGCTTATTCTTCAAAACTTCGTAGGCCAGCGGAGCGGCAATAAACATCGAGGAGTAAGTACCGAACAGCACGCCTATCAGCAGCGCAAAGGCAAAACCCTGAATCGATTCGCCGCCAAACAGGAATATCAACAGCAGCACCACCGCCGTTGAGAACGAGGTGTTGAAGGTACGCGCCATGCAAGAGTTAATGGCGTTGTTGATGTTTGTGCGCAAGTCGAGCTTGGGGTGGTTAAAGATGTTTTCGCGAATACGGTCAAAAATAATCACCGTATCGTTGACGGAGTACCCCACAATGGTGAGCAGCGCGGCAATAAACGATTGGTCGATGTCCATGGTGAACGGCACTACGCCCGAAATAGCGGAGAAAAGGAATATCACCACCGCGGCGTCGTGCGCCTGCGACACCGCAGCGCCCATGCCCCACTGCCACTTGCGGAAGCGAATGGCAATGTAGATAAACATGGCCACCACCGCCAAAACAACAGCAATAACAGCGTCGCGCTTGATGTCGTCGGCAACGGTAGGCCCCACCTTCTCGGAGCTGATAATGCCGTTTGGATTTTCGAGCGTAGAGATAAACTCTGCGTAGGTAATGGGGTCTTCGTAAAGCTGCCCCAAAGCGTTGTAAAGCATTACCTCTACTAAGCTGTCAGCCGTCATTGACTGGTCGGCAATGAGGTAGTCGGTGGTAACCTTGAGCTGCGTGCCCGCCGTGCCAAAAGTCTTCACCTCCACCGAAGCGCCCTTGGTATCCTCAATCTGCTCGCGCACGGCAGCGCGTGCATTCTCAGACGACACCTTCTGGTCGAAGCGCACCACGTAGGTACGCCCGCCGGCAAAGTCAACGCCGTAGCTAAGCCCGCGCACTCCCAGCGACAGCAGGCCAAGCCCCACAATCGTTATCGAAATGGCATACCCGTACTTGCGAAGCCCAATGAAGTCAATGTGCAGGTTTTGAAGGAAGTTGCGCGAAAACTTGTTGTCGAACTTTATATTCTTGTTTCTGTCCAACAGCGCCAGGAAGATAAGCCTCGAAATGAAGATGGCGCTAAACATGGAGGTAAGAATACCGATAATGAGGGTAGTTGCAAACCCCTGCACAGGCCCCGATCCAAACAGGAAGAGCATGATACCCGTAATGATGGTGGTAACGTTGCCGTCGATAATGGCCGAGTAGGCATTTTTGTAGCCGTCGGCAATGGCCATTCGCAACCCCTTGCCCGCTCGCATCTCCTCCTTTATGCGCTCGTAAATAATCACGTTGGCGTCAATTGCCATACCCATAGTGAGCACAATACCCGCAATGCCGGGGAGCGTGAGCACAGCCCGCAGCGAGGCAAGCACGCCAAAAAGCAGGAACACGTTCATCAGAAGTGCAATATTTGCCACCCACCCGCCGGTGTTGTAGAAGAGCACCATGTACACCAGCACCATGATAAACGCTATCACAAAGGAGGAAAGCCCTGCGTCGATGGATTCCTGTCCGAGCGAAGGGCCTACCACCGCCTCCTGAATTATGCGCGCCGGCGTAGGCATTTTGCCGGATTCAAGCACGTTGGCCAGGTCGTCGGCCTCCTCAGGAGAGAAGTTACCCGTGATGGACGAAGAGCCGCCCGTGATGGCGTTGTTCACGCGAGGGTAAGAGTAAACGTACCCGTCGAGCACAATGGCGATGCTCTTGCCAACGTTGTCGGCCGTGAGGCGTGCCCAAACCTTAGCGCCCTCGCTATTCATCGACATCGACACCTCTGCGTAGGCGCTGTTGCTGCTAAACTGCTTCTGTGCGCTCGTCACCACGCCGCCGTCGAGGGGCGCTTTACCGTCGCGCGTGTTGGACTTTATGGCCACCAGCTCGTAGTAAGTGCCGCCCTTGTCGATAGGCTTGATAGACCACATGAAGCGCACGTCGCGGGGGAAGAGCGAGCGCACCTGCGCAAACTCCAGCCAACGACGGATTTTGCTGGTATCGCGGTAGTGCGCAATGCCCACGCGCGCACCCGGAGCGGCTATGCCCCGCTGGTCGAGCGAAGGCGAGAGCACGTAGAACAGCGGATTATTCCTTGCAAAGTCAACCTCCTCGGAGATGGCGGTAGAGTCGGCGCTGCCTTCCATCTGCGAAAGCAGGCTGCTCACCGCGTTATCCTCCGTAGTGCCAACGGTGGTGTCCTTCACGGCCACCGCAGCAACGCTGTCGTTGGAGGTCTGCGCCTCCATGTAGTCCTTTATTTTTTTGTTGGCCTCGTTGAGCGCGGTAAAGAGCTCGGCATTTTCGTAGGTTTCCCAAAATTCGAGGTTGGCCGTACCTTGCAGGAGCTTTCGCACGCGCTCGGGGTCTTTCACGCCGGGCAGCTCCACCAGGATGCGCCCGCTGTTGCCCAAGCGTTGCAGGTTGGGCTGCGTTACGCCAAATCGGTCAATACGGCTGCGGAGCACGTTGAATGAGTTGGCCATGGCCGCCTCCGTTTGGTTTCGGATAATCTTTATGACGTCGTCGTCGCTGGTGTTGGCGTTGATTTTGCCGCGCAGCTCGTATGTGCCGAATATTCGGCTGAGCCTGTCGTCGGGCGCTATTTCCTTGAAAGTTTTTGCAAAAAGCGCTATAAAGTCGGATTCGCCCGTCACCTGATTTTTTTGAGCCTGCGCCATAGCCCGGCTAAAAGTTTCGTCGGTGCTGTTGCCCGACATGGCGCGTATAATATCCGGCACGGATATTTCCAGCATCACGTTCATTCCTCCCTTGAGGTCGAGGCCAAGGTTAATCTCCTTCTCCTTGCACTCCTTGTAGGTAAACTTGGCCAAGCCAATGTTGTACACCACCTCGGCCGACATGGAGTCGAGGTACGCCGCTTCCCTGGCAGGGCTAAAGTTTCCGTTTTCGTCGATGGCGTAGGCCTCTGCTTTTTTTCCTATCCTGTAGGTTACAAGCGTAAACGACAGCTCGAACAGGCACACCAGCCCGAGCACAATGGCTAAAAATCTAATTGCTCCTTTTCCTTGCATTGCTTTGAGTTTTTAATGATTTCAGATTACAAATTTTATACTTAAGTTCAACAATAGCAACGTGATGCGTCGGCCTGGCTGCTCCATGCAGCAGGGTAGCGAAACCGATGGCACGCTTTTTTGAGGCTGCAAATTTACATTTTTTTATTGAAAAAAATACGCATGTCAGCAAAATAATCCTCCGCCATCTCTCCAAAAATCGTTTTTTTTTGCAAAAAATTGCGCAAGGTATTGCACAATTCAAAAGGTCGCACTATCTTTGCCAGCGTTATTAAACATAACAAATAGCGCATATTCCTCAATAGCTCAGTTGGTTAGAGCACATGACTGTTAATCATGGGGTCCAAGGTTCAAGTCCTTGTTGAGGAGCAAACAAAACAATCACCTGCCAAACTTACACTCAGCCACAGTTTTTCTCAGAGCAGCGCAGCGTGGTTGGGTGTATTTATTTTAATGTCCAAAAAAAAATCTACAGCAATCATGAAAGCAAAAAGAATGTCAGCCAACGCTGCCGCGCTGCTTGCAGGCGCGTTAATGGTAACCGCATGTGGAAGCCAGCAGGGAAAAAAAATTAAGCTCGCCACCGAGCAAACCGAAGAAACCTTAGTAAAGTACCCCATCCCCACCGCCTACGAGGTGATGAACCTCATCAACCGGTCGGGAGCAGCGTACATCATAGAAATTACCAACCCCACGGATAAGGCGGAAAGCTACCTCAAGGAGTCGAGCAAAGCCCTCAACCTTGGCGTTTACAGCGCAGACTTAGCCTACGTTACCACCTACAACATGAAGCAGGAAACTATGGACTACCTGAAAACGCTCAAAAATCTTTCGGACGACCTGTACGTATCCGCCAACTTCAACGTTGAGCTGGCGCGCAAGGTTGAGCAGAACATCGAAAACAAGGATACGCTCATCAGCATCATCTCGCAGGCGTTCGACGAAACCTACTCCTTTCTGGAAAGCAACGGCAAAGACAACATCTCCATACAGGTGCTGACCGGCATGTGGGTAGAGGGGCTTTACATCACCACGTACATTACCACCACCAGCAGCAATCCGGGCGACATGCTGCAAATAGTGGCTAACCAAAAGCAGCCGCTCGAAACGCTCAAGGACATCATTGAGAAAAATTCGGACGCTCCTGAAATCGCTGCGCTGCTAACGCTACTCTCCCCTATTATTGACGAGTACAGCAGCGTAGAAAAAACCGTTGACATGGTTAAAGTGCAGCAAATTCACAACGTAATCGAAAATATTCGCAACCAAATTATCGACTGACGCTGCACGCACTCCGACATTGAATCTTTTAAAATACAAAAGTAGCCTGCCTGAAAAAAGCAGGCTACTTTTGTATTTTAAAAGATCCCAAAATTCAACAATTCAACAATTCAACCCTCTCCTCCCCTACTCGTCAAGCGGCGCGGCTATGCTCCATGAGAAATCTTTAGCCCCCGTACCTGTTGCGTTGTCGTTGGGGGATTTTTTTTGCGTCGCAATGTCTAAAGTCAGGCGCGCAACTTCTTTCGACAGCCTTTTTACGAAAAACTTGTCAAAAATCACAGCTTTTGAATCATTTTTTCACATGCCACGTAGCAGACTTTTACCGATATTTGAACTTTGAACTTTGAGCACAAAGTCTATAAATCTCTAAACCCTCAAATTAAAATGAAAAAGGTATACGTTCTACTAGCATTTAGCCCGCTGTGCACGGGCTACGCCGCTGCGCAGAGCTCGCTTCCGCTGGAGTGGGTAGATAGCCTGACGCACCACCGAATTATCCGCCTCACCCGCACGGGCACGGACAACAAAAGCTTTTACTTCCACAACAACCCCTTCGTCAAAACGCCCGACGGCAGCGAGGACTTGATGACCTACGCCGGCGTAGTCGACGGCAGGAGGCAGCTCTTCTGCCTTAACCTGAAAACGCTGGAGAGCGTACAGCTGACCAACCGCACCAGAGGGGCTAACGGAGAAATTGTGGACAAGGCGCACCGCGAAGTAATCTACCAAGCGGGCGACAGCGTGTTCGCAACCCACATTGATACCCGCACAACGAGGCTGATACACGTCTTTCCCCACGAGCTGGGGGCAAGCATCAGCACGGTGAACGCCAACGGCACGCTCTTGGCGGGAAAGTACAGCGAGGCAAAAAAGGCAAACGAAATACGGGCGCAATACCCGCTCAAGAGCCAATACTTCAACCGGATATACGAGGCGCACGTGAAGCACTCCCTCTTTACGCTGAACATCCAAACGGGCGAAATGAAGGTCATCCACGAGGAGAACGAGTGGACAAACCACATACAGTTTTCGCCTGCCGACCCCGACTTGCTGATGTTCTGCCACGAAGGGCCGTGGCACAAGGTGGACAGAATCTGGACAATCAACGTAAAAACCGGCAACGTGATGCTGATGCACAAGCGCAGCATGGATATGGAGATTGCAGGACACGAATTTTTCAGCCCCGACGGAAAAACCATCTGGTTTGACTTGCAGCAGCCTCGCTCGGTAACCTTCTTCGTGTGCGGCGCAGATGTGGCTACCGGCAAGGAGGTGAAGTACTCGCTAACGCGCGACGAATGGTCTATCCACTTCAACATCTCGCCCGACTTGCAGCTCTTCTGCGGCGACGGCGGCGACCCCGGACAGGTGGCCAAGGCGCAGGACGGCATGTGGATTTACCTGTTCAGGCCGCAGGGCGACAAGCTTGTATCGGAGCGATTGGTCTGCATGAAAAACCACAGCTACAAGCTGGAGCCAAACGTGCACTTCTCGCCCGACAAAAAGTGGGTCATCTTCCGCTCAAACATGCTCGGCGAAACGCATGTGTACGCCGTAGAAATCAACAAAAATTCTTAACACTTAAATCTCCCAACGCTATGCTTAAACGTTACTGCCTGCCGTGCAGCCTGCTGCTTCTGCTGCTGTCGGCCTGCCCTTTGTGGGCGCAATCTGTTGAGTGGCCTCCCGTGGCAAGGGAGGCAAAACCCTACACCCGCTGGTGGTGGCTGGGGAGCGCCGTAGACGAGGCCAACCTCACCGCCAGCCTCGAGGCCTACGCCAAAAAGGGCATTGGCGGCGTGGAAATAACCCCCATCTACGGCGTTAAAGGCAACGACAGCAGCAACATTCCTTTTCTCTCGCCGCGGTGGATGGAGGTGTACACACATGTCACCCACGAGGCAAAGCGGCTGGACATGGAGGTTGACATGAACACCGGCACAGGATGGCCTTTTGGCGGACCGCAAATCGGCATGGACGAGGCCGCAAGCAAGATCGTTTTCCGGCGATACACGCTGCCGGCAGACACAGGCGCTAAATTTCTTTTGCCCATGCAGGGGAAAAATCTTTTGCCCATGCGCCTCATGGCATTTGGGAAGAACGCGGAGAAGAAAAAAGTTGACGTCACCGGCAAGGTCTCCGCCGACGGCACGCTGCTGTGGGCTACCCCGCAGGGCGAGTGGGAGCTGGTGGCGGTGTTTGGCGGAAAAACCATGCAGCGGGTAAAGCGGGCAGCGCCCGGCGGAGAAGGCCTCGTGATGGATCACTTCTCAAAGGCGGCAACCGTCAAGTACCTCAAACGCTTTGACGATGCCTTTGCGCAGAGCAGTGCACCGTCGCCCGGCGCGTTCTTCAACGACTCCTACGAGGTGTACGGCGCTGACTGGACGTCCGACTTGCTGACCGAATTTAGCCGACGGAGGGGCTACAAGCTGGAGGATTACCTGCTCGTGTTCCTGGGCGAGGACGGCAGCGCCGACGACCACGCCCACGTTGTGAGCGACTACCGCGAAACCTTGGGCGAGCTGCTGCTCGAAAACTTCACCGCCACGTGGACTAATTGGGCGCACCGGCACGGCAGCATCACCCGCAGCCAGGCGCACGGCTCGCCGGGCAACCTCATTGACCTCTACGCCGCCGTTGACATTCCCGAGTGCGAATCGTTCGGAATTTCGGACTTCGGCATTAAAGGCCTGCGGAAGGACAGCCTGCGGAAGGAGAACGACTCCGACATCTCGATGCTCAAGTACGCTTCGTCGGCGGCGCACGTGTCCGGCAAAAAACTCACCTCGTCGGAAACGCTTACGTGGCTCTCCGAGCACTTCCGCACGTCGCTGTCGCAGTGCAAACCCGACATCGACCTGATGCTCGTGGCCGGCGTAAATCACCTGCTGTTTCACGGAACGCCCTACTCGCCAAAGGAGGCTGCATGGCCGGGCTGGCTGTTCTACGCCTCGGTGAACATTTCGCCCACCAACACCATCTGGCGTGACGCCGACGCTATGTGCAGCTACATTGCCCGCGCGCAGTCCTTCCTGCAGTACGGCCAACCCGACAACGACTTTCTTGTTTACCTGCCCATTTACGACATCTGGTATGGCAACCGGAAAAACCACTACGCAGCCTTCAGTATTCACGACATGCAGGAGCGTGCGCCCGACTTTATCGGCGCAGTTACCTCCATCATCGGCAGCGGCTACGACGTGGATTACATTTCCGACAGGCTTATCAAGACAGCTAAGGTTGAAGGCGGCCTGCTCAAAACGCAGGGCGGAAGCACGTACAAGGCCATTGTGTTGCCCAGCGTAAAAATTATTCCTCCGGCCACGCTAAAAGCGCTGATGCGGCTGGCGCAGGACGGCGCTACGGTAATCTTTGTGGGGCAGTACCCCAGCAACGTACCCGGGCTACAGAATCGCGAGGAAAATCTGAAGAGCCTGAGCCGCCTGCTAAAGTCGCTGCCCGCCGCAGATTTTGGCGGGGTGAACGTCGCCGCGTTCGGCAAGGGCAAAATCGCCACCGGCGCAAATTACCCTCAGACGCTGGCGGACTGCGGGGTGAGCGGCGAGGCCATCAGGACAGAGCTGGGAGCGCACCTCATACGCAGAGCTAACGAGAGCGGACACCACTACTTTATAGCCAACCTCCAGGCAAAGGATGTTGACGCATGGGCAAGCCTTGCGGTGGACGCGACCTCCGCCATGCTCTACGACCCCATGACGGGAAAGCTGGGCAAGGGGAAGCTTCGCAGGAGCAACGGCAAAGCGGAAGTGTACTTGCAGCTGCGCTCCGGCGAATCGGTCATCCTCAAAACCTTCAAAAATGCCGACGTGGAGGCTGCGCCGTGGCCTTACTACAGGGAGCAGCCGCTGGCTATTGAAATCGCCGGTGGATGGCAGCTGCAATTCGTGGAGAGCGAGCCTGCCATTGACGGCGTTTTCGACGTCGGCAGCCTCAAGCCGTGGACAGACCTCAACGTGCCCGACGCAACGGTGAACATGGGCACGGCAAGGTACACCGCCACCTTCGACCTGCCACCCATCGAAGCCGACGGCTGGATTTTGGATTTGGGCGACGTGCGCGAGAGCGCCCGCGTGACCGTCAACGGGCAGCAGGTAGCAACGCTCTGGGCTGTCCCCTACAGAGCTGCCGTGGGGCACGCGCTAAAGGCGGGGAGAAATACGGTTGAAATAGAGGTGACGGGAACTCCCGCCAACCGCATTGCCGACTACGACCGGCGGGGCGTGAAGTGGCGTATCTTTAACGAAATAAATTTCGTGAACATTTGGTATCGCCCCACCACCTTTGGCCATTGGCAGCCTATGCCGTCAGGACTGCTGGGAACCGTAAAGCTCATTCCGGTAAACTTTCTGCCCATGTAGGGCAAGATGCAAAAACATTTTTCTTTCTCGCTAAATATTTGGTGATAAACAAATGAAATCGCTAAATTTGCAATTTGCGAATTGAAAATTGTAAAGGTTTTAAGTTTACGGAATTTCTAATAATTAAAAAATGCTATGTATACCTTCATTGCCTCTGCGATTCTTTTGGTGGCAGGCTACGTCATTTACGGAGCAATTGTTGAACGTATTTTTGGCGTAGACGCCAGCCGCCCCACGCCCGTGTCTACCCGCTACGACGGCGTAGACTATGTGCCTCTTCCGTGGTGGAAGATTTTTTTCATCCAGCTCCTCAACATTGCCGGGCTGGGGCCTATATTTGGCGCTATTATGGGGGCTGTGTACGGTCCGGCGGCCTTCCTGTGGATTGTGTTTGGGTGCATTTTTGGCGGCGCAGTGCACGACTACTGCGCGGGGATGCTCTCCATACGGCACAACGGCGAAAGCCTGCCCGAAACCATTGGACGCTACATGGGTAAACCCTTCAAGCAGGGCGTCAGGGTGTTCACCGTGCTGCTAATGTTGCAGGTAGGCGCAGTTTTCATTGCAGGCCCTGCCGCGCTGCTGGCCGGATTTACGCCCGACTTCATGACGACAACGTTTTGGATAGCTGTAATCTTTATCTACTACCTGCTGGCCACGCTTTTGCCCATCGACAAGCTCATTGGGCGCATCTACCCCATTTTTGGGGTTGCGCTGATATTCATGGCCATTGGCGTTTTTGCTTCGCTGCTCTACTTTCAGCCGCCCATCCCCGAAGTTACGGAGGGCGTGGGCAACATGCACTCCGATGCGGAGCAGCACCCCATTTTCCCGCTGCTTTTCATTTCCATTGCCTGCGGCGCAATATCGGGATTTCACGCCACGCAGTCGCCCCTCATGGCGCGGTGCATGAAAAACGAAAAGCTGGGACGGCGAATATTTTTTGGCTCTATGATCACCGAAGGGCTGATAGCGCTCACGTGGGCTGCCGCCGCCTCGAGCTTCTTCGGGTCGGTTGGCGGGCTACAAAACTTTCTGGCCGAGCACGGCAACAACGCCGCGCCTGTGGTCGACGTCATTGTGGACACGTGGATGGGCAGGATAGGCGGATTGCTGGCCATACTTGGCGTGGTGATTGCGCCTATCACCTCTGGAGATACCGCCCTGCGGTCGGCACGCCTCATTGTGGCAGACATCGCAGGCATCGAGCAGCGCAGCGTCAGGCGCAGGCTGTGCATCACCGTTCCCATTTTTTGCGTTGTTGCCCTGCTCCTGCAAATCAACTTCGACGTTATCTGGCGGTACTTTGCGTGGAGCAACCAGACCCTTGCGGCCTGTACCCTCTGGGCGGTTACCGTATACTTCGTGCGGCAAAAACGATTCTGCTGGATTACGCTCGTTCCGGCGATATTCATGACTATGGTTTGCTCAACCTACCTCCTCATTGCTCCTGAAGGCTTTGCCCTGCCAAGCTATGTGGCGTATCTCGGCGGAGCGACGTTCACGGTTGCCATGACGCTCATTTTTATTTTTCGGGTAAGGAAAATGTTGCCCGAATCACCCTGTTAATCTTTGAAAAACACAGTATTTCAACTAATTTACCACTAAAAACAAAAACAAATGAAAAGAAAAATTCTATCGGTAGCCGCCTGCCTGCTTTTTACGCTACCGCTTTCGGCTCAGGAAAGCAGCGAGCCGGTTCGCGTATCCCAGCTTTTCAACTTCGGATGGAAGCTTCAGCTGGGAAGTGTAGACAACGCCCAAAGCGCCTCATTCGATGATGCGGCGTGGCAAAGCGTAGATTTACCCCACGATTTCCAGATAGGTATGCCCTGGGATTCGACGGCAAACCGCGCACGCGGCTTCAAGCAAATGGGCGAAGCGTGGTATCGCAAAACATTTACGGCAGATCCGGCGTGGAAAGGCAAGCGTATTTTGCTCGATTTTGAGGGAATCATGCTCGTTGGAGATGTGTACTTCAACGGCAAAAAGGCAGGCAGCACCGACTACGGCTACCTCGGCTTTGAGGCAGACGTAACCAAGCTCGTCAGCTACGAAGAGGAAAATGTTGTTGCGGTTTGGTGCTCCACGCAGCACAACGAAGGATCGCGCTGGTACACCGGCGGCGGGCTTTTTCGCGACGTGCATTTGGTTGTCAAAAACAGCATTTCCGTTGCGCGAAACGGCGTGTACATTACCACGCCAAAAGTCGCCCCAAACAGTGCGCAGGTAGCCGTGCAGGTAGAGGTCGAAGGGCTAAGAGGGCAAAGGCAGCACAAGGTGGAGGTCATGGCTAAAATCTTTGCGCCCGACGGCGCGCTTGTCGGGCAAGCGCAGGTGCACGCGCCCGAAAAATCCAAGCTCTACGCCGTAGAGGTGCAGCTGCCGCTTGTGGACATCGCCGCTCCGCAGCTTTGGGATGTTGACAGCCCCAACCTTTACACCGCCGAAATCACAATCTTGAACGACGGCAGGGAAATAGACAGGGTAACGGAAACTTTTGGTATCCGAACGGTTGAGTTTTCAAAGGAATTTGGCTTTAAGCTCAACGGGAAAAAGGTGTTCCTCAAGGGCGTTGCCAACCACCACGACTTGGGCGCAGTGGGCGCAGCCGCGCACGAGCGGGCTATCGACCGCTACTTTAAGCGATTGAAAGAGTTTGGCTACAACCACGTCCGCACTTCGCACAACCCCTACTCAAAGAATTTTTTGCGTTTGGCCGACAAGTACGGTATTTTGGTTACCGACGAACTCTACGATAAATGGAGCAACAAAAATTTCTGGGGAGGGCGCAAGCTTTGGACAGATTTGTGGTATCAAAACCTTATCGAATGGGTTAAGCGCGACCGCAACCACCCAAGCGTAATCCTGTGGAGCTTCGGCAACGAGCTGCAACATAACGAGAGCTCGGCAGGGTTTCCCACCGGCGATTGGGGCATTACCACCTACCGAATAATGGATGTGCTGGCCAAGCGATACGACAGCACGCGCCCAACCACCGTAGCCATGTTTCCGGCGCGCGCCGGCGCAATGACAAAGGAAGACCCCGACTTCAACGTGAAAATATATCCGCCCGAGCTGGCAACCGTTACCGAGGTGGCAAGCTTCAACTACCGCTACTTCAACTACGCCGACTACCTGAAGCACGCGCCACACATGAACATTTACCAGAGCGAGGCAACAACCAACGAGCTGCTTGCGCCGTTTTTCGGGATGGAGAAGCGCATGGTAGGGCTTGCCTATTGGGGCGCAATGGAGTATTGGGGCGAAAGCCACGGCTGGCCACGAAAAGGCTGGTGCTACTCGTTTTTCAACCACGCATTAGAGCCTTTTCCCCAAGCTTATCTGATAAAATCGGCATTTTCCGATGAACCTGTGGTGCACATCGGCGTTGCGGACAGCAAAAACGAATCCATCGAGTGGAACGACATGGTGGTAGGAAAAACGCCGGTTTCGTCGCACTGGAACAGAAAAGAGGGCGGCGTGTACGACGTTTATGTCTACACCAACGCCCACGAGGTAGAGCTTTTTGTCAACGGTCAATCGCTCGGCAAAAAGCCAAACGACACCACAGATATTACCCGCCGCAACAGTATTCTCTGGGAGAAAGCGCCCTATCAGGCAGGAAAAATCACGGCGATTGCCTACAAAGACGGCAAAAGCGTTGCCCAACATACGCTGGAAACCACCGGCAAAGCCGTCGCGCTGCGCATGGAGGTTGAAAGCCCGAACGAATGGCGAGCAGACGGAATGGACTTGCAGTACGTTAAGGTATATGCAGTTGACAAAAAAGGCCGCACCGTGCAGGCTGCCAAAGGCGAGGTTACCTTCGACGTTTCGGGCGCGGCCAAGCTCATTGCCGTAGATAACGGAGACCACGCAAGCAGCGAACTTTTTGCCGGCAATAAACGCTCGCTTCACAACGGCTTTGCCTTAGCAATCCTGCGCTCCACCCGGACGGCAGGGCAGGTAAAAATCAAAGCAAGCGTTGCAGGGCTGAAAAGCGCAGAAAAAGTTCTGTCAACAAAGTAGCGCAAGCTGCCGGCTGAAAACGCTTAGCGTCCGAATACATGTTCAAAGATGTAAGTCGTATTATTTTCAACACTTTAAAACTATAAAAAAATGAGAAACAATTTCAAAATCGCAGGTTTTCTGCTAAGCCTGCTCGTTGGAGGACAAGCTTTTGGGCAGGAAAAATTCCCCGACGGCACGCCGATTCCCGAATGGTTTCGGCAAAACGACGCGGTTGATATCAACACGCTGGGCAAGCTGTTCCGCATTACCGATTACGGAGTGGAAACCGACACCTCGCTTATTCAAACGGATAAAATACAGGCTGTTATTGACAAGGCGCATCAGGCAGGCGGAGGGGTAGTAGCTATTCCTCGGGGAACGTTTCTGTCGGGAGCGTTGTTTTTCAAGCCCAATACGCACCTGCATCTCGAGGAAGGCGCAACGCTGAAAGGGAGCGACGACATCAGCAATTTTCCCATCGTCAAAACCCGCATAGAGGGGCAAACTCTCAAATACTTCGCCGCGCTGGTGAACGCCGACAGCGTGGACGGATTTACCGTTTCCGGCAAGGGATCCATCAACGGTAACGGGTTGCGCTATTGGAAGGCTTTTTGGCTGCGCAGGGAGTTCAACCCAAAGTGCACCAACATGGACGAAATGCGCCCGCGCCTGCTGTACGTGTCGAACAGCAAAAATGTTCAAATTTCGGGCGTGCGGCTGATAAATTCCCCCTTTTGGACAACCCATTTCTACAGGTGCGAGAACGTTAAGCTGCTGAACTTGTATATTTTTTCGCCCCAAAAGCCGGTAAAAGCGCCCAGCACCGACGCTGTTGACATTGACGCCTGCCGGAACGTGCACATTAAAAGCTGCTACATGTCGGTAAATGACGATGCCGTAGCGCTCAAAGGCGGCAAAGGCCCCACGGCAGATAAAGACCCGAACAACGGCGAAAACAGCAACATCATCATCGAAGATTGCACCTACGGATTTTGCCACTCGGCGCTCACCTGCGGCAGCGAATCCATCTACAGCCACAACATCCTGTTTCGCCGCAGCCGCGTGGACAAGGTGCAACGCTTGCTCTGGCTGAAAATGCGCCCCGACACGCCCCAGCGCTACGAGCATATTACAGTGGAGGACATCACAGGCGACGGCACGAACTTTATTTACATCCAGCCGTGGACGCAATTTTTTGACCTCAAGGGGCACGATGGCACGCTGATGTCTTACGGAAGCCACATCACCATGCGGGACATCAAGTTCGACTGCGCTACGTTCTTCAACGTGGGCGCTTCGACGCAGTACAAGCTGTCGGATTTCACCTTTGAAAATCTCGACATCAAAGCCCGTAAAGCTGACTTCGACGCCGAAAAGGTGGAAAACTTCGTCCTCAAAAACGTAAAGGTAAACGATGCGGCTGTTAAATGAATAATGCGAACTGTCGCACGTAGGTAGGCATCGCTTGTGAATAACCCCAGCAGGCAACGCTCAAATGCGGTTGTCCGCAGCGTACCACTCGGCAAAGGAGGTGGCGGTTTCGTGCAGCTTCACGCTGTGAAGCTGCACGCTCTGCGGCAGCTCGCGGCGAAGTATTGCCGCCATTTGGATGACCATATTTTCGCACGTCGGCTGGTAGTCCACGCAAACAACCTTGGTGTGGACGCTTTTAAGCGCCTCATCTACGCGGCTTCCCTTCCGCAGCATCAGCGCGTGCTCCAGCTTGTCGACGATGTGCTCGTTGACGATTTTTTTCAGGTCTGTAAAGTCCATTACCATGCCGCACTTCGGGCTGTTTATGTCGCCAACGGGCGTTCCGCTGACGGTAACAAACAGCCGGTACGAGTGTCCGTGTATATTGCTGCACTGTCCGTCGTAGCCTTCGAGTTGGTGCGCCATTTCAAACGAAAATTCTTTGGTTATGCGCGCTATCATTCTTGCTTACTCCTTTTTTTCTAACTTGGTTAACTCTTCAAAATTTGTTTTCCTATGGTACATTGCAGGCACTTTTTCCGGTCGCAGTATGCCTGCTTGAGGTGTAACAGCGCCTGGCTCTCGAACATGTTCTGGGGCTTCACGCCCATGCGCTGCCAGCCCTCAACCGGAGCGTTTTGTTCGGGAGCGATTTGCTCAAGCAGCTCCACCGCAGTCTCGCACAGCTGCTGCTGCGAGCGATTTTTGCCGTAGGCAAACAGCATGGGGGCAACAAAGTTGGCCGCTATTCGCTCCACCGACTTTTTGCCAAGCGACTTGCTCCGCTCCTCCGATATTTTGCCAAACGTGTAGTGCGTGCTCCAATATTCCGAAGGCTTTACGGAGAAAATTTTCACGCAGTCCTCCAGCGTTTTTACCTCTGCTATTTTCGAAATGAGGCTGTCTGTGCTGTGGAGCAGCGCCGCCAGCTGCGCCAGCCGAATGGTTGGGAAGTTCACGGGGCGCGTGCGCAAAAATTTCCATACATGCCGCTCCATTGGGGTAAGCGAGAACTTGGCGCGCAGCAAGCTGTATTCCTGTAGCAGGCGGCGACGGTAGTCATCGTCGTCCAGAGTCTCGCCGTCCAGCAGCCCTGCCTGCCCCAGCAGCAGCGCCTCCAGCTGTAGCAGGGAGCTGCGGTGTCGGGCGATGCAGCTCGCAGGAATTTTCTGCGCCAGCTGCTCAAAAGGCTGAGCATTCACGCCAAAGCCAAATGCGCGGAAGAGCGTGCGCTGGAGCGTTGCCTCCCAATCGTTGCCCGACAGCGCCATGATCTCTGCTATCCGCTCGCTACGCTGCTCCATGCGCTCCACCGCAAGGCGTGTAAGGAACATCCTTATGCTGAAGCTCTCCATGCTGTCTAACAGCGGGCGGCATGGCACAAAACTCTGCGACTCCAGGAGTTGACGGTAGCGGTTCGTTAGCTGCCGGTCAAACGCCACCTCGTACACGGGAATGGGCACGCCGGACGAATTGCGCACTGGCTCGCAGTCGTTGTGCAGCACCACGTGCAGGATAACGCTATCGTATGACTTGTCAGATTGGTGGTTGTGCCGCCTCCAGTCGGAGGCGCGGAGGTGTACCTCTACGTTGCCGGCCCACTGCGTTCCGCCAATTTTCAGGCGTGCGTTGGCAAAATCGGGGCCGGCATCGGCGTTGCGCAGCCCGGCCGATTGCACCTCTATACGCTCGCCGGTGGCAGTGCGGGCGTTGGCCTTGTCAAAAAGCCCAAACTCCCAGATAAACTGTAGCAGTTGTTCGTCCATAGTATCCGTCCATAGTATCGTTAGCGCCTTATTGTAGTATAATAGAGGGCAAAATAACGAATTTTTGTCGAATAATTGCTTACATCCCGATTTTTTTTTACCTTTGTACCCGCTTTTCAGAGAAAAAATACGGCGAAAAGCGTAACGAATGGGCTGCATTTCAACCTGCAAGGATTCATTTATTCCGTTAGGAAAGAATCGTTTGTAAGAGAACAAAGCGCTCCGGCGCTTGATGACATTCGTTTTTTACCGGGCGGTAATCTCTAACGGGATTACACAGAGCAGCAATTTAAAATACATCCAGCGCAAATGCGTACTGTTTATCGGGGTGTGGCGCAGTTGGTAGCGCGCTACGTTCGGGACGTAGAGGCCGCGAGTTCGAGTCTCGCCACTCCGACAAATGCTTGATATTCAAGCAGGTACAACCAACTTCGTATGTATTTGGAGTCCAAATACAATTATGACAATAGGCACATTATCTACACGAACACAACAGCAGTAGAAGTTATTGCTCTTAATTACGAATTACAAAATAGTTCACATTGTTCAAATTGCTAATAAACAATCGTTTAACAACATTAGAAAATACAAAAATTAAAGTGACACATACTTAGATTCTTATTGTATTCTTATTGCAAAAAAAGTCGGGAATTTTTGTGGGAATTTTTTGGAAAACCTTTCCATTAGATGAGATGCGACCGGCGTTAGCAATAAACATATCAAATAGATATTGCAACGGTTGTAGGACAAGATAATAATGTAAACACAACAACAATGGAGAAAAGAGCAAAAGCAGAAATATAACGCTTGAAAACGAGAATTGAAGAACATACTGCCGACAAGAAGTATTCTGCAAAAACTCATAGATAATTGAGAATATCAACCAACTAAAGATAAAAACAACATGAAAAAAGTATTTGTATTCGCAGTGGCAGTACTATCTGCCGGAATTGCATTCTGCCAAACAATCAATGGCGTTGCTCTCAAAGACATCAACGTTGACTACGTAATGATAATTGGCGAGGGAAAATTCCTCTCCAACAAGATAAACATCTCAATTGACTTTGGTCAAGAGACTTCTTTTTTTGGCGGAAATAAAGAGCGTAAAATGCTTGACGCCGAAGGAAAATCCATCACGCTCAACTCCATGATAGATGCACTTAATTTTATGAGTAGCGCAGGCTATGAATTTGTCAACGCTTATGTGATAACCACCACCAATAATCAGAATGTTTATCATTGGATTTTGCGAAAAAAAACAAATGTCGAAGAATTGAATAAGTATCCCAACGCAAGAGACTGAGACAACCCTTAAAACTTAAATACCATGAACTTTAAAGATCAAATCAAGCAGCTCTCGGGGCGCGCAAAAAATTAAAAGGAAACATCAGCACAGAGGAGGCTACAAAGAACGCGCTGATTATGCCATTCATTCAGACGCTGGGTTACGATGTTTTTGACCCGACAGAGATAATTCCTGAATTCACTTGCGACATTGGCACAAAAAAGGGTGAAAAAATAGACTACGCCATCATGCGCGACGGCAAACCCATCGTACTCATTGAGTGCAAGCATTGGGGGCAGGACTTAAGCCTGCACGACAACCAATTGTTGCGCTACTTTAATGTTGCCAACGCAAAGTTTGGCATCCTCACAAACGGCATCACCTACAAGTTTTATACCGACTTGGAGGTAGACAATAAGATGGACGAAAAGCCATTTCTGGAGGTGAACATCACCGATGTGAGCGATGGAAAGGTAGAGGAGTTGAAGAAGTTTCACAAGTCCTACTTTGACGTTGAGAACATACTAAACTCGGCAAGCGAGTTGAAGTACACGAGCGAGTTGAAAGCCATACTGAAAAGCGAGTTTGAAAGCCCCAGCGCCGAACTCGTGAAGTTGCTCGCCAAACAGGTTTACAACAGCATCATAACAGCAAAGGTGTTGGAGCAGTTCACAACGCTCACTAAAAAATCCATATCGGCATACATCAACGAGTTGATTTCCGACCGTTTGAAGCTGGCGCTAAAGTCGAACGAAGAGGAGCAAAGACA
>JAIRSZ010000096.1 GCA_031255195.1 Prevotellaceae bacterium | reverse complement strand
ACCATCTCGGAGTATACCGAAGATGTCACATTTCCCATCTCCGCGCAGCTGCAATTCTACATGGTTGCAGACGAAAATGTGGTCTTTCTGAAGACAAAAAAAATCTACACCCTGCACGCCAACGACAATCTCTACATTGACGTCACCGACGACACGGAGGTGGTAAACAACATAAAGGATTAGCGCGCTCTTTACTTTTTCATTGTGGGGGAATTTTTAGGGAGCTGCAAGGTCAAAGCCGCGTGCGTGCCATATCATCGGATAGCCGGATTCTCTCTAAGTATCTCCTCCACAGCTTCTGCAATTCCGACATTTTTTGGGGATAAGATTCCTTTCACACCGGCGTTGTGGGCGGTTTCCATGTCGCTTTTGCGGTCGCCGATGAAGTAGGAGCGCGAGGCGTCGATACCGAAGCGTGCTATGGCCTTTTGCACAAGCAGCGGTAACGGTTTACGGCAGAGGCATTTCCCGAAGTCGGGGTGGTGCGGACAGATGTATATCTCCGCCAGCTGTACGCCATGCTTGGCCATTTGCCTGCGCAAAAGGTTGTTGAGGCGCTCCACCTCCCGTATGCAGTAAAGCCCCCGCGCAACGCCCCCCTGGTTGCTTACAACAATGAGCAAAAACCCGGCCTCTTGTAGCATTTTCAGGTGTTCGCCCAGCTGTGGCGTAAGCACAAAATCCTCCTCGCGGTACACGTAGTAGTGTCCTTCGTCGCTGTTGATTACGCCATCGCGGTCAAGAAAAACGGCTTTTTGCATGAGCTTGCCTGAGGTTATGGTGTTCACAGCTGCGCTGTCATCTCATGAGCAGCTGGTGTATGAAATTCATGAGCAGCTGAGGGTCAATGGCTATCGGGTAAAGAAACCCGAAAATAGCGCCGTAGAAGTGTGCGTCGTGGTTTACGTTGTCGGCGGCACGCCTGCCCATGTACGATGAGTACCAGAGGTATAGCGGGCCAAAAATGATACCCGGAATGGGAATAATGCCCATGAGGTAGAGCCTGCTCCACGGCTGGAAAAAGATGAACGAGAACAGCACGGCGCTCACCGCCCCCGACGCGCCCACCGCCGAGTAGTCGTAGGTATCCTTATACTTAGCAATGGTTGATATGGTGGCTATCACCATGCCGCCAAAGTACAGCACAGCGTAGTGCAGCATGGGCAGGGATGTTGTTCCCGCCATGTGCAGCGCGTCGAGCCACATTTCGACGGCGCTGCCAAAAGAATACAGCACTACCATGTTCACCGCCAGGTGGATGTAGTCTGCGTGGATAAACCCGTGCGTAATAATGCGATACCACTCCTTGTGGTACACCATGCGGTAGGGCGATAGCATCAGCTTGTCGAAGATGGTGCGCTGATTAAGCGCCGTGATTGACGCCAAAACGGTAGCCGCTACGAGTGCAATGGTAATGGTCATTTTTTTCTTCCTCCTAATTTTTATTTTTGCAAATTCTCACAGCGTTTCCGCTGCTGTTGCGTTGTTTCTCAGTGCATTATTTTGTACACCATTTCGCGCATCAGGTCTCCGTAGCCGGTAGAGGCGTTGTTCCAGCCCTTGCTGCGCATGTCGAACTCGCGCAGCAGCGCAATCACCCCCGCCGCCTTGGTGGACGAAAATCGCCGCGCGGCGGCCTCGTATTCCCTCAGGAGGTACGTCGTTATGCCCAGCACGCCCTGCACCTCAGTGGGGGGAATTGGGGCATTTTTATACTTTACCTTGAGCATGTGCAGCAGGAATATTTTGCTAAAGTTCGAGAATAGCACGGTGATGATTCTGGGTATCGGATTGGAATCCGGATCGCGCTCAAAGTGCATGATAATGCGGTTGGCCTTGAGAACGTTGCCCGTATTGATGGCCTTGCAAAGCTCAAAGGGGTTGTAGTCTTTGCTGATGCCGATGTTGCGCTCAATGTGCTCGGCGGTAATTTTGCTGCTCTGGGGAACAATCACCGCCAGCTTGTCGAGCTCGTTCACAATTTTGCTCAGGTTGTCGCCTATGTGGTCTGCCAAGATCTTTGCAGCGCCCGTGTCGATGGAGCGCTGCTTAGATCTGAGGTAGTCTGTAATCCAATCGGGAATCTTGTCGTCATACGGCGAGGCCGACTCGAACACTTCGCCCACCTTGGCTATCTGCTTGTAGAAACCCGTGCGCCTGTCCACCGTTTTTGTCTTGTAGCAGATGACAAGTATGGTGGACTTCAGCGGGCTGTCAACGTAAATCTTCAGCTTTTCGATGCTGTCCTTGATTTCCTGCGCCTCGCGTACAACGACAACCTGGTAGCTGCCCATCATGGGGTAGCGTCGGGCGGCCTCAACCACCACTTTCGTATTAATATCCCGACCGTAAAGCACCGTTTGGTTGAACGTTTTGTCGGCTTCGCTCAGCACATTTTCCTGTATGTAGTTAGATATTAAGTCTATGTAATACGACTCTTCGCCCATAAGCAGGTACACCGGCTTGTATATTTTTTTGCTCAAGTCGGACATAATGCGCTCGTAGCCGGACTTTACGTCATCAAAACGGGGCTTTGCCATTGCTTAGCGTTAGAATGCTTTTGCGATGGCAATAAAGTCGTCGGCAGCAAGGGAAGCGCCGCCGATAAGTCCGCCGTCCACGTCGGGCTGGGCAAAGAGCTCGGCAGCGTTGGAGGGCTTGCAGCTGCCGCCGTACAGTATGGGCGTCTGCTCTGCCGCTGCACCGAACTTGGCCGCCAGCGCCTTTCTGATGAATGCGTGTACCTCCTGCGCCTGCGCCGAGGTAGCCGTTTTGCCCGTGCCGATAGCCCACACGGGCTCGTAGGCAACCACTACCCTGGCAAAATCTTCGGCGCTCAGCTGCGTAAGCACTTCCAGCTGGGCGCTGATTACGTCAAAGTGGCGGTTGGATTCGCGCTCGTCTAACCTTTCGCCAACGCAGAAGATGGGCGTCAGGTTGTACTTGAGCGCAAGGGCAATTTTTTTCGTTAGCGTTGCGCTGGTCTCGCCGTAGTACTCGCGACGCTCGGAGTGCCCGAGTATGCAATATTTTACGTCAACGGAGGCCAGCATTTTGGCCGACACCTCGCCCGTGTATGCCCCCGATTCGTGCTCGGCGCAGTTCTGCGCCGACAGACCAATTCCGGCTTTCTCCAGCTCTTCGGCCAGACAGGTAAGGTGCGTGAAGGGCGGCGCCACAACAAGCGTTACGTCGCTTTTTACCTCGCCTTTTTTGGCAATAATTGCGTTTACCAGCGCTTCGCCTTCGGCAAAGGTGGTGTTCATTTTCCAGTTTCCTGCAACAATTTTTTTTCTCATGATGAACAAAATTAATGATTAATAAAATTAAGAAATTTTCGGAGGAATATGCAAACCGCTGTCGAAACTTTTAGCGCCTGAAGTTCCCTCCGATTCAAACAATCGGCATTAAATTAATTTACAAATTTCCTCAGTGGCGTTTACATTCGCAGCTGCCGCTGTCGTCGCAGCAATCGTCGTTGTCGCCGTCGCAGCAGCAATCGCCATCGTCGCGGCAACCATCGTCGCAGCCGCAGGCGCATCCGCCCACGCTTTTTCTGGCGAGCTCCTTTTCGGTGGCCTCGCGCACGTTGATGATGCTTCCCTCGAAGTTCAGCTCCATGCCTGCCAGCGGATGATTGAAGTCGAGCGCCACCGAGTTTTCTTTTAGCTCCACTACGAAGGCGTTAAAAATATTCCCATCGCTATCCTGCATGGGGATGTCAGCGCCTTCTGTCAGCAAGTCTTCTTCGAGCTTTCCATCTACCATAAAAGTATCCAACGGAAATTCTTGTATGGCTTTTTCGTCAAATTCGCCGTAGCCCTCGGCAGGCGTGAGCGTAAACTTGAAAGGATCACCGACCCGCAGGCCTTCGATGTTTGCCTCAAATTTTGGAAGCAGCAACCCTCCCCCGAACAGAAACGAAAAAGGCTTTTGTGTAGCTGCCTCGTCTATAACACTACCGTCAACAGTAAGCTGGTAGGAGATGGAAACCACCTTGTTTTTTGAAATTTGCATGAGTATTTTTTTTTGTTAGTATAACCTTACGCCCTTGCTTAAAGAAAGCGGGACAAATATATTACTTATTTCTTTTGCTGTTGATGTTCTACCAGCTGCTTTTTCAGCTCTTCAATCATTTTATCTCTATCATCAATCATTTTATTTTTGTCGTCAATCGTTTTATCTTTGTCATCAATCATTTTATTTTTGTCATCAATCATTTTATCTCTGTCGTCAATCATTTTATTTTTATCGTCAATCGTTTTATCTTTGTCATCAATCATTTTATCTCTATCGTCAATCATTTTATTTTTGTCGTCAATCATTTTATCTTTGTCCTCGAGCGCTTTTTGTTGTTTGGCAATAAGGCGCTCTCTATCCTGGAGGTCTTTCAGGTAGTCATCCTCCATTTC
>JAIRSZ010000071.1 GCA_031255195.1 Prevotellaceae bacterium | reverse complement strand
TATCAGGCGTCAATGCGGGCATACTTGGCGTGCGCCTCAATGAAGCTGCGCCGCGGCGCAACATCGTCGCCCATGAGCATGGAGAAAATGCGGTCGGCCTCGGCAGCGCTTTCGATGCTCACCCGGCGCAACGTGCGGTAGGCCGGATTCATGGTGGTATCCCACAGCTGTACGGCGTTCATTTCGCCCAATCCTTTGTAGCGTTGCACGTGCACGCTTGCATCCTTGCCGCGACCTATTTCCTCTATGGCTACCTGCCGCTGGTCTTCTGTCCAGCAGTACTGCTCCTGCTTGCCCTTCTTGACTAAGTAAAGCGGCGGCGTAGCGATGTAGAGGTAGCCGTTTTTGATGAGGTCGACCATGTAGCGGAAAAAGAAGGTCATGATGAGCGTTGCGATGTGGCTTCCGTCCACGTCGGCGTCGGTCATGATGATGATTTTGTGGTAGCGCAGCTTGGCGATGTTGAGCGCCTTGCTGTCCTCCTCCGTGCCTATGGTTACGCCAAGGGCGGTGAATATGTTTTTGATTTCTTCGCTGTCGAAGATTTTGTGCTCCATAGCTTTCTCCACGTTCAGGATTTTTCCGCGCAGCGGGAGTATAGCCTGAAAGGTTTTGTCGCGCCCCTGCTTAGCTGTTCCGCCGGCCGAATCTCCCTCCACGAGGTAGATTTCGCACCTTGCGGGGTCTCTGTCGGAGCAGTCGGAGAGCTTTCCGGGCAGGCCGGCCCCCGATAGCACCGTTTTGCGCTGTACTATTTCGCGCGCCTTGCGCGCGGCGTGCCGTGCGGTGGCGGCCAGCACCACCTTGTCGACGATGAGCTTGGCGTCGCGCGGATTTTCCTCCAGGTAGTTTTCCAGCGCGGCGCTCACCGCCTGCGACACGGCGGCGGTAACCTCGTTGTTGCCCAGCTTGGTTTTGGTTTGCCCCTCAAACTGCGGCTCCGCCACCTTAACGGAGATGACGGCGGTAAGCCCCTCGCGAAAGTCGGCGGGGTCGATTTCCAGCTTGAGCTTGGCCAACATTCCGCTTTTTTCGGCAAAATTTTTGAGCGTGGTGGTCAGCCCGCGGCGAAACCCCGACAGGTGAGTGCCGCCCTCTATCGTGTTGATGTTGTTCACGTAGGAGTGGACATTTTCGCTGAAGCCGGAGTTGTACTGCAAGGCTATTTCGACAGGCACGCCGTTTTTTTCGGTTTCGAGGTAGATGGGCTTTTCTATGAGCTTTTCGCGGCTTGCGTCGAGGTAATCAACAAACTCCTTCAGGCCGTCCTGCGAGAAAAAGACGTCGCTCCTGTGCGCTGGAACGCCTCCCTCTGCGGCTCCGTCGTCGTCGTCTTTTGTGCTGCGCTTGTCGATAATGCTCAGGCTGATGCCCTTGTTGAGAAAAGCGAGCTCGCGGAGTCGGCTTGCCAGAATATCGTAGCTGAACTCTGTGGTCTGCGTAAAGATTTGGGCGTCGGGCTTAAAGGTAATGACCGTTCCGCACAAGTCGGTAGCGCCGGCCTCTTCGATTGGGCCTAACGCGACGCCGCGGCTGAACCTCATCCGGTAGATTTTGCCGTCGCGCCGCACTTCTGCCGTCAGGCTTTCCGACAGGGCATTGACGCAGGAAATACCCACGCCGTGCAACCCTCCTGAAACCTTGTAGTTGCTTTTGTCGAACTTACCTCCGGCGTGCAGCACGGTGAGCACCACCTCCAGCGCGGATTTTCCCTCCTCCTGCATAATGCCGGTGGGAATACCTCGCCCATCGTCGATTATAGAAATAGAGCCGTCCTCGTTGATGCAAACCTCAATATTCTTGCAATAGCCGCCAAGCGCTTCGTCTATGGAGTTGTCAACCGCCTCGTAAACAAGATGATGCAGCCCTCGCGACCCTACATCACCAATGTACATAGAGGGACGCATACGCACCGCCTCCAACCCTTTTAGCACCTGAATGCTGCTTTCCGAGTATTCCTCCGAATTTTTTTGTTCTTCTATTGGCATGTTCAAAACAATTTCAAATCACACAACAAATGGGGAGCAAAGTTACCAAAAAAACGTTACGAAAGGAGCGTAGCGCGGCCAAACTTATGAACATTACTTATGAACACTGCCGCAAATGAACGCCCGCAGGCAGCAGCTGCATGTCTCAACAGAAGACGCCCTGCCTTCGCCTCGCTTTTTTGGTTACCCTGCTCCCCAATCCAATTTTTATAACTTCCTAATTCACAACTCCTCCAACTGCTATTTTTATGCTTCTTCTTCTGCCGTCTGCGCTTTCGAGAACGAGGTGGTATACGCCGGGTATTTCCGGCATTATCAGGCCGTTGCTGTTGTACAGGGCAGAGGCGCTGCTCATGCGAATGAGCTGCCCGCGCGCGTCAAAGAGGTAAAGCGTTGCGTGGAGGTACTCCTCGTCGTCGACAAGGTTGCTCTGCCGGAGCTTGACCGTTCCGCCGGGCAGCACGGGGTTGGGGAAAATCGTCGGGTCGGGCGACAGCTTGCCCTGAGCGCTGCCACCGTCGCGGTAACGCTTGTCGTGAGTAACGTCTACGCAGGTTTTTACGGAGTCGCCGTCGGTGGTGTACAGCACCAAATACATCGAATCCGTTGGGGCAAACCTGTCGTAGATGCTCTCTCCGGCAGTGCAGTAAAGCAGGTGCTCTTCGACTAAGCACCAGCTGGTATCCTGCTCGCGCTTCTGCCACCACTCGCACGACTTGAAAATCAGCTTATGCCTGTTGAACTTTGGGTTGTTGTTCACTATGCGGACGCTCCCGATGTGCTCGTTGACAACGTCAAAAAGCCCAAAATCTTTCTCCAGCGTAAAGAAAAACCGCTTGGGCAGCTCTTTATCGGCAACCTTGAGCTGAACGGTGACAAACTTTTCGCCAAACTCGCTCACGTTGAGCTGAAAGTTGTTGGTATCCGACACATCGACGTTTCCGCTGACGCACTCGCCAAACACCCCCGAAGAGGGGACGTCGTAGTCAACCTTGAGCTGCGTGACGCCGCAGGGTACGTGGTAGAAGATGGTGGAGTCGTTGAGAGTGTTGATGTTCTCGCGACTCCAGCGCGCCAACACCTTACCTCTCGCAGCATCGGTGAACGTAACCTCTGCAATCGTGATGTTCTCCTGCAGGTAACAAATAGTACCGGCGCTCACCAGATTTCCTGTAACTACAACATTTTTATTTGTTTGCGTGTACCTGTAGGTGTACATGGGCGGTGGCGTCAGGTGTACCGTATCGCCAATATCAAGGTTGTCCACGTAGTAAACGCCGTTTTCGTTAGACCTCGCCACCCGCAGGGGCAACTTTTTGCCCTCGTTGGTGGTAACGGTATACTCAATGGCTATGCCGCCCCACGGAACGTAGCTTGTATCGCCGTTTGCTATCACCTGCTTCACCACCTTGCCCCATGCGAGGCAGGGTATGACGGCGGCAGACGCGAGGATTTCTCCGTTGTAGAAGGTGTCGTTTTGCGGCGCTACGTAGCAGTGGGCGCGCGATCCCTCCAGCCGGTAACGCACCACGACCATCTTGTTCCGGCCTTGAATAGCGTCGCTATACCTTGCCGTCGGTTTCACGAAAACCTTGCCGTCGTCCTGCGGCAACCGCCCCAGCATCTTGCCTGCCGATACGAACGCCACCGTGTCGGTTTTGTCGTAGTGTTTCACAAGCTGGATGTAAGGCTGCTCCACGTCGAGCGGCTTTGGGGTTACCTCCACCCGCACATTTACCAGCACCTTGCTAAAGTTAGAACCGACGCCGGAAGGCTCGTAGCACAAGACATGCGTTGTACCCACGCCGGCTATGCTTACCTTGCCGCGGTTGTCTACCGTTACTATCTCCCTGTCGAAGCTCAGCCAATGCTGATCACTCCCAGACACTCCAGAGCTGAGCTTGAACGACGCATCGGAGTAGGCCACGCTGAAAACTGTTTCGTCGGTGGCGTCGTGGCTGGGATAGTCGGGGCAGTTAATGTTTAGCACGCCGTGACCGCAGTAGCTCGTGTCGCCGCCGCCACCAGGTTTGGTATAGCCCGGATAATCGGGGCAGCTGACATTGGGTACGCCGCCGCAGTAGCTCGTGTCGCCGCCGCCACCAGGTTTGGTGTAGCCCGGATAATCGGGGCAGTTGATATTGGGCACGCCGTGACCGCAGTAGCTCGTGTCACCACCGCCACCCGGCTTGTCGTAGCCCGGATAATCGGGGCAGTTGACATTGGGCACGCCGCCGCCGCAGTAGCTCGTGTCGCCACCGCCGCCCGGCTTGTCGTAGCCCGGATAATCGGGACAGTTGATATTGGTCACGCCGTCGCCGCAATTGCTCGTATCGCCGCCACCGCCCGGCTTGTCGTAGCCCGGATAATCGGGACAGTTGACATTCGCCACGCTGTCGCAGTAGCTCGTGTCGCCGCCGCCGCCCGGCTTGTCGTAACCCGGATAATCGGGGCAGTTGATATTGGGCACACCGCTACCGCAATTGCTCGTGTCGCCACCGCCACCCGGTTTATCGTAGAGCGGATAATCGGGGCAGTTGATGTAGGGCACGCCGGTACCGCAGGTTCTCGTTTCGCCTCCGCCGCCCGGCTTGTCGTAGCCCGGATAATCGGAGATCGGTAGG
>JAIRSZ010000029.1 GCA_031255195.1 Prevotellaceae bacterium | reverse complement strand
CTTGGGCGAGCAGCCAAACGCAATTAGCAAAAAAAGCGTATCTTTGTCCGCACAGACATGCGCAGTCGCCCCGTTGTTGGAGCGGTTGCGATTTTAGTTAATTAACTACTGCTTATTCTACACTACAGCAAAAGCAAAAAATGAAGACAACCCCCAAGCGCTACCTTGTTACCTCTGCCCTGCCGTATGCCAACGGCCCCGTGCACATTGGGCATCTTGCCGGCGTTTACATACCAGCCGATATTTACTCGCGCTACCTGCGGTTGCGCGGGCGCGACGTGGTGTTCGTTGGCGGCTCCGACGAGCACGGCGTTCCCATCACCATCAAGGCGCGGCAGCAGGGCTGCACGCCGCAGCAGGTGGTGGACAAGTACCACGAAATGATTAAAAAATCGTTTGAAGACTTCGGCATTTCGTTCGACGTTTACTCGCGTACCTCGTCGGAGATTCACCACAAAACGGCCTCCGACTTTTTCAAAAAACTCTACGACGAGGGGAAGCTCGTCGAAAAGACGAGCGAGCAGTACTACGACGAGGAGGCCGGACAGTTCCTCGCCGACCGCTACATTGTAGGCGTTTGCCCCAAGTGCGGCAACGAAAAAGCCTACGGCGACCAGTGCGAGCGGTGCGGCAGCACGCTCAGCCCCACGGAGCTCATCAACCCGCGCTCCAACATCAGCGGCAGCAAGCTGGAGTTGCGCGAAACGTCGCACTGGTATCTGCCGCTCGACAAGTACGAGCCGTGGCTCAAGCAATGGATTTTGGAGGAGCACAAGGAGTGGAAGCCCAACGTGTACGGACAGTGCAAGTCGTGGTTAGACGGCGGGCTGCAACCTCGCGCCGTGAGCCGCGACCTCGACTGGGGCGTGCAAATTCCGGTGGAGGGCGCTCAGGGAAAAGTCCTCTACGTGTGGTTCGACGCGCCAATAGGCTACATCTCAAACACCATCGAGCGGCTGCCCGACAGCTGGGAAAAGTACTGGAAAAGCGAGGACACCACCATGGTGCACTTCATCGGCAAGGACAACATCGTTTTCCACTGCATCGTGTTCCCGTGTATGCTCAAGGCGCACGGTGGTTTCGTGCTGCCCGACAACGTCCCCGCCAACGAATTTTTGAACCTCGAAAACGACAAAATTTCAACATCCGCAGGCTGGGCTGTATGGCTGCACGAGTACCTCGAGGAATTTCCCGGCAAGCAGGACGTGCTGCGCTACGTGCTCTGCGCCAACGCCCCCGAAACTAAGGACAACAACTTTACGTGGCGCGACTTTCAGGACAGAAACAACAGCGAGCTTGTGGCCATCCTCGGCAACTTTGTAAACCGCGCCATGGTGCTCACGCAAAAGTACTTTGCAGGTACAGTGCCGCAGCCCGGTGCGCTCGCTGACATTGACAGGGAAACGCTGGCCGAGATGAAGGCGGTCAGGCCAAAGGTGGAGGAATGTCTGGAAAATTTCCGCTTCCGCGAGGCGCTACGCGAGGCCATGGGGCTGGCGCGAACAGGCAACAAGTACCTTGCCGAAACAGAGCCTTGGAAAACCATAAAAACCGACGAGGAGCGCACAAAAACCATCCTGAACGTTGCGCTGCAAATATCGGCAAGCCTCGCCATTGTCATGGAGCCGTTCATTCCGTTCACGTCGGAGAAGCTGCGCAAAATTCTGAACGCCGACAGCGCAACGCTGACGTGGGAGGCGTTGGGCGGCGAGGCCGTTTTGCCCGTCGGACACCAACTCGGCGAACCCGTCCTGCTGTTCGACAAGGTTGAGGACGACGCCATCAACAGTCAGCTGAAAAAGCTGGAGGAGGCAAAAAAGCGCAGGGACGCGCAGAGCTACCGCGCCAAGCCGCAAAAAGAGCGTTGCTCAATGGAGGATTTCCAGAAAATGGACATTCGCATCGTCAAAATTCTGGAGGCCGAAAAAGTGCCCAAGAGCAAGAACCTCATAAAAATGCTGGTGGACACCGGCTTCGACAGGCGAACGGTGGTGAGCGGCGTTGCAGAACATTTCGACCCGCAAACGCTGACAGGCAGGCAGGCAACCATGCTTGTCAACCTTGCCCCGCGCACCATCATGGGCGTTGAGTCGCAAGGAATGATACTCTACGCTGAAGGCTGCGACGGAAAGCTGCACCTCGTGCAACCGTCAGGCGACGGCGAGGTGAAAAGCGGCAGCCCTCTGTCGTAAAACGATATATTGCAAACCATTAATTCACACCATACTACCCGCTTTCCATGCGCCACAAGTCGCTGACCGTTTTTGCCGTTTTTTGCTGCGCTACCCTCTGTGCCGCACGTCCGCAGCAGCCGCCCGATACGGAAACGCTGCTGCGGGACTTGCGCAGGGAAGGTTGCTGCGCGGCGGGGTTTGTTCCGTCGCCGGAGATGGTGCAACGCTACCGGCTACGCCGACTGCCGCCGGACAGCAGCTACTGCGCAGCCGGATTCCTGAGCGTGGCGGGAGCTGCTCAGCCGTCAGATTTTCAAAAATTTGGAGTTGTCGTGGGCACGCAGACGGACAGCCTGTGGACGGTACACGTGCCCGTACAGCATCTTCCGGCGTTGCTGAACGTCAGCGGAGTAAAGGCGTTTGAGCTGGGAAAAAAGGCGAGCATTCGGAGAAAGTGAAGAAACGGAAGCGTTGTCCGGCTGCGCTACTTTGCTACCGCCAGCGTAGCCACGCTTATCCTGCAGCTGGCGCCCTTGAGCATCGCTACCGCGCAGGCTTCAATGGTTGAGCCGGTGGTGAGCACGTCGTCCACGAGAAGAATATGCTTGCCAGCGAGCAGCGTCTCGGCGTTGGGGCGCAGGGCAAAAATATCGGATACGTTGCTCCAACGCTCCTCGCGCGTTTTTTTCGTTTGCGTTTCGTTGTATCGCTGCCTAAAGACGACGCTCGTCAGCAGCGGCTTGCCGGTAGCCTGCGAAATGCCGATGGCAATTTTTTCGCTCTGGTTGTAACCGCGCTTTCGCTGCCGCTTGGCGTGGAGCGGGATAGGCACAATAAACTCAACGTCGGCGTAATCGGCAGCCCTTGCCAGCTCGTTGCCCAGCAGCCGACCCAGCGCCACGCCAATTTGCGGCTTATTGCTGTACTTGAGCTTGTGCAGCAGCTTGCGGTAGCTGCTACCCTTGCCCATGAAAAACAGCGAGCAGGCGTTCACCACCGGCACGCGCCCCCAGAACATCTGCTCCACCGGGTTGCCCTTTTGCAGCCAATAGTTGGTGCGCGGCAACTTGTAGCGGCAGGAGGTGCACAGCACGCGCTCTCCCACCACCAGCAGCATACCGCAGGCTTCGCAGCAGCTGGGGTAAATGAGGTTGAGGAAGTCCTGAAAAATGCTTGCTACCTTCATCGCCTTAATATATTGCGAATCGCGCTGTGATGGTATACTCCAGCTTGATTTTTTCAAACTCAATTTCGGGCTGCTGCGCGGCCTCTACCTCTGCGTTGAGCGACTTCGCCCGTATCTGCGGAGAGGAGAAGCGGATTGGCCTGTGGTCAATCTCCTGCACCCATAGCGCAGGGCCAACCTTTTGACCAATGGCCTGCAACAAATCCCCCGCTTTCGATTTGGCGTCCTTCATCGCGTTGACTTTCACCTCGCGGCGAAGTTTCTCCATCTCCGAGTGGTCAACCTTGCTGATGGAGATGTTCGAGATGCCAAGCGGTTCGAGCGCTTGTAGCGTCTTGCCCGCCATGGCTGCGGTGTGCACTAACAGCTGGTACTCTTTGACCGCAAGAATGTCGCTCTTCTTGTACCAATACTGCCTGAAAGAGCTGGCTAAATCTTTTATCGTCAAATCTTTGGAAACGTCTACACCCAACTTGGAGAGGGCGGCAATCATTTTTTTTTCGAGATCCTCGACGGGTTGCTTAGCCTTGTTGTCGTTTTCGTTAATGACAATTTTGAGGTAAATCTCATCGGGTGTAACCTCTTTCTCCGCCCTACCCGTTACCTCAATGTACGGCTGGTCGATGAAATTTTTTTCGCCCGATTGGGCTGTTACATAACCGGCAAGCAGCGTTGCTGCCGCCAAAAATAACGCTTTTTTCATTTGCAAATAATTTTTGTTGTTTGTGGTTGTTGTTTGTGGACTACTGAACTCATTGTTGATTTTTATCTAATTGGCCGACGGAAAGACGGCATGGCGCTCAGTGGCTAATTTTTCAGGTCGCGCTTTATTTGCCTGATTCGCTGAAGGCTCAATCCGGTTACCTCAGAGATGAAATCGGGCAGAGAGCCTTTTTGCAGCAGGTTTTTTACTATCGCCTCCTTTTCGGCCTCCTTTGCCTTGATTGCCTCGTTCTTTTCTTTGACCGCCTTCTCTTTTTCCTTGATAACTTTCTCTTTTTCCTTAACCGCCTCCTCCCTTTCCTTGGCAACCTTATTCTTCTCCTTAACTGCCTCTTCCTTTTCCTTAACGGCCTGCTTCCTCTCCTCCTCCTTTTGCTGTATTATCCGGTTCTTCTCCTTCGCCACATCCTTCCTTGCCTGACGAGCGGCGCTGTCGACGACGTTCTGAAAATCCCAGTAGCGTTTCAGCGATTCGTCGTAGGCCTCCCTATCTCTCGGGGCAAGCGCCTCCACCTCGGCAATGTGGAATAGCTTCCTGAATATCC
>JAIRSZ010000148.1 GCA_031255195.1 Prevotellaceae bacterium | reverse complement strand
AAAACCGCTGTTGAAGGCGTATGCCCAACAGCGGTTGAGAAAAAAAGTTTTTCTCTATAGTTGTCATGAAAAATAAAAAAAATCAACTCGGGGACAAAGATACAAAATAAAGTAATACCTCGAGCAGAAAAGCAACAAAAAGTTGAACTCTCGCTTATGCACACCGAGCGAAGTGTGTACAATTCAGCCAGATAGCATCTGCGGGTTAATTTTTCTCCGGCAAAGTTAAGCAATTCTGAAAAACACGAATAAATTTTTACACTTTTTGGCATATTTTGCGTCCGTCAAGTATAACTTTTACGGCACGGCAAATGGCGGCGGGAGAGGGTAAAGTAAAGCGGCATTAGCTACTTGAATCTGCCCATTATTCATTATTAACTATTAATTATCAAAGGTTTTCGTCCCTCTGCACTATTCATTACCCACCTGTAACCCACTTGTAGACGTTTTTTTATATCTTTACGTTTACGCTCGCTGTCAATCAAGGCGAGAAGTTTGGACAATATGCAATGTGTAACATGAAAAGTTTCTTTCTATCCACCCTTTTGCTCTGCGTTGCTGCGATTTACGTTCCGGCGCGCGCGCTGGAGGTAAAAAATCTTACCTGCGAAATGCAGCGCAGCCCGTCCTGCGTGGACGTGCAGCAGGTGCGCTTTGGGTGGCAGCTGCGCTCCAAGACGCAGGGCGACAGGCAAACGGCCTACCGCCTCATTGTGGCGTCAAGCAGGGCAAATATCGACAAAAATATTGGTAATATATGGGACAGCCACAAGGTGGCGTCGGCGCAAAGCCAGCTCGTGGGCTACGGCGGAAAACCGCTGAGGCCGGGGGCGCGGTACTACTGGAAGGTGATGGCGTGGGATGCGCAGGACAGCTCGGCGGCGTGGAGCAGCGTTGCCGAGCTCAACGCTGCTCCTGCCATCAACGAACTGAACGTCCGCTGGATAGGCGCTATCAGGAAGGCCGATAGCGGGCTTCCCGGCGTATGCGACACGCTGCCTGCCGAAGTTGACACGCTGGCAAGGCAAAGCATCATGCTGCGCAAGGCGTTCGCGTTAGAGAAAAAAGCGGTGAGGCGGGCTATGGCCTACATTGCCGGCCTGGGGCACTACGAGCTGAGCGTCAACGGACGACGAGTGGGGGCAAGCGTCTTTGCGCCGCTGTGGAGCGACTACGACAAAACCATCTACTACAACAGCTACGACGTGGGCGCGCTGCTTGAGCCTGCCCGCAACGCCGTGGGAGTCATGCTGGGCAACGGCTTCTACAGCGGCGCAGAGGAAGGGCGCTACGGCAAGCCCTTGCGCAGCTTTGGCCCGCCAACGCTCTTCTTCCGCTTGGAGGTGGAGTACGCCGACGGCACAACGTTGACGGTAGCGTCGGACAACTCGTGGCGGTATGCCCCAAGCCCCATCACCTTCAACAGCATCTACGGCGGCGAAAGCTACAACGCCAACCTCGAGCAGGCGGGGTGGAGTACGTCCGGCTTCGACGACAGCCGCTGGCCTTCCGTCGTGGTGCAGGAAAGTCCGTCGGGTAAGCTCAGGCCGCAGCTGGCGCCGCCCGTAAAGGTGATGCAGCAGCACGGTGTACGCAAGGCTGTGAATCCGAAGAAAGGCGTTTTTGTGCTGGACATGGGGCAGCGCCTTTCGGGCTACCCCACCATCAGGGTGCAGGGGAAGAGGGGGCAGGTGGTGCGCCTCTGCCCCGCAGAAAGCCTCACGCAGGACAGCCTCGCCGGCCTGCGGCGCACGGATAGCCCCTGCTACTTTGAGTACACGCTGCGCGGCAACGGCGTGGAGGAGTGGACGCCGCGATTTGCCTACTACACCTACCGATACTTGCTGGTGGAAAACGTGCGCATGCAGCAGCATCCTGAAAACGACGAGAGCAGGCCGCTGCTGCTGGACGTTACCTCCAACGGCGTCTACAGCAGCGCAGACAGCGCCGGTAGGTTTGAGTGCTCCAACGAGATTTTCAACCGGATGCACCTGCTCGTCGGCAACGCCGTCAGGAGCAACATGCAGGCGGTGTTTACCGGCTGCATGAACCGCGAAAAGCTGGGCTGGATGGCGGAAGTTCACCTCAACGCGCCGGGGCTGATGCTATGCTACAACCTCGCGCCGCTTTTCCCCAAAATCATGCAGGACATGGCCGACGGGCAGCGTCAAAGCGGGCTAATGCCCAACGTAGCGCCGGAGTACGCCGATTTCAGGGGCTACAGCGAAAGCTTTTCCGACTCGCCGGAGTGCGGCGTCGCCGCTGTCGTCCTGCCGTGGATGCACTACCTGTACTACGGCGACAGCACGCTCATTGCGCGCTACTTTGGCGTGATGCGCCGGTACGTGGACTACCTCAGCAGCCGCGCCAGCGAGCGCATCGTGCTGCACGGCCTGGGCGACGGCCACAGCTGCGACGATTCTGCCGCAGAATTCTCCCGCAGCACGCCGGTGGCGCTGTCGGCCACGGCGCACTACTACTACGCGGCAACCCTCACGGCGCAGGCAGCCGACATGCTCTGCAACAAGGCCTCCGCAGAAAAGTACCGCGCGCTGGCGGAAAACATTCGCTGGGCGTTCAACAGCAAGTTTTTCGACGTCGACAGCAGGCAGTACGGCGTTGGCAGCCAAGCCTCCAACGCAATGCCCCTCTTTATGGACATCGTAGAGCCGCAGCACAGGCAGGCGGTGTTAGACAACCTGATAAAGAACATCCAGGCGCACGGCAACCGCCTCACCACGGGCAACGTAGGCAGCCGTTACGCGCTTCAGGCGCTGGCGCGCAGCGGCCACGGCGACGTGGTGTACGCCGCGCACAACCACAACCGCTACGCCACGCCGGACGGCAGATTAAAGCCCGGCCTCCTTACGATGGGGCAAGTCAACGAGTGGTTTTTCTCCTCGCTGGCGGGAATCACCCCCGACAAAAAGCATCCGGGTTTTTCCCGCTTCAACGTAGCGCCCACGCCGGTGGCCGATTTGACTTACGTAAAGGCATCGTATGCCTCGCCCTACGGCGACGTCAAGGTGCATTGGACGAGCATAGACGACGTGTTTACGCTCAAGCTCACAGTGCCCGTAAACGCCACAGCCGCCGTCAGGCTGCCCTACAGCGAGGGGGCAAACATTCGGGTCAACGGCAAGCCGCTGGCAAATGCTCCCTTCGTAGAGCGTCTGGATAGCGCAACCATCCTGACAGGCTCAGGCGAGTACACGTTTTGCTACAGCGAAGTGGAGGACGAAGAAGAAATTCCCTGAAAAGACGATATAAACCCGTAAATCAGCACTTTTTTTGTCAAAAAAATGCGCCACGTTTTTTCCCTTCGAAAATTATACAAAATGTTTACTCATGCCGCTTTCCTTGCGCCCTTTGCGGCGAGAAAAATTTTTTCACCGCAAGGGGCGCAAGGGGGAAGAATCGCAAAGTACGCAAAGGCAGGCTATACAAATGCTTTTACTCATGCCGCCTTCTTTGCGCCCTTTGCGAAAAACCTTTGCGCCCTTTGCGGTGAAAAAAACTTGCGCAGTGGCGTAAAGTAGGCCAACATTACAAATTTGAATCACACAGGCATTTTCTGATAAATTTTTCCGTTTATCAACTTGCCGTTCTCGTGTTTACTGCGCTTCACGCCATCACTTCCCCAAGTCCCCCATTGTTTGAAGAAAAATGCAGAGCCTTGCTTTTCTGTCTGTTCTTGAATGGAAAATACCCATTCTTGTTTCATAGGGCGTGCGCTCGTACCGCTTTCGCCGCCAACAATTACCCAGTCGATATTTTCGAGATTCAAATCTTCCAAATCTTCTAAAAGAGGCTCACATGACAAGAAACGGATAGGCGCTTTTAGATTTCTCAAATA
>JAIRSZ010000145.1 GCA_031255195.1 Prevotellaceae bacterium | reverse complement strand
GCGAGGACATCTACGCCGACCTGCTGGCACGGGTGAACAAGCTGCTGGAGGAAGACCTGAGCGACGCCTTCGTGGAGGAAAAATACGATTTTATCTACGAGGGAGATTTGGAGGCGTGGTATAAATTTGCCAATACGCTGAAAATAAAATTGATGATTCGCCTGTCCGAAACGTCACAGTACGACAATGCCGCTTTGCTGAGCGTCATTGAAGCAGCCGACTTGCTCACGGAAAGCGCCAAAATATCCGGTAGCATTTGGGACGATAGCAGAGAAGGCAAGCGGCATCCGCTACGGGAGTTTGAAGCGGGCGGCGCCAACTACTTTTCGGCCAACGTGATTGCCTGCAAAACCTTTGTAGACTACCTGAAGGAAAACGACGACCCCCGCCTGCCGAAGCTGTTTACAGGAAGCAACGGCGCGTTCTTCGGCGATTTTGACTCCAAATCGGATTCGGACGGCAACGGCACAACCGACGATAAGGAAACTTACAGCAAGGCGATTATTAGCCCTACTCTGGATGCTATGCTAATGTCGGATTGGGAGGTCAACTTTTACGTGGCAGAGGTCTACGCCCGCGCCGGACGTTCTTCTGAGGCGCAGGCCTACTACGAAGCAGGCGTAAAAGCCTCGCTGAATCAGCACGGCATTGACAATCACGGTGTGGTAGATACCGGCTACGCAAAGTGGGCGAATGGTAGCGGCGAAGCCCCCATCAGGCAGATTGCCATGCAAAAATGGGTGGCCAACTGTAACTTCCAGCATATTGAAGCGTTTTTAGAGCGTAACCGGACAAAATACCCTGCGGTAAACAGCATGGATATTGCCGCCAACAGAAGAGTGTCATTTGACAATTTTCCCGTAGGCGAGTTAACGCTTCCGGTTAGGGGTAGAGCCAGGTTAAATGAAAATTTGCCTGCATCTCTTTTATATCCTGAGTACTACATGTTCCGAAATAATAACGCTCCGGCGCAAAAGCCAAACATTGGACAAAAAGTTTGGTGGAACAAAAAAGACGGGAAGTAGAAAAAAATCATTGTATAACCTTCATAAATCAAAATGGATATGAAACCATATAAATATTACTTGCTATTTTGCGCGGCAGCCTTGCTTTGCTGCTGCGAAAAGAAAACGGAGAACGTTTCAAAAACCACCTACTACTGTGATTTGGAGTTGAAAGGTTCGTCGGCCGTATTACTTAACACGGGTGAACAGTACGTAGACCCCGGCTACACGGCAACCGAAAACGAAGAAGACGTTTCGGATGCGGTCATTGTTACCGGATCGGTAAATGAGGAGCAGGCAGGCGTCTACACGCTGACCTACACGGTTTACAACCAGGATGGTTTTCCTAAAGTAGCGCAACGTGAGGTTTTTGTTTGCGACCCAACGCCTTCGCCTATCGAATCGGGGTACTACTACGTTTCCAAGGCCAGCAAGCGCGACGACGGCCCGTCGCCGGAGTATGCAAGCGAACCCGTCGTAGCTATTTACCAGCTGGCGCCCGGCGTATTCTACCTGTCCGACTTGTTTGGCGGATACTACCACGTAGGGAGAGGCTACGGCGTCGCGTATGCAACGCCGGCAACGGTCGAATTTGACGGCACAACCTTAACCCTCCTCAACAGTGAGGCGACGCCCTGGGGGGATACGTTCGGCTCTGTAACCGGAACGTATGATGCAGCTACAAAAACGTTGAGCATCTCAACTGTTTACGCTACCTACACTTTCAACTTAATAATTATTAAAAAATAATCAAACAAAATTAAATTTATGAGAAAGTTAATTTATATAACATGCATTTTGGCCGCCGCCGTTTTTACGTCCTGCCAAAAGGAAATGAGCAATTGGTATAGCGAAACTTTTGACTATTCCGGACGGTTTGTAGTAGCCACCACCTGCGACGAGTATGAGGATGACAACACCACCATAGAGGATGGGGTTGAAGTGCTTATCTACAACACAGCGGCCAACGTGGGCAACGAAATATGGCTTGATTTTTCTGCTGCCGCGTCTCCTCAAAAGGGGAAGTTCAAAGTTACAGGAACACCGGCAGAGTCGCTTTGCACAGAAACCGCTGAAAATATAAGCAGCCACAGCTACTATATTGATACGGATTATGGTCTGGCTCCATTTGACCCAAGCTATGCCGGTTATTTTCGAGTCCCAACCGCTCCTGGGGAAGCAAATGACGGTATCCAGCTCTACACGTTCATTACGCTGGATACCTTGAAGATTCTTCCCGGAGCCGCCACATCCATAGGCGGCAACGTAGTAGACAGCATTTACATCAAAGTGACTTTGCACCATGACTACATGGAGTTTGAAAGCCGCGAAAAGCCTGTTGATGAATGGGATGATCCTGCAATACCTGAGTACGAATGGGTGGTTAAGCCCAACTCAAATACCCCTGCCGACGCGGACGATTGGGACGAGCATTGGACGCTCGCCGGTTACCGCTATACGGGTTACCCCGAAGATATGTAGGAGTTTTGAATACACTGCGATGTTCGGACGGGGCGTAATTGCCCCGTCCGTTCTGTTTGCGCCTGTTCGGAGGCAACCGCTGTGGGGGCAAATTGGGGCAGGAGAAGGCAAAATCAAACGCTTTGAATTTAGTACTTTCATATAGCACACAGGTTGAACGAATTGAGCCGATTGAACGGACTTTTTAAAGGCGATTGCAACCAATCTGTAAGAGCTCTTTCTCCGTTCAATCTGCGAGCTGTTGGAAAATCAATAAAAAATCGCTACTTTTGCGCTTCGTTTGAATTTCCAGAGGTTAACCACTTGGAGTCAACGGTGAATCAACGCAGACGGCGCGCGTTAAGCCTGCTTACAGCGTGAAAGTTGCAAACAGCCGGCAAAGCTTTTACAATCGCCACCGGTTTGCACCGCAGCGACAATGGCAGGGTAGATTTTACCACATATTTTCCAGACATACTGAATAAGCTCAATTTTATCTAACTTTAAAATCGTATTAAAAATGGCGCAAGAAAAAAAGTTTGTTACCTGCGATGGTAACTACGCCGCGGCGCACGTGGCGTATATGTTTAGCGAAGTGGCGGCTATCTACCCCATCACGCCGTCGTCCACTATGGCGGAGTACGTGGATGAGTGGTCTGCCTTTGGCAAAAAAAATCTCTTTGGCGAAACCGTCAAGGTAACCGAAATGCAGAGCGAAGCCGGCGCAGCCGGCGCTGTTCACGGCTCGCTGCAAGCCGGCGCGCTCACCACCACCTTCACCGCCTCGCAGGGGCTGCTGCTCATGATTCCCAACATGTACAAGATTGCCGGAGAGCTGCTGCCCTGCGTGTTCCACGTGTCGGCGCGGTCGCTGGCCATGAACGCCCTCTCCATCTTTGGCGACCACAGCGACGTGATGGCCACCCGTCAAACGGGCTTTGCCATGCTCGCCTCGGGTAGCGTGCAGGAGGTGATGGACTTGGCGGCGGTGGCGCACCTCGCAGCTATCCGGGGGCGCGTGCCCTTCGTGAGCTTCTTCGACGGCTTCCGCACCTCGCACGAAATTCAAAAAATTGAGGCCATCAACGGCGAAGACCTCCGCAGCCTGATTGACAACGAAGCTCTTGCAGACTTCCGCAGGCGCGCCCTCAACCCCAACGCCCCCGTAACGCGCGGCACTGCGCAGAACGGCGACGTATACTTCCAGGCGCGCGAGTCGAGCAACCGCTACTACAACGCTGTGCCCGACGTTGTGGCCAGCTACATGGCAGAAGTCAGCCGGATTACCGGACGCGAGTACCGGCCGTTCAACTACTACGGCGCAGCCGACGCCGAGCACGTGGTGATTGCTATGGGGTCGGTTTGCGACACGATTAAGGAAACCATTGACTACCTCAACGCGCAGGGTAAAAAGTACGGCGCTATTTTTGTCCACCTCTACCGCCCGTTCTCGGCAAAGCACCTGCTGGAGGCGTTGCCCGAAAGCGCTAAGCGCATAGCGGTGCTCGACCGCACCAAAGAGCCGGGCGCCGGTGGAGAGCCGCTGCTCCTCGACGTAAAGGACGCTCTCTACGGACGACCCAACGCGCCCCTGGTGGTGGGCGGACGCTACGGGCTTTCGTCGAAGGACACCACGCCCGCCATGATTATTTCGGTGTACGAAAACTTGGCGCTGAGCGAGCCTAAAGACCGCTTCACCGTTGGCATTGTGGACGACGTGACTTTCCTTTCGCTTCCGCAAAAGGAGGAAATCAGCCTCGGCAAGGTCGGCACGTTTGAGGCCAAGTTCTACGGTCTCGGCTCGGACGGCACGGTGGGCGCGAACAAAAACACCATCAAAATTATCGGCGAAACAACGCCCAAGTACTGTCAGGCGTACTTTGCCTACGACTCCAAGAA
>JAIRSZ010000144.1 GCA_031255195.1 Prevotellaceae bacterium | reverse complement strand
GCCTCAATGGTTGCCGCCAGAGACAGCGACGTGGCGTTTGTTGTGCTGCTGGCGAGCATAGGTATTCGGGGCGACCAGCTCATTTCGCTACAGCAAAGGCTAATCAGCGAAGCGTCGGGTATTAGCGACAAGAGCAAGGTCATCAACAGGGGGCTGCTGGACGTTATGCAACATTCGTCGTCGGACATGGAGCAGCTCAAAAACGACCTGACCGCCTTCCTTGAGCAAGCTACGCAGGATATTTCGGAGGAGGAAGAAGAAGAAGATGATGATGATGATGATGATGATGATGACCTGTTCATCAAGGATTTTGTTGACGAGCTGGTAACCCCGTGGCTACAGTACTTCATCAGCTACGATCCCGCAACAACGCTGGAAAAGGTGAAGTGTCCGGTGCTGGCCATCAACGGCGAAAAAGACGTGCAAGTCCCCGCCAAGCCCAACCTTGAGGCTATCGAGGCGGCGTTGACCCGCGGCGGCAACAGGCACATCACCGTCAAGGAAATGTCCGGGCTGAACCACCTGTTTCAGGAGTGCGCAACCGGCCTGCCGGCGGAGTACCCCGCCATTGAGCAAACTTTCTCGCCCGTTGCCATGAGCGAAATCCTGGCGTGGATCAAGGCGCGGACGGAGTAGGGTTGCCTTGAAGCCGCATGTAACGTATAAAAAAAGTACACAAACATAACTTTAATACCAACAAACCAAAATGAAGAGAATTACGCTTATCGCCGCAGGGTTTACCCTTGCATGCTTTGCCTCCGCATCTGCCCAGCAGGTGCAGATGCTACCCATCGACCCGAACATACGCCACGGGAAGCTGGGCAACGGCCTCACCTACTACATTCGCCACAACGAGCTGCCAAAGAAGAGAGCCGACTTTTACATCGCCCAGAACGTGGGGGCTATTCTGGAGGAGGACGCCCAGAACGGCCTGGCGCACTTTCTGGAGCACATGGCCTTCAACGGCTCTACCCACTTCCCCGGCAACTCGCTGGTCAGCTACTTAGAGTCTATCGGCGTAAAGTTCGGGCAAAACCTGAACGCCTTCACCGGCTACGATAGGACGGTTTACAACATTTCCGACGTGCCCGCCATCCGCGAAGGCATTATCGACACTTGCCTGCTGATTTTGCACGATTGGTCAGGCTCTCTGCTCTTAGACGACGCGGAGATTGACAAGGAGCGGGGAGTTATCCGCGAAGAAATGCGCACCTACGGCGGCGCCGGACAGCGGATGAACGAAAAAATCCTGCCGGAAATCCTGCCGGACAACCCCTACTCTAAGCGCAACATCATTGGGACGGAGGATATCATCCTGAACTTTAAGCCGAAAACCCTGCGCGCCTTCTACAAAAAGTGGTATCGCCCCGACTTGCAGGCGGTAATTATCATTGGCGACGTTGACCCCGAACAAATTGAGAGCAAGCTGAGGGCGCTGTTTGCCGACATTCCGGCGCCGGTCAACCCCGCAGAGCGGCTGTACTGTCCGGTGGCGGACAACGACGAGCCGCTGGTGGGAATTGCCAGCGACCGGGAGGCCACGCGAACCGTTCTCACCATCAGCTTCAAGCACGGGCAGCTTCCCAAGGAGCTGAAGGGAACTGTTGCCGACCTGTCGATGAACTACCTCAACTTCATTATTTCCGGCATTATGCGCGAGCGCATCAGCGATATTATGCAGCAGGCCAACCCGCCCTTCCTGAATGCAGGCGTGAGGAACGGCTTCTTTGCCAACACCGTAACGGTTGACGCTCTGACGGGCAGCGTTTACGTGAAGGATAGCGAAGTTGAAATCGGGCTGAAAACGATTGTCCGCGAGATGGAGCGCATGAAAAGGTACGGCTTTACCGCTTCGGAGTACGAGCGCGCAAAGGCCAACCTGCTGACGTGGTACGAAAGCGCCTTCAAGGAAAAGGATAAAACCCAGAACGACAGCTACGCCAACGAGTACGTTGAGCACTTCACCATGGGCGGCTACATTCCAGGCATCGAAAAGGAGTTCAACATGGTATCGCTGGTTGCCGATCAAGTTTCGGTGGACGTGGTCAACCAGCTTGCATCAGGGCTGGTGAAGGACAACAACCTCGTCATCGCCCTCACCGCTCCTGAGAAGGAGGGCGTGCAGCTTCCCTCAAAGGAAGATTTACTGAGGTGGTACGCCGAGGCCAGGAGCGAGGACATCCAGCCGCCGGAGGAGAAGGTAAGCAGCGAGCCTCTGCTCAGAGAGCTGCCAACGGGAGGAAGCATTGTCTCCGAGGACAAGGACGAGCTTTTCGGCGCAACGGTTTACCGCCTGTCCAACGGCGTGAAGGTGGCGATAAAGCCCACCACCCTCAAGGACGACGAAATCATCATGCGGGCAACCAGCCCGGGCGGCTCTTCACACTTTCCCGAAGCGGAGGACGTCAACATCAAGCTGTACCGCTCTGTGGTTGGGCTGGGCGGCCTCGGCAGCTTTAGCCGCACCGAGCTCGCCAAGGCGCTGGCCGGAAAAAAGGTATCCGTTGGGCAAGGCATTGACCTTACCTCCGAGGGGTTGTCCGGCGCTTCCGGCGTAAAGGATTTTGAAACCATGCTACAGCTGGTTTACCTGAACTTCACTGCGCCGAGGGTAGACGAAGAAGCCTACCAATCCTTTATTACCCGGACGAGGTCGCAGCTGGAGAGCGCGGAGGCCAACCCGGAAATTGCCCTCACGGACACCCTGATAAAGGAGGTATACGTCAACACCGCCCGCGAAAAGCGTTTGAGGGCTGGCGACCTGTCGCAGGCCAGCTACCAAACCATCATGAGTTGGCAGAAAGACCGCTACGCCGACGCTAGCGACTTTACCTTTGTTTTTGTCGGAAACATTGACCCGGAAAAATCGAAAGATTTAATCGCCCGGTATCTGGGCGCGCTGCCCTCCATAAACCGGAGCGAGGATTACCTCCACGTCAACGCAGGCTTCAAGTCGGGTGAGGTACAGAACAAGTTCAACCAAAAGATGGAAAACATCAAGTCGACGGTATTCAACCTCTACTGGACAACCCTGGAGCCTACGCTGAAAAACCGGATTGGGGTGGATATGCTACAGCAGATTCTGCGGATTGTTTACACCGAAAAAGTGCGCGAGGACGAGGGCGGTACTTACGGCGTAGGCGTATCGTCGTCCATATCCGACTACCCGAAGGGGGTTGCGCCGCTCCGAATTACCTACGAAACAGCGCCGGAAAAGGCCGACTACCTCAACGAAATTGTGCGGAGGGAGTTTTTGAGCATCGTAAAAGAAGGCCCCCGCACGGAAGATTTTGCAAAGGTCAAGGAGTTCATGCTGAAAAGGCAGCAGGAGCAGGAGCAGGAAAATACCTACTGGGCTTCCACCATCACCCAGTACTACCGCACCGGCTACAACGCCTACAGCGACTACGTAAAGACCCTGAGCGCAACGTCGCCCGCAGATGTTCAAAGCATCGCCCGCCCGTTTGCCGACTCAAAGAATTTCATCGAAATAGTAATGACAGGCGTGAAGGATAACTAACCCCCGCTATGCGTGGGGGAGGCGCTTCCGCTCGCCAACAGCTTACCCGAATTTGCGCAGGTAAAAAAATTTCTGCGTAAATTCGGGTAATTTGCGCTGCCTGAGCACATCACACCATCCGTGCAAAAAAAAATTTATTTTTATTTTGGTTTGTATTCTATTTTTTTCTACTTTTGTTCCCATAAAAATTCTGAGATACTTTTCACAATAAGGCTATAAGCCGAAGATATCTTGATCCCGCGTTGCCGTGGGATCATTTTTTTGTGCACGCTCGGCGGCGTTGAGCTGCGCTTTGGGTTGTCGCAGGTGGCAAAATGGCTGTGCAAATTTCAGAATCGGCTTGCTTTTTTGCTATCTTTGCGGGGCAAAACGTTTCTCACAGCAGCTTTTCCATGAACCCACTCAAACGCTTGGCCGGCGATACGGCCATTTACGGGCTTAGCACCATCGTTGCGCGCCTCATCAACTACCTGCTGGTGGCCTACCACACGCGCGTGCTCGACAGGGCGCAGTACGGCGTGTTCACGGAGTTTTACGGCTACGCGACGTTCTTTCTGGTGCTGCTCACCTACGGTATGGAGACGGGCTTTTTCCGCTTTGCCACCCGCTCCGACCAGCGTCCCGACACGGTTTTTGGCACTTCGCTGGCGTCGCTGCTGGTTACCTCAACGCTGTTTTTTGCGGTGGTTGCGCTCAACATATCGGGCTTCAGCGAGTGGATGGGCTACCCGGGCAACCGCTCCTACGTGCTGCAAATGGCGGCGGTGCTGGCCATCGACGCTTTTACGGCAATCCCCTTTGCCCGCCTCCGCTCTTTGCGCAAGGCAAAAGTCTTTGCGCTCTTCAAGCTGCTCAACGTGCTGTTCTACGTGGCCGTCAGCGTGCTGTTCTTTACGCTCCTGCCCCCCTACTTTGCGCAGCATCCCGATTCGGTTTTGCTCCGCTTTTTTTCGCCGCACGCCGACGTTGGCTACATCTTCACCGCCAACCTCCTGAGCAGCCTGCTGTCGCTGCTGCTGCTGCTGCCCACCATCTTTAACGCCAAGCTATCGTTCTCCTTTGCCCTGCTCAAGAGGATGCTTGTCTACTCGCTCCCCCTGCTCGTTGCGGGCTTGCCGGGCGTTGCCAACGACTACCTCGACCGCGTACTCTTTAAGCATCTCTACGCCGACCCCGCCTTTGCCCTCGACCAGCTGGGCGTGTATGGCGCCAACGCAAAGCTGGCGGCGCTCATGGTGATATTTGTGCAGATGTTTCGCTACGCCGCCGAGCCGTTTTTCTTCTCCCACGCCGAAAAATCCGACGCGCGCCCGCTCTTTGCGCAGGTCATGAAGTACTTTGTCATCTGCGCCGTATTTATATTTTTGCTGGTTTCGCTTAATATTGATATATTTGCATATTTTACAGGAAAGGACTTTCGCGAAGGCGCGGCCATTGTCCCCGTAATGCTGTTCGCCAACCTCCTGCTCGGCGTGGTTTTCAACCTGTCGATGTGGTACAAGCTGTCGGAAAAAACGAAGTACGCCGTTTACATCACCCTCTCAGGAATGCTGGTAACGGCGCTCGTCAACGTTGCCTTTATTCCCCGCTACGGCTACCATGCCGCTGCGTGGGCGCACTTTTTCAGCTACGCCGTGATGGTGGCTGTCAGCTACGCAATGGGGCAAAAGTTTTACCCAATTCGCTACGATTTGAAGTCTATCGGCTTCTACATCTTCGCAGGGTTGGGCATTTACGCTATCTTTGCGCTTTGCAGGTCTTTGGGGTGGGGGCTTGCGCCGAAGCTGCTGCTCGCCACCGTGCTCCTGCTGGCCTACCTTGCCGTGGCGTTTTGGCGCGACGGGCGGCCGCTGCTGCGCAGGCAAACGTCCGAGCTGTGATTTTTGTGATTACTTAGCCGGATATGCCAACAGGTAATGTGGCATGACGTCTGACTTTTTTGAATCTGTACAGCCGGCTATTTGTAACAGGAGTACAATATGAAAAAAATAAGCCAAAATGAGAATTTCAGAGAATCATTTAATAAATTATCCAAAAAAGATAAAAATAAAATTATAGGAATTGAGAATGATTAGGACGCACGAAGAAAAAGTAGCATTAGAAAACGAGCGGCAAGAAGCTACTGCAAAAGCTCAGATGTAATAAAAAGGCTTGATAAAATCATAGCGGAACAAAAGTGCAAGTAATATGAAATCATACAATACATTATAGCTATCAAATGGAAGTAAAAGTTATTAACGCCTCAAGGTATCCCCTGCCGCAGTACGCCACCGAGCAGTCGGTGGGGCTTGACCTGCACGCCAACATTGACGTAGAAGCAGTCCTCAAGCCCATGCAGCGGATGCTCGTGCCCACGGGCATTTTTATCGAGCTCCCCGACGGCTACGAGGCGCAGATTCGTCCGCGTAGCGGCCTGGCGTCGAAGTTCGGCATAACCATCATCAACGCGCCCGCCACCATTGACCCCGACTACAGGGGCGAGCTGAAAGTGCCGATAGTAAACCTTTCGACCGAAATTTTTATGCTCAAGCCCGGCGAGCGCATCGCGCAGATGGTGCTTGCCCGCTTTGAGCGTATATGCTGGAAGCCCGTTGAGTCGCTGAGCGAAACCGCCCGCGGCGACGGCGGATTTGGGCATACGGGGCGTTGAGTAACAAGTATAGACTGACGGATTAAAAAAATGAACGGATTAAAAAGCATATTTTTCCTCACCTTCTTCGCCTTTTCCACGTCGGCAGCGTTGGGGGCTAAGGGGGCTAAGCTGCCCGTGCCGCCGTCGGGCAAGCGAAAAGCGGTGTCCGAGCGCAAGCGCATGGAGCAAATCTACTTCTTTAGCGAGGGGAAAAAGCGACTCTTTTACGGCGACGCCAGCGGAGCGGCATACTGCTTTGACCGCGCCATCAAGTCCGACCCCTACTGCGACGCCTGCTACTACGAGCTATCCAACGCCTACGCCATGACCAACCAGCTGCCGGAGGCCGTGCAGCTTGCCCGATCTGCCTACGCGCTCGACTCGGGCAACGTCTGGTACGTCCTGCGCCTCGCGCAGTTCTGCGCAAGAAGCGGCAATAGCCTCGATGCGCAGCATTTTTTTGAAAAAGCCATTGCCGAAAATCCCCAAATCACGGAAGCCTACTACAGCCTGCTGGCCGTTTACGACAGCCGGGGGCTGTACGATAAGGCCGTGCGGCTGCTCATGCAGCGTCGGCAGAGCTTCGGGGCAGACGAGATGAACAGGCTCTCCATGCAAAACTTCCTGTTCAAGCAGGGCAAAGTGAACGAGGCCATTGACGAGGTGCAGCAGCTGATACACCTTTACCCCTCCGAGCAGCAGTATAGGCTTCTGCTGGCCGAGCTGTACGGAGAGGTAAAGGCCGATTCGCTGGCTTTGGGGGCGCTCATGGAGGCCAAAAGGCTTGACTCTACCTCGTATGAGTACTTAGCAAGCCTGTCGGACTACTACCGGCAAACGTCCAACTTCGACAAGTACTTCAACAGCCTGCTACAGCTGTTTTCCGGCAAGGAAATGCCCGCTCTGCGCAAGCAGCAGGTGCTGGCCTTCCTCCGGCAGTTCCCCTCCATAGAGCGCAATTACATCTCGACGATGGATTCACTCTACGTCTTGGCAAGGGCAACGTACAGCTACCGGCAGGAGGAGCTTTTCGCGGCCTACCTCGTTCAGACCGACAGAATTGACCGCGCAATTGGCGTGCTGAAGCTGATGACGCTACGGGGCGAAAACGACTCGCACTTGTGCGACGTGCTACAGAACGGGCAAAAATCGCAGTACTTCCCCACGCACGCCGGCGAATCTCTTGCGCTCTACAGCGCCTGGCAGCTCTACTTCGACTTGCTGCTCTTCCGGCAGGAGTGGGCGCTGCTGGAGCACGAAGCCGACCGCTATGTGTCAACCCTGCCCGACAAGCATAAGGGATTCTACGTAAAGGGGCTATCCTGCTTTCAGCAAAAAAACTACGACGGTGCGCTTAGCGCTTTTCTGCAAGCCCAAAAGAGCCACACAATGCCCACCGACACCGCCTTCCTGCTACAGCTCTACTCCTCGCTGGGCGATGTTTACTTTTACCTGAAAAGCCACGCCAAATCGGACAAGTACTTCGACATGGCGCTCCGCTTGGACGCAAGCAGCTACTCGATAATGAACAACTACGCATACTACCTGAGCTTGAGCAACCGAAAGCTGAAAAAAGCGCTAAAAATGAGCTTAGTAGCCATTAACGCCGAGCCGGAAAATCCGGTTTACTTGGATACCTACGCATGGATTCTGTACTGCATGGGGAAGTATGACGACTCCAAGCAAATCTTCCGCCAGGCGCTGGTAAAAGGCGGCGACAAAGAGCCGGTAATGCTGGAGCACTACGGCGATGTGCTCTACAAGCTCAAGGAGTACAGCAACGCCCTGATTTATTGGCAACGTGTGGTGGAGAATGGGGGCGACTCGCCGGAGCTTCGGGAAAAAATAAATAAAGCAAAGTCGCTGTGAAGCATATTTATGCCATATCGCTGCTGGTTTTGTGGGCTACTCTGCTGTCCGCGCAAAATCCGCGCAAAAACCTCGAGCAGCAAAAAAAGCGGGTAGAGGCCGACATTGCCTATACCAACTCGCTTATTGCCAAAACAAAATCGGAGCAAAAGGTGAGCCTCGACAACCTCAACCTGATTCAGGCCAACCTTGTTTCCCGCAGGGAGTACATCGGCCAAATGGACAAGCTGCTGGCCAACCTGTCGGCAGAGATTGTCAGCCAACAGCAGAAGATAGCAACCCTGTACGACGAGCTGGCGCGCCTCAAGGAGAACTACGCCAAAATGCTGAACTTTGCCTACCGCAACCGCCTGCCGTACACGCAGCTCATGTACGTCTTAGGCAGCGAAGACTTCAGCCAAGCCTACCGCCGCATTGTCTACCTCAAAGCCTACTCCAGCCACCGCATTAACCATGCCAAAAGCCTTGCCAGGCAGAGCGATACGCTGAAAAGCTCGCTCTCGGCGCTACAGGTGAAAAAGGCCGAGCAGCAGCTCCTGTTCAACCAAAAAACCATAGAGGCGCTCGCCTTAGACGCAGAGGAGAAGGAGTACCAGCTGACCATACAGACCTTGAAGACCAGAGAAAAAGAGCTGCTGCGAGACTTGGAGGCCAAAAAGAAGCAGGCACAGCAGCTCAACAAGCAGGTACAAAACGCCATTGCCGAGGAAACCCGCCGCGAGGAGGTGCGTCGCCGCGAAATTGAAAAGAAAAACAAGGAGATGGCGGCAAAAGCGCTGGCCGACGAGCGCACGCTGACGCTCAAGTTCGAGGATCAGCGCGGAAAGCTGCCCGTTCCGGTAGCGCAAAGCGTTGTGGTAACCCACTTTGGCGATTACAACCATCCGGTGCTCAAGGGAATTAAGGTTACGAGCAACGGCATAGACCTCTCCACCACCGAGGGCGCTGTTGTATCCGTTGTGGCCGACGGCGTTGTGCGCAGAATATTCACCACCGGCTCGGTGACAAGCATGCTCATTCAGCACGGACAATACTACACGGTTTACACCCACCTCAATGGCATCACCGCGCGCGTGGGCGACATTGTGAGCGCCGGGCAGCCCATTGGCCTGGTTACTTCTGCCCCCAACAGCAACCGCGCCATCCTCCACTTTGAGCTCTGGAAGCAAGCCGCCAAGCACAACCCGGAGGAGTGGCTTTCCAAGAGGAAGTAGCAACTTTCAGGCGAAAATGCAATGGCCATACGCAAGATTATCCATATTGACATGGACGCCTTTTACGCCTCGGTTGAGCAGCGTGACAACGAGGCCTATCGTGGCAAGCCGCTGGCGGTGGGTTACCCCGAGCTCCGCGGGGTAGTTTCGGCGGCCAGCTACGAGGCGCGAGCCTACGGCGTACACTCGGCAATGCCTTCGGTTACGGCAAAAAAGAGATGCCCGCACCTGATTTTTGTCACCCCGCGCTTCGACGTTTACCACGCCGTCTCATCGCAGCTGCGCGCCATATTCCTGGAATACACCGATCTGGTGGAGCCGCTTTCCCTCGACGAGGCCTACTTGGACGTTACGGTAAACCACAAAAACATCCCATCGGCAACCATTATCGCCAGAGAAATTCAGCGCAGAATTTACGAGGAAACGGGGCTGCGGGCTTCCGCCGGAGTTTCCTACAACAAGTTCTTAGCCAAGATTGCCTCGGACTACAAAAAGCCCAACGGCTTCTTTGTCATCCTGCCGCAGGAGGCCGAAAAGTTCATCGAAACGCTGAAAGTCGAGCGGTTTTTTGGGGTGGGAAAAGTTACAGCCCAGCGCATGAATGCCTGCGGAATTTTTACCGGTTTAGACCTGAGAAAGCGCACGGAGGCTGAGCTGGTGCGCATCTTCGGGAAGGCCGGACGAACCTTTTACGAAAACGCGCGAGGTATTGATCTGCGCGAGGTAAAGCCCAACCGCGCTGCAAAGTCCGTCAGCGCAGAGAACACGTTCCTCAGCGACAAGGATTCGCTGGTGCTGCTCAACGTGGAGCTCTACCACCTTGCCAACGAGGTTATGCAGCGCATAAAGGAGGAATCGTTTTACGGAAAAACCATCACCGTAAAGGTAAAGTACGCCGACTTTAGAACTATTACGCGCAGCAAAACATTTCCGCACAAGGTCGACAAGTTTCAGCTTTTGTGGAACACCGCCAAGGAAATTCTCCGACAGGTAGACTTGTCGCAGCAAAAAGTGCGCTTGCTGGGCTTGGGGGTGAGCAACGCCGACAGCGAGCCGCAAAAAAAGTACGAGCAGCTGGAGCTGTTTTGAAACCGCTTCCGGCCTTAATAAAAAGCGGCGGCAGCTTTCCCCCCTTACCTTTCCATGTCTGCCTCCAGCGTTCCGCCGTTGGCTATGTCGAAAAAATCGACGCTGTACTCCGCGAGCTCGGCGTTGTTCAGCCGCAACTGCCGTATGTACATGTTTTCGGGCGAATTGTTGCGGGCTACAATGGCAAACTCTTTTCCGCCGGAGAGAGCGTCCGGCGCAATGGTGGCCTTGTCGAACAGCGGGCTTGCCACCTCGTAGCGCGTGCTGCCGGGGCATACGGGGTGAATCCCGATGGCGGCCAGCACGTACCACGCCGACATTTGCCCCACGTCCTCGTTGCCCACCAGCCCTTCAACGGTGTTGGCGTAGGCCTGTCGGCAAACTATCCTGCTCCACTTCTGGGTGAGTCGGGGGCAGCCCAGCCGGTTGAACAGAAATGCCACGTGGTGCACAGGCTCGTTGGCGTGGTTGTAGTAGGAGTTCCACAGGAAGTTGCCGGGGGCGCTGTCGAAAAAAGCCTCGAGGTCTTTTACCGTTCTTTCCCGTCCGCCCATCATAGCCGCCATGCCGTCCACGTCGTGCGGAACAAACCAGCCCTGCTGGTAGGGGTTGGCCTCGACGCAGCCGTACCACTCCTTCAGCCGTCCCTCCTGCGGCATAGGCTCCCACTCGCCGTTCTGCTTTTTGGGGCGAAAGCACATTGCCGTTGTGTCAAACACATTTTTGTAGAACAGGGCGCGTGCGCCGTACCGGAGCGCGTCGTCGTGCCTGCCTGTGGCGCGCGCCAGCTGCGACATGCACCAGTCGGAGTAGGCGTACTCCAGCGTTTCGGAGATGGAGTAGCCCTTTTCGGAGGGAACGTAGCCCAGCGTTCCGTTGCCGAACAGCTCCGACGTGCGGGCTGCCACCTGCCACGCCGCCTCCACGTCGTACCCGCGAATATTTTTTGCATACGCATCCGTCAAAACGGCTATGGCCGGGTTGCCCACCATGCAGCCGCTGTAGGCGTTGAGCAGCTCCCAGCGTTCGTAGTAGCCCCTGCCGCTCTCGCCGGCAAGCGCGGTGAGCGAGCTGATAACGTCGCTCACCACCTGCGGGTTGATGAGGGTTTGCAGCGGCATCTGGCTTCGGAACACATCCCACCCGCTGAAAATGGTGCGGCGGGTGTAGCCGCGGGCTACGTGCACCCGACCGTCGCCGCCGCGATACCGGCCATCCACGTCGGTGCAGGTGCGTGGGTCTATCATGGTATGGTACAGCGCCGTGTAGAATATCTTCCTCTCCTCCTCCGACGCTCCCTCCACCTTAATCTTTCCCAAAGCGCTATCCCACAGCGCCCTGCCGCTCCTGTGGAGCTTATCAAAATCCCAATCCGGCATTTCGGACAGCAGGTTTTGCCTTGCCCCCTCCACGTCGACAAAGGAAATGCCTGCCTTTAGCAGTATTTGCTCATCCTGCTGCGTGTCGAACTCCGCAAAAAAGCCAATGTGCTTGCCCTTAATTTCCTTCACGCCGCGCAGCACTTGGGCTTGCGCCACGCGCTCTCTGTAGCGTTCGGAGGTTACGTCGTTGAGTCTGCGCGGCCAATCGTCGGGAATATCTGCGCTCCACCCGCCAACGCTGACGAGGGGGCGCGAGAGCTGGGCGTAGAAGAAAACGGTGTAGCTCACGTTCCCGTCGCCGTTGCCCCAGCCGCCGCCGTCGGGGGTGCACAGCATGTAGCCGGCAATGGTGACGCTATCCAGCATCTTCACCTCCTGAAGCACGGACGTTCCGCCAACCCTGCGCGCCAGGTCTACTTGAATACGCGACTGCCGGCTCTGCGGAAACGTAAAGCGCAACATGCCGCTGTGCGCCGCTGCCGTTGCCTCGGCGCGTATCCCGTAGTCCGACAGGTAGGCCGAGTAGTAGGCAGGGCTTGCCTTTTCCGACGACTTGTCGTACAGCGAGCGGTAGCCGGACGAGGTGTTGTCTGGGTGGCCGGCGGCGGTTTTCAGCTCGCCGGTGGTGGGCGTTACTAAGAAGTTGCCGAGGTCGCCATACCAGCCCACGCCGCTCATTTGGGTAAACGCAAACCCCTCGATGGACGTATGCTCGTAGCTGTAGCCCGGGGCGTTGTCGCCTCCGGTAACGGTGTTGGGGCTTACCTGCACCATGCCGAAGGGCGTTGTTGCCCCCGGAAAAGTTTTGCCAAGGCCGTGGTACGAGTGCGCAGTGCTGGCGCTTGCCCCAACAAACGGGTTGACGTAGTCCGACAATGGCTTATCCTTGCCGTCGCATCCGGCAAGCAGCAGCCCCATCCCGCCCTTCCAAAGGAGGGATTTTAGCGTTGACAAAAGATGATTTGCCCTCTTACAATTTTGAATTTTCATTTTCATGCCCGTTTTTCCGACTTTGACGCTTTAAAAATCTACGAAGCACAATGTAAATCAGATGAATACATTGCTATAAATTTATGTGCTGCAAAAATGGGCGTTGCATTGTCAAAGTCAGGTGCGCGTACCGCAGAGTTAAAAGTTAGCATTTGTTCGCTACATCAGAATGGTGT
>JAIRSZ010000116.1 GCA_031255195.1 Prevotellaceae bacterium | reverse complement strand
AGCAGCAAAAGCAAAAGCTGGAGCAGCAAAAGCAAAAGGAGGAGGTAGAAAAGTAGCAGAGGAATGTTACGCCCGAAGCGCTGCAACAGCTGCCGGTAGAGTAGCCGGAGCAGCAGCAGCAGGAAGTGGTGGTACGCCTCGACGAAATGAAGAATACGAGCGTCCGGTAGCCGCCTGCGCCCGCTGCGCCTGCTTGTACCTCGCGCGCCGCCGTCATTCCGCAGCGGAGCGCGCGAGGCACGAGCAGGCGCAGCGGAGGAACCCCAGCCCGTAGCTGTCAACGACGTGCGACCGTAGCTGCCGACAAAAGCGTTAGAGCGCCTGTACCTCATTTCCACCTAATTTTTTTCAACAAAACAACCTCAGTAGCAGTACATTATAAATAATTTTCGCCAACCTCATTACCTCATTGTCGTTGAACAGCTACGACCACTTGCCGTCGCCAGCTATAGGCTGAGGTTCCTCCGCTCCGCTTGCTCGTGCCTCGCGCGCTCTGCTGCGGAATGACGGCGGTGTGCGCGGTGGGAAGGGGAAAAGAGTGGAGTTGGTGGGGTTATGGAGGTAGATGTTGGTGGGGCCGCGCCCCACCAACATCTACTCCCTGTCATTTTATCCCACCCTTTTTCCCCTCTCGCGCGCCGCCCGCCCGTCATTCCGCAGCGCAGCGCGCGAGGCACGAGCAAGCGAAGCGGGGAACCCCAGCCCCTACCCGCGACGACGGGCGACAGTGCGCCGCCCCGCCCCCTCCCCGTCATTCCGTAGCGGAGCGCGCGAGGCACGAGCGAGCGGAGCGGAGGAACCCCAGACTGTAGCTGCTGACGACAAGCTGTGTAGTGGGGAGGTGAACAGAGGGGCTACTTCCCTTACAAAACATTCTTGCGTTAAAAAATTATGGGTGTTGCAGTGCAAAAAACACGCGTATGGAGGGCTTAAAAATCCGTTGCCTTGAGGCTCAGATCTAAGCTTTTTATCTGGTGGGTTAGCGCGCCTACCGAGATGTAGTCCACGCCGCACTCGGCGTACCGGCGCAGCGTTGCGAGCGTTATTCCGCCCGACGACTCTACCTCGCACCGTCCGGCTATCAGCTCCACCGCAGCTTTGGTGTCTTGCAGCGAAAAGTTATCGAGCATAATTCTGTCGACGCCGCCCAGCGCGAGCGCTTTTTCCACGTCGGCCAGCGAGCGGGTTTCCACCTCCACCTGCAACGCGAGCTTTGTTTTTTTGAGGTAGGCGTGCACATTTTTTATGGCCTGCTCAATGCCGCCCGAAAAGTCTATGTGGTTGTCCTTGATGAGAATCATGTCGTGCAGCCCCATGCGGTGGTTGCCGCCGCCGCCCAGCGCCACCGCCATTTTTTCGAGCACGCGCATACCGGGAGTCGTCTTGCGGGTATCAATAACCTTGGTCTTGAGGCCGCTGAGTTCGGCGGCGTAGACGGCGGTTTGCGTAGCTATGCCGCTCAGCCGCTGCATGAAGTTGAGCGCAAGCCGCTCGGCCTGCAACAGCGAAATGATTTTTCCCGTAACGTAAAAAACCACGTCGCCGGGCTTGACCTGCGCGCCGTCGGCCATGAGCTGCTCCATGATGGCGCTGCTGTCCAGCTTTTGAAAAATGCGCCGGGCAACCTCCACGCCGGCAACTGTGCCGGACTGCTTCACGAGCAGAGACATTCTGCCCATGGCGCTGTGCGGGATGCAGGCAAGGGAGGTGTGGTCGCCGTCGCCTACGTCTTCGCGTATGGCGAGGTCTATGATTTCGTCGGTAAGGAGCGTGGGGTCAATGTTCATTATCTATGCGAAGCTGCTGTATCTCGTAGCTGTTCGATTCGTTTACCAGAAGGAAAACGGTAACGCGAAACTTTCCGTTGACGGTGGTGAGCAAGCCTATGCCGTAGTGCTTGTTGCCCTTGCCACCAAGGTGCAGCATGGTAAATTTTGTCGGCTTGTGCTGTAGAAAGAACTCATCGACGGCGGCAGCGGCCTGCTGAGCAGAGCACGCCTGTTCGGTGGCAAGAATCCAGAGGTCAACGAAAGAAGCAAAGCGCGGAGAAAGCTTGTCGGTGTTGCCCGACTTCAGGTTGTTGGACACCTCCTTGAAGATTTCTACCACGTGGTTGGGGTTGGCGGCAGCAGCAGCCCACGGGAGCAAAAGCGCCCCCGCTATCAAAATAACCCTTATATTTGCAGTAACTTTCACGGGATACAAGTTATAATGTTCGCAAAGGTAGCTTATTTTTTTTATACTTGTATCGGGCGAGGCAAAAAATTCAGGGTAAACAAATAAAAAATTTTTAAACGCCCTGTTTTCGCCATTCTAACGCGGGATTTCCGCCTGCGGGGAAATAGAAGAATGGAGGGCGCCGCACATCGACGGCGTGCGGCTGTGAAAATGTGCCTTTTCGGGGCATATCGGGGCGCAAGCGGTTTTGGGACTGGGGAACCTACTTCCGTGCGATTATCCCGCAAAAATGGCACAAAAAAACACCAAAAGCAATGAAGATAGCGCTACTGTTTACGGGCAAAACCGACAAGGGGTACCTGCCCGCGGCGATAGAGATGTACGTGGAGCGCATTGCGCGCTACGCCGCCGTAAGGGTAAAAATTATTCCCGAGCTCAAAAATGCGGGTAGCCTGAGCGAGCGCGAGCAAAAGCGGCGCGAGGGCGAGCTCATCCTGCAAGCGGCGGGCGAGGGCGAGCTGCTGCTGCTCGACGAGCGCGGGAAAGAATTTTCGTCGGAGGAGTTTGCCGCCTTCCTGAGCAAAAAAATGCAGAGCAGCGCCAAGCTGGTAACCTTTGCATCCGGCGGCGCGTATGGATTTTCGGACGAGGTGTACCGGCGTGCCGACGGAAAGATTTCACTCTCGCGCATGACGTTTTCTCACCAGATGGTGCGCCTGTTTTTTGCAGAGCAGCTCTACCGCGCGTTCACCATCATCAACGGCGAGCCTTACCACCACAAATAGCCGCCGAAAAGCCCGCAACATGCTGCTCATCACCGATTAACGGCCTCATTCGCAAAGCTGCTAAATGCCATTGATGGCGTTGTTTGACAGCGCGCTTAGCGTCGTGCAGGTCAACGGCAGCAAAGAGTTTGGCGTCAGCGTACATGCTGCCGACGTGTAACCGCATATTCTGCAAATACGAGCAAAACACTACATGCCAAATTGTTACGATGATTTTTTTGATTCATCCGTCGGCAAAATTTGACTTGTTTTTAAACGGGCATAATCTCTAATAGTTCAATGGCGCAAGCTTGCCGAAGAGTAAAAACATAAACTCTTAC
>JAIRSZ010000109.1 GCA_031255195.1 Prevotellaceae bacterium | reverse complement strand
GGTATTACTTTATTTTGTATCTTTGTCCCCGAGTTGATTTTTTTTATTTTTCATGACAACTATAGAGAAAAACTTTTTTTCTCAACCGCTGTTGGGCATACGCCTTCAACAGCGGTTTTTTTTTCTTACTTTGGCTGCTCTTGCCAACTTGAATTAGCAGGACGGCTCATGCCACCGCACATCTCTTACGGGATGCGCGGCGCATGAGCCGTCTTCTGCTTTTTCTTGCACCTCTGCGGGATGCGGAGGGAAGGGTAGAGAATAGCGGTTTCTACCGTTGCCTACCTTTTTTACCTTTTGCCGCCTGCTGCTGCGGCCTTCATTTTCTCCATCACCTGTCCGGCCAGCGCCTCAGCGCCTTCGGGGGTGCTGCTCTCGGCGTAAATTCGTATGACAGGCTCGGTGTTCGACTTGCGCAGGTGCACCCACTCCTTTTTTGCGTCAAAGTCTACGCGCACGCCGTCAATGTCGGTTACGCGCTCGGCGGCGTATGCGCTCTTCATGGCGCTCAGCACCGCGTCTACGTTGACGTCGGGCGTTAGCGTCAGCTTGTTTTTCGACATGAAGTAGGGCGGGTATCCGGCGCGCAGCGCGCTCATGCTCTTGCCCTGCTGCACGTAGTGCGACAGGAATAGCGCCACGCCCACCAGCGCATCGCGGCCGTGGTGCAGCTCGGGGTAGATGACGCCGCCGTTGCCCTCGCCGCCTATGACGGCGTTGGTCTGCCGCATTTTTTCTACCACGTTCACCTCGCCCACGGCGGCGGCGGCGTATGTTCCGCCGTGCGCCTCGGTTACGTCGCGCAACGCCCGCGACGACGACAGGTTGGAGCACGTGTTGCCCCCCCTGGAGCGGCTCAGCACGTAGTCGGCAACGGCCACCAGCGTGTACTCCTCGCCAAACATTTTCCCGTCTTCGCACACCAGCGCGAGCCGGTCTACGTCGGGGTCAACCACGATACCCATGTGCGCCTGCTGCCGTACAACTTCGCCCGATATTTCCGTCAGGTGTTCGGGCAGCGGCTCGGGGTTGTGGGCAAACTGTCCGGTAGGCTCGCAGTTGAGCTCCACCACCTGCTCCACGCCCAGCGCGCGCAACAGCTCGGGGATGGCAATTCCGCCCACGGAGTTTACCGCGTCTACCACCACCTTTAGCTTTGCCGCGCGGATGGCCGGAACGTTCACCATTGGTAGCGCCAGCGTTTGCGCTATGTGCTTTTGGAGCGAATCGGTTACGTGCTCCTCCTTTCCCAGCTCGTCCACCGGGGCAAACAGCAGGCTGCTGTGCTCGGCCATTTGCAGCAGCAGCTCGCCATCTCTGGCGCTCAGAAATTCGCCCCAGGCGTTGAGCAGCTTGAGCGCGTTCCACTGCTTGGGGTTGTGGCTTGCCGTAATGATGATGCCGCCGTGCGCTTTTTCGCCGGTTACGGCGAGCTCCACCGTGGGGGTGGTTGCCATCCCGATGTTGATCACGTCAACGCCGTAGGCCTGTAGCGTGGACGTTACGAGGCTGCTTACCATAGCCCCCGAAATTCGGGCGTCGCGTCCTACCACCACCTTCATTCTTTGCCTGCTGTACTGCTGCTGTAGCCATGAAGCATATGCCGAGGTGAATTTTACAACGTCTACAGGCGTGAGGTTGTCGCCTGCCACGCCGCCAATAGTACCGCGAATACCGGAGATAGATTTTATTAGAGACATACTTGCGTAAATTTGAGATTTTGAACTATGTGAATTTTCTTTGAGAGCCGCCTACAAGCCTGCGCTTGCGCTGTAGTAGTACATTCGCCGGAGCAGCGATTTTATTTTGGCGGCGTACTGCGGGTCTTTTGCCCACGTTCCTGCGAGCGCGTCGATGGTTGGCGCTTTTCCCTTGGGGCTTACAAAGTGAAAGCGCGGGTCTATCAGCTCGCCTGCGAGCGGTTCTCTGCTGGCGTATGCCTTGAGGTGCTGAATGTGCGCCCGGATTCCCGTAAGCTCGTCGGGGAAGATGTGCCCCGTTTGCGTGGCGCTCACCGCCCCCAACCCGCAAAAGTTGTTCGTATGCGCACCCACAATGCCCTTGAACTGCAAGTACCCTGTTTCCAGAATCATCTGCGCAAAGGCAACGTCGTGGTTTACGCCCTCCGCCTGCGCCTCGAGGATGTAGAGGGGAGCAAGCCGCGCGGCTCGCTCGGCGTCGCCCTCCATAGCGGTAACGGCAACAAAGTCTGCCAGCTGCTGAGCTGTCAGCTTGCCGCTACCCATGATGCGCTGTGGAATCTCAAAGGAATTTTTTCCCTGCACCTGCGCAATACCCAGCGCGGCAGCGAAAAGGAAAGCTACCGTTGCCGTTGTTTTTACCATAAAAATTTTGTGCATATTGTATATAAGCGTTTTCTTTGTTTTTATCTGTGCGCCACGGGGCACGGAAGCGGTACACGTTTCCGCCCCGAAGCCGTGTTGCTCTGCAAAGGTAAAAATTTTACGTCCAAATTAAATCAACAATAATGCTGTCTGCCACAAACCAGCGGTCTTCGGGGATGGCAAGCCTGTCGCCGTCCACCACAATGTTCTTGCAATCAATGTGTTTGCGGGCGTTGGCGAGCAAATAATTTATCAACTTTTTATCAAAAAGTTGTTGCAGGCGGCATAAATTTATGCCCCAAATGGTGCGCAACCCCGTAAAAACGTACTCGTTGTAGCAGTCCTCCGTGCTCAGGTTTTCCACCTCAAAGAAATCTTTTTCCTCCTCCACATTTTTGGCGTACTGCGCGCAGCTTGCAACGTTGCTTTGCCGCTGCCGTCCGTTGTACGAGTGCGCCGCCGGGCCAATGCCTATGTACGGCTGCTGCTGCCAGTAGGCGGTGTTGTGCGCCGAAAAAAATCCGTCGAGGGCAAAGTTGGAAATCTCGTAGTGCGCAAAGCCGTTTTTTGCGCTCATTTCGCAGAGCAGGTCGTGCTGCGCGGCCACCTCTTCTTCGGGGGGCAGCGTCAGCTTGTTTTTGCGCCGGAGCGCCCCAAACGGAGTGCGGCTCTCAACGGTGAGCACGTATGCCGACAGGTGCTGCACGCCCAGCGAAAATGCGGCCTCGAGGTTGCTGCGCCAACGCTCAACGTCCATATAGGGCAAACCGTACATGAGGTCGATGGAGATGTTCCCGAAGCCGGCCTGCTGCGCCAGCTGCACGCTGCGCGCCGCCTGCCGTGCGCTGTGCCGCCGGTGAAGCCGCTGCAGGTCGTCGTCGAAAAACGACTGCACGCCAATGCTGACGCGGTTAACGCCCATATCGCGCAGGCATTGCAGGTAGCCGGGCGTAACGTCATCGGGGTTGAGCTCCACCGTGAACTCCACAGGCGGCGTGGCGCAAAATGTCGCTATTGCCTTTTGCGCCAACTCGTTGAGCATGTCCGGCGGCAGCAGCGAGGGCGTTCCGCCGCCCACGTACAGCGTTGTCGGCTGAGCGGCGGGTGAAAAACTTTTTGCCGACGCAAAATAATTTTTGCGCCTTTCTATCTCGCGCAGCATGGACAGAACAGTTGGCTGCACAAGCATTTGCGAGGCCGTTGAGTAAAAATCGCAGTAGCTGCACTTGGATTTACAAAAAGGTATGTGCAAATAAATACCAATCATATTGCAAAATAAGCTACTTTTGTCGGATATTTGGCGAAAATGCGCCTCGCTATACCGGAATTAAAATGTAAGGATTTAGTATACAAGCAAATAATATTTTGAATTGAAAAACGTGGTAATATTTTATGGAGAATAATAAGGAAGAGCCTAAGACCTACCGCCCTCGGACGGGCAGCATGGAGCGCAGAAAAACCCTGTCGTCCGTTCCCTACAGCGACGAAAAACCGCTCGATGGCGACGACCCGAAGCCCCGCGAGCGCAAAAGCGCCGCCGACCGTCCGGCAACACGGCAGAGCTTTTTCAAAAACCGCACACCGCAAAGCGAATCATACGGCGAGGCCGAGTACGTTGACAAGCCGCGCCGCGCCTCCCGCACGGCGCACGACGACGGCGACAGGCCGCGTCGCGCCACAGGCTACAAGAGCGACGGCGACAGGCCGCGCCGCGCTACAGGCTACAAGAGCGGCGACGACAGGCCGCGTCGCGCCACAGGGTACAAGAGCGGCGACGACAGGCCGCACCGCGCCACAGGGTACAAGAACGACGGCGACAGGCGGCAGAAGCCGTCGGCGTTTGACAAGTTTCACAAGGAAAAGCCGCGCAGCGAACGCCGCGACTACAGCCGCGACAGATCGGGCGACCGCGACAGGCCCTACGTCCGCAAACCCTACAGGGACGAGGATACCCGCAGCCGCCGCCCGACGCGAGATTACGGCGGGTGGGAGGATGCGACGCGCCGCGAAAAACCGCTCGGCGGCTACCACAGCCGCAGCAGGGCACAGCCGCAGGACGAAAAACCTTACGCCCGAAAACCTTACGGCGCAAGGGAGGACTACGCGCCGCAAGGCGGCAATCCGCGCGCCGGAAAAAAACCGCCTGTCAAAATCCAGGTGAAAGAGCCAAACATGCCCGTGCGCCTCAACAAGTTTATTGCCAACTCTGGCGTGTGCTCGCGCCGCGAGGCCGACGAATACATACAGAGCGGCGAGGTTACCGTGAACGGGGTGGTGGTTACGACGCTCGGAACAAAGGTGCTCCCCACCGACGAAATCCGCTGGAATGGCGATAAGCTATCGGGCGAGAAAAAGGTGTACATCGTGCTCAACAAGCCCAAGGGGTACGTCACCACCGTGGAAGATCCCCACGCCGACAAAACGGTGATGGAGCTCATTGCCGGTGCGTGCTCGGAGCGCGTGTATCCGGTGGGGCGGCTGGACAAAAACACCACCGGCGTGCTCCTCTTTACCAACGACGGCGAGCTGACAAAAACCCTCACCCACCCCAGCTACAGCAAGCGCAAGGTGTACCAGGTAACGCTGGACAAAACGCTCAAAAAACCCGACATGGAGCAACTCGTGGCGGGCGTGGAGCTCGAGGACGGCCTTGCCGTCGCCGACGAGGTGGGCTACACCAACATGGAGGACAAAGCTGAGGTGGGGCTGGAAATTCACTCAGGACGCAACCGCGTGGTGCGCCGCATGTTCGAGACCTTGGGCTACGAGGTGAAAAAGCTCGACCGCGTGTATTTTGCCGGGCTTACCAAAAAATCGCTTGAGCGGGGCAAGTGGAGATTCCTTTCCCCAAGAGAGGTGAGCACGCTCAAGATGGGAGCATACGAGTAGGCGTGGCTTCAACCCTTGATTCGCATACTTGCAAAGCTCAACTTGCCGTTAAGCAGGTATGGTCTCTAATTAATTTTTTGCGCACTTAAAAAAATGAGGATAGCATAGCATGGCTTGTGGAGGTATAACGGAGCGCCACATACAGGGAAATACCCTGCGCGTTGGCGCAGGGCAGTCGCTTGCGCTAATGCCGGATGGCGATATTCCGCAAGACCTGCGGGTAGAGGTGCAGCAGCAGGCGCAGCTGGACTTAGTGGTGCTGCACACGGACAGCCGCAGCCTGCGGCTCTGCGTGTCGCAGGCGGAGGATAGCCGCGTCAACCTGTTCCTGCTGACGCTGGGCGGCGACGAGGTGGCGCAAAGCGTGCGCGTGGACTTGTGCGGCGCGCGCGCGGCGTGCGGCGTTTTTGGCGTTAGCGCAGCCTCGCGCTCGCAAAGGTACTCCTCGGAGGTTGTTGTTAACCATGCTGCCGCGGCGTGCCGCAGCGAACAGTTGTTCCGGCAGGTTGCCGACGATAGCGCTGTGGTGAGCTTTGAGGGGCGCGTGGTGGTGGCGCAGGACGCCCAGCGTACCGATGCGCGGCAGTCGTGCAAAACGCTTTTGCTGAGCGAAGCCGCCCGCGTCCACACGCTGCCGCACCTCGAAATCTACGCCGACGACGTTAAGTGCAGCCACGGCGCTACCGTGGGGCAGCTCAGCGACGAGGCGCTTTTCTACCTGCGCTCGCGCGGCGTGGGCTTGGCGCAGGCGCGGCAGCTCCTCCTGCTGGGATTTGCCGACGAGGTGGTGCAGAAAATCTCCGCGGAGAGCTTTCGCGCGAGTGTTGCCGACCTCATCGCCCAAAAGTTCTCCGCGTAGCTTTTCTGCCGGTAAGCCTAACTACAGGCTTTCGCCAAAATCTTTTTTGAACTTGTCCACGAGCAGCTCAGGCCAGCTGGAGACAGGCTCAAGCCCGCCCATAAAGAAGCGGAGCACGGGCGGCTCGTAAACAAACCGCAGGCCACCAATCAGGCTTCTGTTTTCGTAGAGCCACGTCATGCGGTCTTCCACGTACTTTACCTGCGAAAGCGTGAAGACGCGGCGCGGCATGGCCAGGCGCAGCAGCTCCATGTCGGCGTAGGTTTCGTTGCCGTACTCGTCGCGCTGGTTCGATATAGAGCCGCGCTCCATGCCGCGCACGCCCGATATGAGGTAGAACGCCGTTGCCAGCGCACCTGCCGGGTACTGCGTTTGCGGGATGTGCTCGCATATCTGCATTGCGTCGACGTGGCAGCCGAGCACGCCCGCCGGCGTAACCACCGGAATACCCTTAGCGTCGAGCGCGTTGACTAAGTACTCGATGAACTTCGGGCTTTGGCAAATCATGCTTTCGTCGACCGTTTCGCGCAGGCCTACGGCCATTGCCTCAATCTCGCGCATCGAGATACCGCCGTAGGTCAAAAATCCCTCAAAGAGCGGCACTAACGGCTCAAGCTCGCGGTATACCTCGAGGCTGTTGGTGCAGATGCCGCCGCCCCGCGAGGAGCTCAGCTTGCGCGCCGAGAAGTAGACGATGTCCGCCAGGTCGGTCATGGCGAGCACGATTTCGGCCATCGACTTGTCGGCAAACTCCGGCTCGCGCTGCTTCACGAGGTAGGCGTTTTCGCCCAGCAAGCTTGCGTCGAGCACCAGCTTGATGCCGTACTTGTCGGCCACGGCGCGCACCTCGCGCAGGTTGGCAATCGAGAAAGGCTGCCCGCCAATCAGGTTTGTCGAGGCCTCCATGCGGATGTAGGGGACGTTTTTCACTCCGTGCTGTTCGATGGCCTCCTTCAGCTTTTCGATGTTCATGTTGCCCTTGAAGGGGTGGCTGCTCTTGATGCTGTAGGCTTCGTCGTAGAGCAGCTCCACGATTTTCCCGCCGTGCTGCGTGATGTGCGCCAGCGCCGTGGTAAAGTGGTAGTTCATGGGGATGAGGCTACCCTTTTTCACGTAGGCGTTGGAGATGATGTTTTCGGCGGCGCGCCCCTGGTGCGCCGGCAGCAGGTACTTTTTGCCGAGCACATCTTCCACGGCGCTTTTCAGGCGGTAGAAGCTCTGCGAGCCTGCGTAGGCGTCGTCGGCTATCATCATGGCGGCGATTTGCTTATCGCTCATGGCATTAGTCCCGCTATCGGTGAGCATGTCTAAAAACACATCTGCCGTGTTGAGGCGGAAGGTGTTGAAGCCGTTTTCGTACAGGGCTTCGAGGCGTCGCTCAATGGGGACAAGGTGCAACTTTTGCACAACACGAACTTTGTGCAGCTCCAGCGGAACATTTTCTCCGCTATAGAATTTTACGAGAGGAGTTTGATTCATAAATAACAATTTATCATTTAACTATTAAACAATTACTTACAGCTCATGTAAGGCATTTGTTTCAACAAAAAAGTCGTGCAAGTTACAAAATGTTAAGCATAGTAGGAAAAAATTAGCGAAAAATTTTCTGAAAATATCAATCTACGAAGGTAAATTTTTTGTATATATCAAAGTATCAATGAGTAATGGCGCAAAAAAAGTAATGCATTTTTGCGGCAAAAAGTATGCGCAAGCGTGCAGAATGGAGGAATTTTCTCCCACAACTCGCTAACAACCCGCCAACAACCCACCCACAACAGGCGGCCACAGGCGATGCTAACGGTATGGTGATCGTACATGCGGAGTGGAGGCATACGTGCATGTGTCCGCGCAGGGCGCGCGGATGCTGCGTTGCGCGCGGGAGTTGGCAGTATCTTTTTTTATAGCTATCTTTGCGGGAATAACATTTCACCATGCGCTTTTTAAACCACCCATACGCGGGCAGCAAACTTTGCCGGAGCTTTATGCTTGCGGCGGCGGTGTTGTCGTGCTGCTGCCTCTCCTCGTGCACCGTGAAGTGGCGGCTCAAGCGCGCCAACAAGAGCTACGAGCAGCAGGCGTACTCGCGCGCGGCGGAACGCTACCGCAAAATACTGACGAAGTCTGGACTACAGCGCGAGCAGCAGCACGAGGTGCTGTTTCGGCTGGCGGAGAGCTACCGGCTGGGGGGCAGCCTGCGCCAGGCCGAAACCTACTACGAGCGCGCCATTACACGCGGCAACCCCAACCCCAATGCGCTGCTTGGGCTGGCAAAGCTGCAACAGGCCGGTGAAAAGTACGCGGCCGCCGCAACAACCTACGAGAAGTACCTCCTGCTGGCGCCGCAGGACAGCTTGGTGCGGCAAATGCTGGAGCTCTGCGTGGCGCTACGCGACACCGTCGCTGGCGCTACCCGCTACATAGTGGAAAACGTTAGCGACTTCAACAGCAATAAGGACGACTTTGCCCCGGCCTTTGCCGAAGACGACTACTCGGTGATATACTTTACCTCGTCGCGCGAGGAGTCGCTGGGCAAAAAGCGAAACATCGTAACCGGCGACAAGTCTACCGACATCTTCTTCTCAAAGCAGTCGCGCAACGGACGCTGGGCAAAGCCGGCTCCGATTGAGGGCGAGGTCAACACCAAGTCCGACGACGGCGTGTGCTCGTTTAGCCCCAACCTGCGCTCCATGTACTTCACGCAGTGCCTCACGCGCGGCGCTAAGGTGGGGTGCAACATCTTCTCTTCTGCGCGCAGCGAGGAGGACGCATGGACGGAGGTGGAGCGGGTAAACCTGTCCGACAGCACGTTCAACGTGGCGCACCCCTCCCTCTCGGAGGACGGCACGACGCTGTACTTCACCTCGGATATGGAGGGCGGCTACGGCGGGCTGGACATTTGGGTGGCCTACCGCCAGGGCGAGGGCGACGAGTGGGGCGAGCTTGTCAACATGGGGGCAAGCATCAACACGGCGGGCGACGAAATGTACCCCTACAGCAGGGGAGAAAATACGCTCTACTTCTCCTCCAACGGGCGCAAAGGCTACGGCGGGCTGGACATCTTTAAGGCTACCAAAGGAGACCGGGGCGGGTGGCTGGTGGAAAACATGGGGCTGCCCATCAACTCGCCTGCCGACGACTTTTCCATCATCTTCGAGCGCGAGCGGGAGGCGGGCTACTTTGCCTCGCGGCGCAGGGGCGGCAGGGGCGGCGACGACATTTACCGCTTCGTCCTGCCGGAGGCAAAGTACATGTTCATTGGCAGCGTGCGCAACTACGACGACGCAGCGCCCATCAACGAGGCGAGCGTGAAAATCATATCGAGCGGCGGCGAAACCAAAATCCAGAAAACGGAAAAAGACGGGCTTTTCTCGCTACAGCTCCGCCCGGAAACGGACTACCTCGTGGTGGTAACCAAAGCGGGATTCTTCAACCAAAAATCGAAGTTCTCCACCAAGGGGCTGGAGGTGATAACCACCCTGCGCGACGACTTCCGTATGCGCTCTATGGCTAAGGCTATAGAGCTCGAAAACATTCTGTACGACTTGGGACGGTGGGAGCTGCGCGAGGAGTCGCAGGCTTCGCTCGACCAGCTGGTGGAGGTGCTCAACGATAACCCGGACATCAGCATCGAAATATCGTCGCACAGCGATAGCCGCGGCGATGCGGCGTTCAACCTCGAGCTTTCGCAAAAGCGCGCGCAATCGGTGGTAGACTACCTCGTGAGCAAGGGCATCGGCGCAAGCCGCCTGCAGGCAAAGGGGTACGGAGAGTCGACGCCGCGCACGGTGAGCAGGGCGCTGGCAGAACAGTATAAGTTCCTGATGGAAGGCAGCACGCTGGACGACGATTTTATCCGCCGGTACGTGCGCAGCCGCGAGGAGGAGGACGTAGTAGACCAGCTGAACCGCCGGACGGAGTTTAAGGTAATCTCGGCAATACCGCAGTAGCAGCAGGAAGCGCATACGTGATGTGTGCCGAAGTATGATGAAATCTGAAAATTTTGAATTTTTGAGCAAATGACAACCGATCGCTACGCCATGCGCGGGGTTTCGGCCTCGAAGGAAGACGTGCATAGCGCCATAAAGAATCTGGACAGGGGACTTTTCCCCAAGGCCTTCTGCAAGGTAGTCCCCGACTACCTTGGCGGCAGCCCCGACCACTGCGTGGTGATGCACGCCGACGGCGCGGGGACAAAGTCGTCGCTGGCCTACGCCTACTGGCGCGAAACGGGCGACCTGAGCGTGTGGCGCGGCGTGGCGCAGGATGCAGTGGTGATGAACCTCGACGACCTCCTGTGCGTGGGCGTTACCGGAGACATTCTGCTTTCGTCTACCATTGGGCGCAACAAGAGGCTCATTCCGGGCGAGGTGGTCAGGGCTATTATTGAGGGAACCGAAAGCCTTTGCGAGGAGCTGCGCGCGCTGGGCGTGAGCATCTACCTCACCGGCGGCGAAACGGCCGACGTGGGCGACCTGGTGCGCACCGTCATCGTAGACAGCGCCGTGGTAGCCCGACTCAGGCGCTCGGACGTTGTTGACAACAAAAATATCGCCGACGGAGACGCTATCGTTGGGCTGGCCTCCTTTGGGCAGGCAACCTACGAGCGCGAGTACAACGGCGGCATGGGCAGCAACGGCCTCACCTCGGCGCGCCACGATGTGTTTGCCGGGTACATCGCCGAAAAGTACCCCGAAACCTACGACAGCGGCATTGACAGCTCGCTGGCGTACAGCGGCTCGTGCAGGCTGACGGACGCTACCGCCACGCCGCTGGACGCAGGCAGGCTGGTGCTTTCGCCCACGCGCACCTACGCGCCGGTGATACGGCAGACGCTGGCCGAAATGCGCCCGCACATCCACGGAATGGTGCACTGCTCAGGCGGCGCGCAGACCAAGGCGCTCCACTTTGTCGACGGCCTGCACATCGTCAAGGACAACCTGTTCCCCACGCCGCCGCTGTTTGCGCTCATTCAGGCGCAGAGCCAAACCTCGTGGCGCGAAATGTACAGGGTGTTCAACATGGGACACCGCATGGAGCTGTACGTGCCGCAGCAGCACGCCGGCCGCATCATCGCCATTTCGGAGCGCTTCGGCGTGGAGGCGCGGGTGGTAGGCCGCGTGGAGAAGTCCGCAGCGAAAAAGTTGACCATTTGCAGCGACAAGGGAACGTTTGAGTATGAAAAGTAGGGAATGAGAAAGGGCGCTTGCGCCTCATTCATACTTCAATACACTGTACATCGTAAGTTATACATCTACTTCATATAAAAAATGTCATCTGAAAATAAAATTTTGAGCAGGCTGGAGGGCATCAAGCACAAGTTTGAGGAAACAGGCCAGCAGCTGTCAGACCCCGATGTAATGGCCGACATGAAAAGGTACGTTGCGCTCAACAGGGAGTACCGCGACTTGGAGCCTATCGTGAAGGCCTGTAGCGAATACCGCAACCTGCTGAGCAACATTGACGCTGCGCGCGACATTTTGCTCAACGAAAAGGACAGCGACATGCGCGAGCTGGCGCGCGAGGAGCTCCTCCAGCTCGAGGCGCGTCAGCCGACGCTCGAGGAGGAGATTAAGCTCATGCTCACGCCCGCCGACCCGCAGGACAGCCGAAACGCCATCGTAGAAATCCGCGCCGGTACGGGCGGCGACGAAGCCTCCATTTTTGCGGGCGACCTCTTCCGCATGTACAGCAAGTTCATCGAAAAAAAGGGGTGGCGCATGGAGGTGACCTCGTTCTCCGAGGGCGCTATGGGCGGCTACAAGGAGGTGGTGATGAAGGTTTCGGGCGAAAAGGTGTACGGCGTGCTCAAGTACGAAAGCGGCGTGCACCGCGTGCAGCGCGTGCCGCAAACCGAAACGCAGGGGCGCGTGCACACCTCCGCCGCCTCGGTAGCGGTGCTGCCGGAGGCCGACGAGTTCGACGTGGAGGTGAAGGAAAGCGACGTGCGCGTCGACACCTTTTGCTCGTCGGGCAACGGCGGGCAGTCGGTCAACACCACCTACTCCGCCGTCCGGCTTGTCCACATCCCCACGGGCATCGTGGTGCAGTGCCAGGACGAAAAATCGCAGCTCAAGAACAAGGCTAAGGCTATGGAGGAACTCCGAACACGCATCTACAACATCGAGCACCAAAAGTACCTCGACGAAATTGCGAGCAAGCGCAAAACAATGGTCTCAGGCGGCGACAGGTCGGCCAAAATCCGCACCTACAACTACCCCCAGAGCCGCATGACAGACCACCGCATCAGCTACACAATCTACAACCTGCCCGCCTTTGTGGACGGCGACATTCAGGACGTAATAGACCACCTGCAAATGGCCGAAAACGCAGAGCGGCTAAAGGAGAGCGAGCTGTAAAGCAGAGCAAGGCAGAACTTAATTCTCAGGCAAAAAAATTTTTTTAGCGAATGGAAAAAAATCAATCTCGGTTGACGGTTTCGGGCATTAAATCGTACAAGGCGCTATTCCCCATTCTTATAGGCGTTGGGGTGGTGGTGTTCATCTTTTGGGGCGAACTTTACCCCAAGCCGTCGTTTCGGGGTGGCGAGGCGCACGAGCCGGTAGCGCTCTCAACCGGCAGCCTTGTGGCGGTGCGCAACGGCGCGCTCTGCTACTCTTCCGACAGCATACTGTACGCCAACACCAAGCGCTTGCAGCGGCAGGTAAAGGCCGGCGACGTGCTGATGTGCAGCGGCGACAGCCTCCTGCTGACGCTGCGCACAGACAGCGTGCAGGCGTGGTGTCTCGTGCTGCGGGATGCGCGCGTCAGCATGGGCGACGAGCTGAGCGTGGAGGGGGTCAAGCTGCGGGTGTACCACGCCGGCGACGTGCTCCGCAGCGTAGACCTCTCGTGGCGCTTCTGGTGCTTCCTGCTGCTGGCGCTGATGCTCATGGCCGGACGCGACGCGGGCTACATGCTGCGCCTGCGCCTGCTGAGCGACAGGGAGCTCTCGTGGCGGCAGTCGCTGCGCGTGATTATGCTGTGGGAGTTCACCTCCGCCATTACGCCCTCGGCCGTGGGCGGAACGAGCGTGGCGGTGGTGTACGTCAACAAGGAGGGGATGAGCGTTGGCCGCAGCTCGGCTATCGTGATGGCCACCTCGCTGCTCGACGAAATCTACTTTGTGCTGATGCTACCCCTGCTGCTCCTCCTCGTACCCTTTCATCAGCTGTTTGCCGTGAACTCCGCCATCGCCACGGGGCTGCTCACCTTCACGCTGGCGGGCTACTTCATCAAGCTCGTCTGGGTGCTCCTGCTGCTCTACGGCCTGTTTGTCAACCCCGGCAGCCTGCGCTGGCTCATCGTAAAAGTCTTCTCGCTGCCGCTCCTGCGCCGCTGGAAGGCCGGCGCGGTGAAAGCCGGCGACGACGTTGTGGTCAGCGCCTCCGAGCTGAAGCATCGGCCGGCGCTCTTCTGGCTCAAGTCCTTTGCCGCCACCTTCCTCTCGTGGACGTCGCGGTACTGGGTGGTGAACGTGCTGTTCATGGCCTTCTTCGCCGTGCACGACCACCTGCTCATCTTTGCGCGCCAGCTCATCATGTGGGTTATGATGCTGGTCACCCCAACGCCCGGCGGCAGCGGATTTGCTGAATTTGTGTTCAAGCAGTTCCTGGGCGACCTCATCCCCGTTGCGGGGCTTACCGTCATTGTTGCCCTGCTTTGGCGGTTTGTTACCTACTACATCTACCTCTTTGCCGGTGCTATAGTGGTGCCGGGGTGGATTAAAAACAAGTTCGGAAAAAACAGAAAAGACGTAAGCTAAGCATTACGGAGTATTAACCATTAAATTCTTTTTAGCATGAAAAATATTCTCGTTACCGGAGGCGCCGGCTTCATCGGCTCGCACGTGGTGCGCCGCCTGGTAAAAAAGTATCCGGAGTACCGCATTGTGTGCTACGACAAGCTCACGTATGCCGGCAACCTGGAAAACCTCGCCGAGGTGGAAGGCGCGCCCGGCTACCGCTTCGTGAAGGGCGACGTTTGCGACGCCGAGCTGTTGCAGCAGGTTTTCGCCGAACACCGCATTACCGGCGTGCTCCACCTGGCCGCCGAGTCGCACGTTGACCGCTCCATTGCCAGCCCGATGGAGTTCATCCGCACCAACGTTGTGGGCACGGTGACGCTGCTCAACGCCGCCAGGAGCGCGTGGAGCGGCAGCTTCGACGGCAAGCGATTCTACCACATCTCCACCGACGAGGTGTACGGCTCGCTGGGCAATACCGGCTTCTTCACCGAGGACACGCGCTACGACCCCCACAGCCCCTACTCGGCCTCCAAAGCGGCCTCCGACCACTTTGTGCGCGCCTGCCACGACACCTACGGCCTCCCCGTGGTGATTACCAACTGCTCCAACAACTACGGCCCCAACCACTTCCCCGAAAAGCTCATCCCCCTTGCCATCAACAACATCAGGACGGGAAAGCCCATTCCCGTTTACGGCAGTGGCGAAAACGTGCGCGACTGGCTCTACGTGGAAGACCACGCCGCCGCCATTGACCTTGTGTTTCACAGGGGGAAAACGGGCGAAACCTACAACATTGGCGGGCACAACGAGTGGACAAACATTGCGCTGATAAAGCTGCTGTGCGCCCTCATGGACAAAAAGCTGGGGCGGCCGGAAGGCTCTTCAGCCCGGCAGATAACCTACGTTACCGACCGCGCCGGGCACGACCTGCGCTACGCCATCGACGCTTCAAAAATCCAGCGCGAGCTTGGCTGGAAGCCCTCCGTTACCTTTGAGCAGGGGCTGGAAAAAACGGTAGACTGGTATCTCGCCAACCAGGGCTGGCTTGAGCGCGTGGTGAGCGGCGAATACGAAAAGTACTACGAGCAGCAGTACGGAAAGTAATTAATAGTGCAGAGGTGACCAAAACCTTTGATAATGAATAGTTAATAATTCATTTTAATTAATATGGAACTCTAACGAACAATGAACAACCATCGTTCGTCGTCGGCAGCTACAGGCTGAGGTTCCTCCGCTTCGCTTGCTCGTGCCTCGCGCGCTCCGCTACGGAATGACGGGGAAGGGGCGCGCATTGGGAAGGGCGAAAGAGAGAAAAAGTGCTGCGTCAGCAATCACCGTAAATCACCATCCAAACAGGCGGAGTTGAATATGCTATCATGCTGGCTCAAAAAATATTGCGATTGCCTCCTGTTGCGGGCGTGGCATTTTGCGGCAGCCGAAATTTGCAGGAGCTGTTGTAGCCATGCCGAACATTTCCCGATTTTTTTATACTTTTGCAGGAAACAAACCTCAAAGTTCAAGTATGAAAAAGATTTTTATGACAGCGACGGCAGTATGCCTCGCAAGCGTTGGCGCGCTGGCGCAAATGCAGTTTACAAAAACGGCGCACGACTTTGGGCAAATCCCCGAAGCAGGCGGCGAAGCTACCTACCTGTTCGAGTTTACCAACGTCGGCAAAGCGCCCGTCATTATTACCAACGTGGAGTCGTCGTGCGGGTGCACCACGCCGGAGTGGAGCCGCGAGCCTGTGCTGCCCGGAAAGACGGGCTTCGTGAAGGCCATCTTCGACCCCAAAGACCGCCCGGGAATATTTGACAAGGAAATTACCGTATCGGCTACGGCGGGTCAGCAGGTGAAGCTGAAAATTTCGGGCGAGGTGATTCCCAAGGCCAAGGGGATTGCCGATTTGTACCCCCGCGTTGTTGGGACGCTGCGGCTCAAGTCGCTCAACATCCCGTTTGCCAACATCTACAGCGCCGCAACGGTTGTAGACTCGCTTCCCGTTGTCAACACCGGCAGCGCGGCGGTGAGCATTGCCTTTGAGAACGTTCCGCCCCACCTGACCTTGAGCGTCCGCCCGCAAACGCTCAACCCCGGCGAAAAGGGAAGCATAACGTGCACCTACAACGCCGCCAAAAAGAGCGATTGGGGCTACGTTACCGACAAGGTGTCCTTTACGCTCGGAGGCGGCAAAAGTCGGGGCGAGCTTTCCATCAGCGCCACCATCGACGAGGATTTTTCGGGGCTGACGGGCGAGCAGCTATCCAACGCTCCGGTGGCAAGCCTTGCCCGGCGGAGCATCGACTTGGGCAGCGTTTCCGGCAGCGCCGCCAAAGAGTTTACTATCTCCATAGCCAACAGCGGGAAGAGCGATTTGCTGCTGCGCAAGGTCTCCACCAACTGTAGCTGCATCACGCTTTCCGACGACAACCCAAAAGTCGTCAAGGCGGGGCAGTCGGCAGAGCTGAAGGCCACCTTCAGGGCAGCATCGCTCAAGGGGAAGGTGAGCAAAACCGTAACCGTTATCACCAACGCCCCCAGGCAGCCCAACGCGGTTGTGAGGGTTTCGGCGGCGGTCAACTAACTAGTTTAAAGCCGACTAACAACGTTCCACCCACTCCCGCGCCCTCACAAAGGCCTCCATCCACGGCGTTACGTCGTCGTCTCTGTTGAGGTCGGGGATGCAGGCGCATGTCCACGGGTGTATGGCGCGCTCGGGGTGCGGCATCATGGCGAGGTGTCGCCCGTCGGCGGAGCAAATGCCGGCCACCGCGCCGCGCGAGCCGTTGGGGTTTCCCGGATAGGCGTCGTAGGCGTAGCGCAGCACAACGCTGTAGCCTTCGGCCTCCGGCGGAATGTCGAACTTGCCTTCGCGGTGCGCAACCCAAATGCCCAGCCGCGCCCCGCTCAGCGACCCAAGCATCACCGAGCTGTTCTGCGGAACGTCGACGCTCACGAAGCCGCTCTCGAACTTGCGCGAGTCGTTGGGCAACATGCGCATTCCCGCCGCGCTGCCCTGCGCAACAAGCCCCAGCTCCACCATGAGCTGACACCCGTTGCAAACGCCTAAGCTCAGCGTGTCGCGTCGGGCGTAGAAGCGTTCCAACGCCTGCCGCGCCCTGCCGCTGTAGAGAAACGTGCCTGCCCACCCCTTTGCCGAGCCAAGCACGTCGGAGTTGGAGAATCCGCCAACGAACACCACCATGCTCACGTCCTCCAGCGTTTCGCGCCCCGAGGCGAGGTCGGTCATGTGCACGTCCCGCACGTCGAAGCCTGCGAGGTAGAGCGCCCAGGCCGTTTCGCGCTCGCACTGCGAGCCTTTTTCGCGAACAACGGCGGCGCGCACCCCCGATGCCACCCGGCGGTGCGGGTCAACGCCGTAGCCGGAAAATTTGCCCGTAAAATGCTGCGGGAAGCGGTAGCGTACCGGCTGGCTTTTGTAGCTCTCCAGCCGCGCCAGCGCCAGCGCCTCGCCGCTCTGCCGCCTGTCCAGCAGGTACGACGGCCGGTACCACGCGTCGCGCAGCTCGTCGATGTTGAGCTTGTACTTTTGGCCGTTGTGGAAAATTCGCAGCACGCGCTGCGTCGCCGGACAGCCAATGGCCACCGCCTCAACGCCGCAGGCGTGCAGGATTTCCTTTACCGTGGCAGCGTCCTGCACCTGCAACACCAGCGCGGGATTTTCGGCAAACAGCGCCACGTTCAGCTGCCCAAGGGGGGTAAGGTCAACCTCAAGCCCGCCCTCGACGTTGGCGAAGGTCATTTCGAGCAGCGTGGTTATCAGCCCGCCGGACGACACGTCGTGCCCCGCAAGTATCAGCTTTTTTTCGACCAGCGTCTGCACCGCGGCAAAAGCTTTGGCAAAGCAGGCGGCGTCGGCCACGTCGGGAGGCGTTCCGCCCTGCTCGCCCAACACCTGCGCAAGGCTGCTCCCGCCCAGCGTTAGCGGCGACCGGGACATGTTGATGTAGAGCAGCGTGCTCTCCGCGCTGGGCTTGAGCACGGGGCTTACCGCCTTGCGAACGTCGCTCACCTCGCCCACGGCGGAGATGATAACCGTCCCCGGGGCGTAAACTTTTTTGCCGTCGGGGTACTTTTGCGTCATCGAGAGCGAGTCCTTACCCGTTGGGATGTTCACCCCCAAGGCCAGCGCAAAGTCGCTTGCGGCCTTCACCGCGCTGTAGAGGCGCGCATCCTCGCCCTCGTTCTTGCAGGGCCACATCCAGTTGGCGCTCAGCGAAACGCCCGCCAGCCCGCCCTCAATGGGCGACCAGACGATGTTGGTCAGCGCCTCGGCGATGGCCAGCCGCGAGCCTGCGGCGGCGTTGATGAGCGCCGCCGCAGGAGCGTGACCAATGGAGGTGGCAACGCCCCTCCGCCCCTGGTAGTCGAGCGCCACAATGCCCAGATTGTTGAGCGGAAGCTGAATTTCGCCCGCGCACTGCTGCATGGCCACGCGCCCCGTCACCGAGCGGTCAACCTTGTTGGTGAGCCAGTCCTTGCAGCCCACCGCCTCAAGCTTCAGCACTTCGGGGAGAAGCTCCTCAAAGGATATTGTTGAAAACATAGCAGGTGTGTAAAATGTTTTATGGTACGTGAAAACCGAAGCTGCGAAGGTACAAAAGAAATTTTGAACTTCGGAAATTTTGGCCTCTGAATTTTGAAAACAGGACACTCCCCCGCAGCGCCACTTCTGCCTCCTGCCTCCCTTTTCCACCGCGTCCCCCCCCCGCCGTCATTCCTCCGCTGCGCTACGGAATCCCAGCCCGTAGCTGCTGGCGGCTGCTGTCTGAACTGTGATTTTTTTGATTTTGGTGATTTACTGTGATTGCTGACGCACCACTTCTGCCTCCTGCCTCCCTTTCCCACCGCGTGTCCCCCCCGCCGTCATTTCGTAGCGCAGCGGAGAAACCTCAGCCCGTAGCTGTTGACGGCAAGCGCGTGTGCGTGTCCCCCCCGCCGTCATTCCGTAGCGCAGCGGAGGAATCCCAGCCCGTAGCTGCCGACGAGCGATGACATTACTTGCACCTCATTTCCACCTAATTTTTTCAACAAAACAACCTCAGTAGCAGCCGGTTGCTAATAATTTCCCAAACCTCATTACCCCATTGTTGTCGGCAGCTACAATTGCTTGTCGTCGCGGGTAGGGGCTGAGGTTCCTCCGCTGCGCTTGCTCGTACCTCGCGCGCTACGCTACGGAATGACGGGCGGCGCGTGAAAAGTGGAAAAGGGTGGAATTAAATGAAAGGAAGTTGATGTTGGTGGGGCGCGCCCCACCAACCTCAACTTCCTTTCATTTAATTCCACCCTTTCCCCCTTCTTCACGCGCGCTGCCCGTCATTCCGTAGCGTAGCGCGCGAGGCACGAGCAAGCGCAGCGGAGGAACCTCAGCCCCTACCCGCGGCGATAAGCAATTGTAGCTGTCGACGGCAATGAGGTAATGAGGTTGGTGAAATTATTTGCAATCGACTGCTACTGAGGTTGTTTTGTTGATAAAATTAGGTGGAAATGAGGTGCAGGAGATACCACTGCTCGTCAGCAACTACGGGCTGAGGTTCCTCCGCTGCGCTACGGAATGACGGGGGCGCGCTGTAATTTAAGGTGTTGAATGAAAGGGTGTTGATGTTGGGGGGGGGCGCCCCCCCAACCTCCACACCCCTTTCTTCAAAACCACCCAGTCCCCGGGGGTACGCG
>JAIRSZ010000083.1 GCA_031255195.1 Prevotellaceae bacterium | reverse complement strand
ACCGTTCAGGCAAGGGAGAGCAGTGAATCATTGAGCGCACCGGAATAAAATATTTCCCGTTTTGTGTATTTTGACAAAAATATATCAGCATGGTATTGAAAAAAACATACCTTTGCGCTCATCATTTTACGCTGTACCGTACCATGAGCCATCTAAATAACATAAAAGTGTTCAGCGAGTTACGTATTTTGTAGCCTCGCGTGCGCATACGCATATAGCCGCCCGAAGTTGTGGCAAAACCTGATGATACTCTGCGCCCAAGCGGAGGGCGGGCAAAATGGGCGACAGCGCTCCAAAAAAACGGGCAAACCGAAGCCCTTAAGTAGGCATAAATAAAAAAATTTTTGAACAATTATGAAAAAAGTAGTGCTACTTGCAGCTATAGCAGGTGTGATGTTCTTCTGCGGCGGCTCGTCTTCCGACGACGAAAGTAAAGGTGACAACAACAACAAACGTAAAAATGGAGAGGTCTACAGCTCCGACGGTATAGAAATGGTGTACGTAGAGGGCAGCGGTACAGTGAAAGGTTTTTACATAGGTAAATACGAGGTGACGCAGGCGCAGTACCAGGCCATAATGGGCGCTAACCCGTCATACTTCAAAGGGGACAACCGCCCTGTGGAAATGGTAAGCTGGAACGATGCGCAGAAGTTTATAAAAAAGCTTAATACCCGCACGGGCAAAAGCTACCGGCTGCCCACCGAAGCCGAGTGGGAGTATGCCGCCCGCGAGGGAACGAAAAAAAGCAGCTACAGGTACTCTGGTAGCGACGACATTGACGAAGTGGCGTGGTACGGCGACTACAACAATAGTAGCGGAACACACCCTGTTGGGCAAAAAATCCCCAACGCTTTGGGTATTTACGACATGAGCGGCAACGTGTGGGAGTGGTGTCAGGATTGCTATGACAACTCCTGCTCTGACCGTGTGTATCGCGGCGGCAGCTGGTACACCTACGCGGTGTACTGCCGTGTTGCTTACCGGCTCAGCTACGCCCCCGGTGGTAGCTACGGCTATCTTGGCTTCCGCTTGGCTCTTCCTTAGTTACCGTGGCATCCGTCCTTCTTGTAACCTCTCGAACTTTGCCGAGTCTGGCGAGCGGAGCGAGCCAAGCCAAAGCGAGCAAAAAACCCAATACCGCAGAGGCGGTCGAAAAAATTTATGCAAATACGAATAACCAATATTCCGTTGATAGATAGCGGCGACGAGCAGGCCGAATTTTTCTCACCGCAAAGGGCGCAAAGGTTTTTCGCAGCACAAAGACGCTAAAAGCGGGAAAGCCGTTTTAAGCAGGCATATTTTCGTGCGTTTGCCCTGGGCAAAAATGGCGCAAACAAAACTGTAGGAATCTAAAGTATTTTCTCCCATCTGCCTTTGAAAAAACAGCATATTCGGATTGGGTCAATACCGACAGCGTTACGTGCGCTAACACTTTATATATCATCTATATCCATAATTCAAAAATCCATAATTCATCATTCATCATTGTTTTCCCAATGATTTCTTGCCATTTTTTTTTACTTTTGTGCCCTTGCAATGTTCTGACGGGCAATGCTCAAAATCACCCCGCCGGGAAGTATACCTGCTTTTAAAGCAAGACGTTGAAAAGTTTATTGAAGCTCACTTAAAAAATCTATAGATGAAATACTACAGCACCAACGGACAAGTTCCACCGGCAACGCTGAAAGAAGCCGTTTTAAAAGGTTTAGCCGACGATAACGGCCTGTACATGCCGGAGCAGATTCCGCTCCTGAGCGGCGAGTTTTTTGCCTCGCTGCGCAGCAAGACGCTTCAGGAAGCTGCGCTGGGGGTTGCCACGGCGCTTTTTGGCGACGACGTTGCACCGGCTGCGCTGCGCGACATGGTGTACGGTGCGCTGAACTTCGACATCCCGCTGGTAAGGGTGGCCGACAACCTCTACAGCCTTGAGCTCTTTCACGGCCCCACAATGGCGTTTAAGGATGTGGGCGCTCGCTTTCTGGCGCGCATGATGCAGCACCTTACCCGCAACGAAAACTCCGAAACAAACGTCCTGGTGGCCACCTCCGGCGACACCGGCAGCGCCGTTGCCAACGGCTTTCTGGGGGTAGAGGGAATAACCGTAACGGTCTTGTACCCCAAGGGGCTGGTAAGCAAAATTCAGGAATCGCAGTTCACCACGCTGGGGCAAAACATTTGCGCCATCGAGGTGGAGGGGACTTTCGACGACTGCCAACGGCTGGTGAAGCAGGCTTTTCTGGATGTTGAGCTCAGCGCACGGCGCAGGCTCACCTCAGCCAACTCCATCAACCTGGCACGCTTTATCCCCCAGGCGTTCTACTACTTTTGGGGGTGGGCGCAGCTGCCGCAGGGCTGCGAGGCTGTGGTCTGCGTGCCCAGCGGCAACTTCGGCAACCTGATGGCAGGGCTGATGGCCAAGCGAATGGGGCTGCCCATCAAGCACTTTGTGGCCGCCAACAACGCTAACGACATTTTTTTGTGCTACCTGCAAACGGCCAAGTTCTCGCCGCGCCCAAGCATAGCCACCATTGCCAACGCCATGGACGTGGGCAACCCCAGCAACTTTGCCCGCATCATGGACTTGTACGGCGGCGACCACGCCAAGGTTACCGCAGACATTTCGGGATACCGCTACAGCGATGCGCAAATTCGCGAGATTGTGAAGTGCACTTTCGACGAAACGGGGTACATGCTCGATCCGCACGGAGCGTGCGCCTGCGAAGCCCTGCGCGAGCGCCTCAAGCACGACGAAAAGGCAACGGGCATCTTTCTGGAGACGGCGCACCCCGCAAAGTTCAAGGAAACGATGGACAGCATCCTCGGCGTTGATATTGCCATTCCTCCAAAGCTGCAAGCCTTTATGGGTGGCCAAAAGCAGGTCGTTGGCATGAGCAGCCGCTACGAGGACTTCAAGGATTTTTTGCTGTCCTCTTAGCGACACGCCTTGCACAAGGCGCAGTGAATAAATTAATAGTGAATAATTAATAGTGAATAAATTAATAGTGAATAAATTAATAGTGAATAATTAATAGTGAATAATTAATAGTGAATAATTAATAGTGGATAACTAATAGTGAATAACTAATAGTGAATAATTAACAATATAGCAACGTCTACATCTCGCCTCACCCCTACGCAGGGGTGTGTTAAAAACTCAAGTATTCTTCGATTTGATTACCAGCGGTAAGCTGTCGGACAAGGTAAATCCGACAAATTTATAGCTTAGCTTCAAGTATCGGTTAATTCCTTCTTTTATACAACAAAAGTAAGAAATCAACCTTGAAAACCGTTAATCAAATTTCTCGTGCAAATCTAAAAGGAAAGACTTCAATTCGGATAACCCATTGTAAATGAAGCGCAATTCGGGGTAAGGCGTCTCCTATCGCGGAGTTCCCGCAGGGTGGCGCTTCTACCGTTGGTTTCACCCGCGGTTATCCTATTTCACCCCCATTCGGAGCGACAGGTTACATTTCGTAACCTGATACGTAATATATTGTATTGAATTTTACTTTTCAGTGGCAAAAAAATTTCATTTTGTTTGTTTTTTGGGAAAAAATCTTTACCTTTGTGCATCACTAACTCATTTCAATGGCAACTATGAAAGGTAATGACAATAGCATAGCATCGAGGACAAATTTTTCTGCTTCCGTCTTTGTTAGAGGCGGTTGCGGAGTTACTTCGAGTGGCTTGCAGGCTATGATCAGCTGCATTTCATGTTTTTTGCCTAAAATTCACACACACAGCACTCAGCAAGCTACACAATTCGTGCATATTCACATACACGCGCGTATATCTATATATATTTCACCATTTTTTCACAAATACCGCCACGACCTGCTTTTGGGCACGTCGTATGGCATTTTTTTTGCCCTCCTGCCGACGGCAGCCGCTTCAAGACGGCCGCACTCCACGGAAGGGCGTTGTTAACCTTAAAGTACAAACATTTGAAGTAAAAAATTTATGAAACATTTTTTTTCACGGCTACCATTCCTGCTGCTTGCGTTCTGGATGGCCGGCGGTAACGTATCCGCACAAACAACTAAAAACGCACAACCTCCGGTTATTACCAAGGAGCCTGTGGGCGGCACTTTTGCAAAAAAAGCCACCCTGCGACTTTCCCTACAAGCTTCCAGCCCAGACGGTGGAGTGCTGACATACAAGTGGTACTCGCAAGGGCCAAATGATCCAAAACCTCTGCTAATACCCAACGCCTCCGAAAGCGTTCTGCACGACACTACTCCGGGCGATTCCGGTATTTACTACTACCACTGCGTGGTTATAAATACCATCATTGTCAATGGCACTCCTACGCTCGACTCTTCGACCTCACAACCGGCGAAGGTGAAGATTGTGGACAGGAGCGTAAAACAGGCCGCAGCGAAGTATGATTCTTACCAATACCTGTACCCTGAACTGCAAAACGGTAACTTTAGCGTATTTACTGCTACTGCTAAAGACAACTGGGGCGTAAATGTCGTGCCGGACAACTCAGGTTTTCCGTCTTTTGGTTGGCAGACGACGCACTATGCGACTGCGCCGTATGGTTATACCCCGCGCTGCATTGAAATCCGTGGGATAGCAAACCCCACATACACGGGAATTCCCTACACCGGCTATGATTTAGACCCGAACAGAGACGAGCTTGCACCTACACAGCACGGCTCATACGCGGAATTGTCCGCAGCGGCGTATTCGAGCATTTTTCAGGAGATAGCTACAGTTCCCGGCAAGATATACGAATGGTCGCTAGACCATATTACCCGGTCACCCTTCGGGAAAAACAATCCCGATGTGATGGGAGTCGTAATCGGCGCGTCGCTGAATTTGCCGGAAGACTATGGCGCAACGACGTCTTACTACAATAAGCTTAATAATACAACCAATATAGAAAGCATAGATAATTCTCTGACTTCTGCGAGTCGCGGTGGGCCTTACGTCTACGGTGTAAATCAGTACACGTACTTCCAGGCCATCGTGGACAAAGTCATGGCGGAAAACGGTATAGTGAAGGGTATATATTCAGAAACAAACGAGCCAAAACACTACTTCTCTAAGGACTTCAACAGCTTTCCGCAGACATACACCACGGTGTATAACGGCAACGTCTACTACGTGTCCCTGTCGTCGGCCACGAGGGATTTTGACAACAATGAGCCTGGCTCAAGGTGGCGCCACCGCTCCGGCTCCTATACCGTGCCCGCCGGTCAGGGCACAACAGTGTTTGCCTTCGTCAACATCTATTCTTCAGGCAGCGGATACGGCAACGTCCTTGACGACATTATTTTTGCTGCCGGCCCCGGTATAGAATTTTCTACGAGCTTCGACCGGCTGGGCGAAGGGGAGTTTACGGTTACAGCACGGGCAAACTACGTCTACGGCGTGGTGGAGCTGCGCGGGTCAACCGTCATAAACCCTCAGCAAATGACGGTAACGTTTAACGGCTCGCCGCTGGCCACAGCCCCCAGCGGAGAGGTTAACCTGTCGGGCAAAAACGCCACGTGGTACTACCCAAAAGCCTCCGGCGAGCTGAAGTTTGGAGGGCTAACGCCCTCCAAGACGTACCGCGTGGTAGGCGTTCCCGTAAGCGCCATCAGCGAGGGGCTGGGCGCCAACCTGAGCGCCGGGCTGGTGCAGGACGACAGCTACTACCAGGACGTTGTGATTCCGGTGGCGGATGTTTCCGACCCGCTGCGTGTATCCACCACCAGCGAGCTGGTGGGCGGAGGGTGCAGAAGCCACATAAGCTTGACGTACACCTCGCAGTCTACGGAGTACGCGCTGCTCAAGGCTTCCGACAGCTCGGAAGTATACCCGTGGACGCTCGGACTCGGCGGAAGCAACCCGCTGATGTTCACCGGTCTTACGTCAGGAGAAGGTTACATTGTTGTAGGCCGCCCAAGCGGGCACTTCGAGGTGAGCTACAAGGTGGCGCTTTCCCGAAAGGGCTGCCGGAGGGTAAACACGTACTCCTGCTCAGTAAAAGATATTCTTCCTCAAGATGTTACGCTGTCGAGGCAGGGTGGAGGCAGCGTGCTGGCAAAAGTAAAGCCCAGCGAGCCGACGGGGTGGTGGTACAGCGTTCACGAGGTGGAGAGCGGCCGCCTTGCCGGCGCATGGCAGCAGGTATTGCCAACCTTCGACACGCTCACGTTCAGCGGCTTGAAGGATAGCGTGGCGTACCACATCGTCAAGGCGCAGGACACGCTACAGCAGGGCACGCTGGCCATGAGCGGACTCAGGCTGTACCCCTTTGCGCTGCCGCTGCACGTGGACTACGCGGACGAGGCGGTGGTGAGCGGCAAGAAAAACGGCGTCATCCCCGCTGAGGTGGAATTTAGGGTATACGTCGAGCGGTCGCCGCAGGACACGGCGTGGATTCTCAGCAGCGGGCGCGCGTGGCGCGCGGTAATGGCCAACCACGGCGGACTTTCGCTGCGCGTTACCCTGGCTGGGGAGCAAAAGCCCATCCTCGACAGCGTATGCCAAGTTGCAGGAGCTGCCAACGGAAGGCTGGCATGGCGGCACAGCCCGCTGCTTGACGGGTGGACGGGGAACTACCTGTCGCCGGAGCAGGAGCTGGAGATAAGCCGCCGTCCGGCGGCTCCAGCAGCGCCCGGCAGCTACAGGGTGGTGTACGACAGCGCCCCGTCTGGAGAGCGGCTGGAAAACCGCACCTCGACAGCGCCGCTGGAGTACAGCGTTGGCGGCAGCACGTCGTGGTCGGATTCCTTCGTGTCAAACGCCGCCTGGGGCAAATACCGACTGCTTGCCGACCTTGGCTGGAGCGGGCAACAGAATCGGCGGGTGCGGCTGCGGCTGGCGGCCACAGCTTCCACCTTCGCATCGCAAACAACCGAGCTAACGCTCAGGGCGCGGGGATCAGCGCCTCGTGGGATGTTGCAGACCAACCACCCGAACAAAAAAAAGTACACCATCAGCAACCTGGAGACGAACACGTGGTATGATCTCTCCACAAACGGCGGCCAAACCTGGAAAAAGTATGATACGGGATCTGGCACAACGCTGGTGGACAGCTGCCCGGGCGGCAGCTGCCAGCTGGGCGTTATCTACCTGCTGCGATACCGGCACACGGGCAGCACGCCGTCGTCGCAGCCGCAAAACCTGAGCAACAACCTGCGAATCAACCCTGTATCATGGTCGATGAATTGGACGGGCATAGCGCCGACGGATACGCTGGCAGTGGTGATAGAAAATCTATCGCCCTCCAACCCCGATACGGTGACGAGCATGATGTTCAGCGGCGGAGATTCGGCAATGTTCATCCTCGCACCGCCGTTTAACGGCATCCTTGCCGTTGCCACCGGAGCGCGCGACAGCGCCTACCGGGTGACCGCATCGGCCACAAAGGTGGGCGTCTACAGCACGCAGCTGAGCATTGAGACGAGCAGCGGCGCGCAGCTGAACATTCCGGTATCGCTGGAGATTGTCCGCGCGGAGTGGCCTTCGGCAGGCACGGCAGAGGTGGTGAGAAAAACGCCCACCTCGCTGAGCATCAGGGTAAAAAATCTCCCTGCGGGGGTAGCTTCGGTGGAGTGGAAGGTGGGTACAGGCGCGTGGGGCGCAAAGCCGTCCGTCGTGCAGGTAAGCGGCAATAGCGCACAATTTGAGGTTGTCGGGCTGAGCGAGGCGTCGCAGTACAGCATCTACTACCGCCTGGCGGGTGGCTCCACGCATGTTGCGCTGGAGGGCGCTCCGCTGGTGGCCTGGACGCCCTACGCCACGGTGAAAAATGCCGTATACATCAGCTACCAGAACGAACGCGCGCTGATGAGCAGCAGCCACACCTTCTCAAACTTCGACGTCAGCGTGCGAGCTATAAACAGCACACGGTGGACAAAGGTAAACGCCATGCCCTACAGCGTATCAACGCTTGCAAAGGATAGCTTTGAAGTTCAGGTAATTCGCACGGGACCTCAGCTCAGCGCGCCGCCGTCGGCGCCTTACGTGCTGCGGGTGGCCGGCCGTCCGGCCAAACCTCCGATGCCGGACTCCATTACGCCCGCGTGTGGAAACAACCACTTCTTCGGCGGGATGACCTGGAAAAATATGGGAGGCAGGGATTTGGAGTACCACATCAACAGCGGCGACTTGTCG
>JAIRSZ010000119.1 GCA_031255195.1 Prevotellaceae bacterium | reverse complement strand
CTTCGTAATCGGCGTCTTTCTTTTCGCTGATGTATTTTTCAAATTGAGAGATATTCCCTTTCCACATCTCGGCTTTGTATGTAGCTTGAGAAACATTTTGTGATGTGGATGTTTCATTTGTCAAGCGTTCAATTCCGATATGTCCCGAACGAAAGAACGTTAACCACTCGTAAAGCAGTCCAGTACATTCTGTTGATGTTTTTGCTGTCTTAATTTTTTCCAACGTCAATTGATTGTGGATGTTATATGCCGCCAATCCTTTTTTGTCAATAATATACTGAAAGCCGGCATCATTTTCCTCAAATATCTTTTTTACCCACTCGAAATTACTTTCGCAGGTACAGGTTTGCCCGCTTGTGGGACATGCAAAAAGGACAGCCAATGTAATAAAAAATAAACGTCTCATGCTTTATTCAAAAATTATGTTAATTAATGTTCAACTTATGACTTGTCCATTATTTAGTCACGCATTATGAATAGTCACACATTACAAATGTTTTTATTGTGTGATTCAACTCTCCATGAAATTTGCCATTTTTGATGTTTGTTTTTCTCATTTGTTCATTTGTATTCCTTTTTCGTATTTTGCTTCATCAAGCTGGCGGGTAACAGCTAATCCTTTTTGGATGCTTTGCTTCTAAAACGCTGGGTGGTTGTGCTATTTTGCGGAGAGAATGGGATTCGAACCCATGATACCCTTTTGGAGTATACACACTTTCCAGGCGTGCGCCATCGACCACTCGGCCATCTCTCCGTTGTACGCTTCGGCAGGCATGTTGCGACATGTGAATGTCGCAAAGGTGGGCAAAGGTAATTTTTTTTTGCAACATATGAAAATTTATGCGCTGTTAATTTTGTTCATCGCTGCAAATTGAATAGCCGGACGGCGTTGTCGGTGGTAACCTCCGCAACTTCTTCTATGCTCAAACCCTTTACTTCGGCTATTTTTTGCGCTACCAATGGCAGGTAGGCGCTTTCGTTGCGCTTGCCGCGGTGCGGCGTGGGGGTGAGGTAGGGAGCGTCGGTTTCGAGCAGCAGGTCGCTCAGCGGCGTTTGCCGTACTACCTCGAGCAGCTGCCCGGCGCTCCTGAAGGTTACCATGCCGCCTATGCCCAACTTGTAGTCGCCCAGCTGCCGCAGGCTGTGGTACTGCTCCACAGAGCCGGAAAAGGCGTGGAATACGCCCCTCACGTTTGGCTTTGCAGTGCGCAGCGTCTCCAGAATTTCGCTAAGCGAATCGCGGGCGTGGATCACCACCGGCAGCCCGTGCTGCTCGGCTATGCGCAGCTGCCGCTCAAACGCTACCAGCTGCTGGGCTACGTGCGCCCGACTCCAGTAGCAGTCGACGCCTATTTCGCCAACGGCGACAAAGGTTTGTGGGGGATTTCTCTCCAGCTCGCCGCGCACGAAGTCCAGCTCGTGCTCCACGTTTTCGGCGGTTATCGAGGTGGGATGCACGCCGACCATAGGCAGGCAAACCTGCGAAAATGCGTTGGCGGTGCGCATCATGCCGCCATAGGTTTTGCTGTCGACGTTGGGCATGAGCATCAGCGTAACGCCTGCGGCCTGCGCACGCGCTACGGCCTCGCTGCGGTCGGCGTCGAAGGCCTCGTCGAAAATATGGCAGTGTGTGTCTATCAAAGCGGCTACGTTTAGCGTCCCATCAACTCTTTTACCTTTTTCGCCAGCTCGTCGCCGAACAGGTCTTTGCCTGCAATTTTCCCCTGCCGGTCGATGAGAAAGTTTGCCGGAATGTTTTCCACGCGGTACTCGCGCGCGGCGACGCAGCCTGTGGAGGCGGGGCAGCTCACGCTAATCCACGGTAGCGCGTGCTCCTCAACGGCGCTTTTCCACTGCTCGACATCGTCGTCCAGCGATACCTGAAAAACCTCAAAGCCTTTTGCGTGGTACTTTTGGTAGAGGGGAATCAACTCGCGGTTGTCCATCAGGCAAAGCGGGCTGGTGGAAAGCCAGAAGTCCAGCAGCACCACCTTCCCCTTGAGCGCCGAGAGCTGATGCTCTTTTCCCCTGGCGTCGGACAGCTTCACCTCCGGCTTGTCTATTTCGGTGGCCTGCGACATCAGCTCTTGCAGGGAGGCCAGGCGCGCTGCGGCATCCAGCTCGTCGAGCTTAATGAGCATGTTGTTTACGTAGCTCAGCTTTGGGTAGCGCACGCGGAGCGAATCCGTCAACATGCGGAGCAAAAACCGGTCGTCGGGCGAGCCAAACAGCGGCAGCTCCTGCCCCAGCTTCTGGTAGAAGGCGGCAATGCTGGCGGGCGAGGAGGGGTGCATTACGATGAAGGTGGTGTTGTACCTCTTTTGCTGCAAAAAAATGCGCGCTACGCCCTTGCGCACCTCTGCTAGCCGCTGCGGGTCGTCGCTGTTTGCCTCGCGCAGCAGCGAATTGAGCGCCGTGTTGCCCTGCGCCATGTTTTGTTGCAGCTGTAGCAGCAGCGCCATGTCCTTCGATCCCTCTACCCGGCATGTTGTCAGCACGTCGGGGGCTTGCGCCGAAAGCTTTATGCGGTCGCCCGGGTGCACCAGCAGCGAGACGTTCGCCATAGTATCAACGGCGAGCTGGTAAAAGCTGGCCGGCGTTACCTCGCCAATCCTGAAAGAAAATCTTTCGGATGCGCCTAACCGCGCCGAGTCGAGCACAACGGTACTTCCCATCATTGTTTTTCGCAGCTGCACCGCTGCGCCTTTCGCTCCGGCTATGTGCACCTCTACCTTTGCCGACTGCCTGCTACAGGCAGATGTAAATGCTACGGTAAGGAGAAGAAAAATAAATGCTACTTTTTTCATTGCTCAAATGTGGAAATTAAAAATCAATAATCAGGCTGCTGCTGAAGCTTGCGCCGGCAAGCCACCCTCTGTTCTTTGCTACAGGCGCTCCGTTGCCTTGTGCAACGCCTCCATAAATTCGCCAACCTGCTGCCTGCCGACGCATAGCGGAGGAAGCAGCCGGATGACGTGCGTTCCCGCCGCTCCGGTAAATATTTTGTGCTCAAAGAGCAGCTTGTTGCGCAGCTCGCCCATAGGCTTTTGCATTTCTATGCCCACCATCAGCCCGCGCCCGCGCAGCTCCTTAACGCCCGACACCTGTTGCAGCTCGCTCATCAGCAGCGTCCCCATAGAGGCAACGTTGCTCAGGATGTGCTCGCTCTCAAATATCTCGAGCACCGCAAGGGCTGCGGCGCAGGCCAGGTGGTTGCCGCCAAACGTAGTGCCCAACATGCCGTGCACCGCCTTAAACCGCGGCGAAATGAGCGCCCCGCCGATGGGAAATCCGTTGGCCATGCCTTTTGCCGTTGTAATGATGTCGGGTTCAATGCCCGACCACTGGTGGGCAAAGAACTTGCCGCTGCGCCCGTATCCGCTCTGTATTTCGTCTAAGATGAGGCAAACCCCGTAGCGGTTGCACTGCGCGCGCAGCTGCTGCAAAAAGGTATCGTCGGGCATGAGGATGCCGCCCACGCCCTGTATCCCTTCTATGATAACGGCGCAGAACTCGCCCGTTTTGAGCTTTACCTCTACAGCCTCAATGTCGTTAAGCGGGACAAACTCCACGTTGGAGGTGACGTTGAACGGCGCAACAATCCTGGGGTTGTCGGTGGCGGCAACCGCGCCCGATGTGCGCCCGTGAAAAGCCTTGCTAAACGCCAGCGCCTTCTTTTTCCCCGTGCCGAACGAGGCAAGCTTGATGGCATTTTCGTTGGCCTCTGCGCCGGAGTTGCACAGGAACAGCGAAAAGTGCGGGTAGCCCGAAACCTCGCCCAGCCGCTCGGCCAGCTGCCTTTGCAGCGAGTTTTGCACGGCGTTGGAGTAAAACGCCAGCCGGCTCAGCTGGCAGGTGATGCGCTGCACGTAGTGCGGATGCGCGTGCCCAACGGAAATTACCGCGTGCCCTCCGTAAAAATCGAGGTAGCGCACGCCGTTTTTATCGTACAGGTAGCAGCCCTCGCCGCGCACCGGCTCTACATCCCATAGCGGGTAAACATCAAAAGGAAGCATATTTTTTGTATGTAATGAATTATGGTATACGATGATGCTATCACCCCCACAGGTAGCTCATGGTGTAGGGCGAACCTTCCACTGTCCACAGCGCGCCAGTGGTGATGCGCAGGTTGCAGCTGAGCGCGGCAATGCGCTCCATGTCGCTTTCGTCGAGCGTTACGCCCTGCGCGGCAAAGTTTTCCGCCAAGCGAGACGCCTTTGCCGATTTCGGGATGACCACCGTTTGGCGCGCCATGCCCCACGCCAGGGCAACCTGCGCTGCGGTGCAGCCGTGCTTTTGGGCAACCTCCAGCAGCGTCGGATTTTTCAGGACAGCCACCCTGTCGACTCCGTCGGCCATGCCTGCGCCCAGCGGGGCGTAGGCGGTGACGTGGATACCGTTTTTCCGGCAGAACTCCACCAGCTCCGGCTGCTGCAAGTAGGGGTGCAGCTCCACCTGATTCATTTCGGGCTTTTGTCCGGCGGTTTGCAGCAGCGCGGCGAGCTTGTCCTGCGTGAAGTTCGACACGCCGATATGCCGACACAGCCCCTCCTGCCGGCAGCTTTCCAGCGCCGCCCACGTTTCGGCAAGGGGCGCTTGCCGGGGCGTTAAAAACTCGTCTGCCTGCGAGGGGAAGCGTATGCCGCGCTTGAGCGCCACCGGCCAGTGTATCAGGTACAAGTCGAGGTAGTCGAGGCGCAGGTTGCGCAGCGTTTCCTGTAGCGCGGGGCGCACGTCGGCTTTTTCGTGCGCATCGTTCCAGAGCTTGGAGGTTACAAACAGCTCCTCGCGCCGCACAATTTTTTGCGCAAACGCATCGCTGAACGCCTGACCAATAACATCTTCGTTGCCGTAAATGAAGGCGCAGTCTACATGCCGGTAGCCAATCTTCAGCGCTTCAAAGACAGAGCTGTACGTTTCTTCGCGCGTGGTGCGCCACGTGCCCAGCCCCAGCAGGGGCATGGCATCGCCATTGGAAAATCTTATCATTATAAATTTTTGTATATTAGATAGTTAAACAATTTTTCAAGGCAAACGCTCATCCTACTCCGTCTTCATAGCCTCCACCGCCGTAATCCGAATGGCCTTGCGCGCGGGGAAGTATCCGGCAACAACGCCCGCCACCATCAGCACCAGCGTGGCGAGGAGGGCAATGTTGACGTCCACCGTAGGGTTTTTCAGAATGGTTATGCCGCCGCTGTCGCCATCGCCGCCACCTGCTCCGCTGCTGGCCTCGAGCGCCGCGCTGACCGCCTCCGAAACGCCCACCCCCAGCGCCATGCCAACGTAGCCAAACAGCCCCGTAATGAGCACCGACTCCAGCAGGATGAGGCGAAGTATGGAGGCAGGCGACGCGCCCAGCGCCTTGCGAATACCAAACTCCCGGGTGCGCTCGCGCACGGTGATGAGCATGATGTTGCTCACGCCCACCACGCCCGCCGTGAGCGTTCCGATGCCGATGATCCAGAGGAAAATCGAAATCGCGTTGAAAATCGAGAGCGTTTGCAGGTAGTTGTCCATCTGGTTGTAGATACCTACCGCCCGCAGGTCGTTGGGGTCAAAGCGGTGCAGCGCGGCAAATTTTTTGCGCAGCTCGGCGTTAAAGAGCTCGTTGTCGTTGCGCGTGTTCAGCCCGTCTACGGTGAAAATCACCGAGTTGACGCCGTAGCCCTTGCTGAACAGCTGCTGCGCCGTAGAGAAGGGTATGTATATCGTGCTGCCGTCGCCCCAGCTCTGGCCGAGGTCGTAAACGCCCACCACCTGAAACATGACCCCAAGCATTTTCACGTACTGCCCTACAGGATTTTCGCCCTTGAACAGCACCGTTTTCAGGCGTTCGTTGATGAGCGCCACCTTTCGCCTTTCGCGCATGTCCACCTCGTTGATGAAGCGTCCGCCGGGCAGCACGTCAATGTCGGAGGTGACCCGAATGTCGGGGTACACGCCGCACAGCTGGCAGGAGGCGTACTCGCTGCCAACCGTGGCAACGCCGCCTGTCCACAGGTCAGCGCCCACGTTGCCTGCGCCGTGCACGCGCGTGCCCACCATCTCAACGTCGTTGTTGTCGAGGCGAATATGCCGCCCCGTGGGAAGCCCCTTGAAGGGAATGGATATTCGCCCTCCCCACACCTCCACCGTGTTGATGGCGCGTCCGGCAAAGTTAGACATTACGCTATTTTTCAGCCCGTTGCCAGCCGACAGCAGGATGATGAGCATAAAAATGCCCCATGCCACCGAAAAGCCGGTGAGGAACGTCCTCAGCTTGTTTTTGCGTATGGCGTCAAATATTTCCTGCCAAAGATCAAGGTCAAACATAGAAACCGATGGTATTTACCGACAGTACTTACTTTATGCTCTCCGTGTGCGGGACGTCGCCTTTTCCCTGCTCTACCGCCTCAATCACGCCGTCCTTGATGCGGATAATCTTGTCGGTGGCGTCGGCTACGCCGCGTTCGTGGGTAACAATAATCATGGTTATCTGGTCGTTTTTGTTAACTTCTCTAAGGATTTGCATCACCTCGCGCGAGGTTTGGCTATCGAGCGCTCCGGTAGGCTCGTCGGCCAGGATGACCTGCGGCCGCGCAATGAGCGCCCGCGCAATGGCCACGCGCTGCTTCTGCCCGCCCGACAGCTCGTTGGGCATGTGCTTTGCCCAGCCGCGCAGCCCCAGCCGGTCGAGGTACTCCAGCGCCTGCTGGTTGCGCTTCCGGCGGCTCATTCCCTGGTAAAACAGGGGCAACGCCACGTTTTCCATTGCATTTTTGAAAGAGATGAGGTTGAACGACTGAAAGATAAACCCTATCATGCGGTTGCGCAGCACGGCGGCGCGCGCTTCGCTCAGGTTTTTTATCAACATGCCGTTCAGGTAGAAGTCGCCCGTGTCGTAGGTGTCAAGTATGCCAAGTATGTTGAGCAGGGTTGACTT
>JAIRSZ010000203.1 GCA_031255195.1 Prevotellaceae bacterium | reverse complement strand
AAATCGTTTTTAGGGTCTAAGAAGCGTGCCATTGTTGTAATTTAAGTGATTTTGTGGTTTACCTGTGGAAAATCGCCGTAAAGGTAGCGTTTTTTTGTCTGTCTCCCAAATTTATCCGGCGGGGGAAAAAGCGTGGCGCATCTTTTTTTTGGTCAAAGCTTCTGAGAAAATCTGTAGGGCGTTGCATTGTCAAAGTCATGAAAAAACGGCCGCTTCCACATTGCCAGCGACGGGCAAAAAAACCAGCACTTTACGGGAGCTATCAGCGAAGTTTTGGTGAAGAAAAACCTGTCGTCGTCGCAGGAGATACAGGCGCGGCAAAGGAAAATACAGGAGCTGCTTGCTGATTAGCATAGCCGCTAAATTGATGTAACAATCTAATTTAATGTTGATTACTTCTCACAGGAGAGTTGAGAGGACAAAAATTTGCAATTTTCGTTGACGAATTTACCGTAAATTTTGTCAACCGAAAAACTTTTTCGACCTTTGCGGCGAGCTAATACCGCAAAGCAAATGGGAAAAATTGTAAGAGCTTTACAGAAGCAAATTGTCGAAAGAATGTTGCCCAACAGGGTAATGCTTGTTTTTGGCGCTCGGCGCGTAGGCAAGACGGTGTTGATAAGGGATGTAGTCGGCGCGTTTGCGGGCAAATCGCTTGTGCTGAACGGCGAAGATTACGACACGCTTCGCCTGCTCGACGGGCGCAGCATTGCCGGCTACCGCAACCTTTTGGACGGCATTGACCTGCTTGCCATCGACGAGGCGCAGCACATTCCCGATATTAGAGCAAAGCTCAAGCTGATGGTTGACGAAGTTCCGAACATCCGCATTGTTGCAAGCGGCTCTTCGTCGTTCGATTTGTTCAACAAATCGGGCGAGCCGCTCGTTGGGCGCGGCGTGCCGTTTCTCTTGACGGCTTTTTCGCAGCGCGAAATTGCGCCAACCGAAAATGCGCTACAGGCGCAGCAAAATCTTGAAGATCGCCTGATTTACGGCTCATACCCCGATGTGGTTTTGTCGGACAGCGCCAAGCAGCGAAAGGAATACCTGAAAAATCTGGTGGACTCTTACCTGTTGAAAGATATTTTGATGGTTGACGGCATTAAAAACGCCTCAAAAATGAAGTCGCTGCTACAGCTCGTGGCGCTGCAAACGGGCAGCGAAGTGTCTTACGAAGAGCTGGGGCAAAAGTTGGGGATGAGTAAAAATACGGTGGAAAAATACCTCGATTTGCTTTCAAAAACCTTTGTCATCTACCGGCTTGGCGCATTCAGCCGCAGCTTGCGCAAGGAGGTTACCAAAGCCGGAAAATGGTATTTTTACGACAACGGCATACGCAATGCGCTTATTGGTGCGTTCAGCTCGCTGTCGGTCAGGCAAGATGTGGGTGCGCTGTGGGAGAATTACCTTATCGGCGAGCGCATAAAGATGAATTTGAACGAAAAGGGAGGAAAAGAATTTTACTTTTGGCGCACCTACGACGGGCAGGAGGTTGACTTGCTCGAAGTGGAGGGCGACGAAATCGCTGCCTTTGAGCTTAAGTGGGGCGGGCGGATGCCCACCGTCCCCGCAGCGCTTGCAAAGAATTACCCAAACGTGACCTACAGGGTTGTCAACCGGAGCAGCTACTTGGAATTTATTTGAGATTTATTTGAGTGCGTTGTCCAAAGGCGAGCAAAAATATATTTTGGCGTTCAGCAAATCCGTTATTTTCAACCACATATCGGAATATTTTCAGCGCGGCTAAAGCCATTTTGGTTGGTAATTGCCAAATATTTACTAACTTTGCGTTTTTATTAGTTGCGATTTGTAGTTTTGCAGGCGCAACGGCAGAGCCTGCACAATCAATTGGGTCAACGCGCAAATCGTTAATTTAAGATTCAAAATTCTATAGTATAAAAATTCCATGCGTCCAACATTTTCAGATATTACCTGCGCCACCTCTGCCAAGGCGTGCGAGGCGCCGGGTGGCGGCAGCGAATGGCGCACGCCCGAACAAATTGATGTGAAGAACATCTACACCGCAAAAGACCTCGAGGGGCTGGAGCACCTCAGCTATGCGGCGGGAATTGCCCCCTACCTGCGCGGCCCGTACAGCACCATGTACGTCATGAGCCCGTGGACAGTCCGGCAGTATGCCGGCTTCTCCACCGCCGAGGAGTCCAACGCCTTTTACCGCCGCAACCTTGCCGCCGGTCAAAAGGGGCTTTCCGTGGCGTTTGACTTAGCCACCCACCGCGGCTACGACGCCGACCACCCCCGCGTGGTGGGCGACGTGGGAAAAGCAGGCGTGAGCATTTGCAGCGTGGAGGACATGAAGGTGCTCTTTGACCAAATCCCGCTCAACAAAATGTCCGTGTCCATGACCATGAACGGCGCAGTGCTGCCCGTGCTGGCCTTCTACATCGTGGCAGGGCTGGAGCAGGGGTGCACGCTCGACCAGCTCAGCGGCACCATACAGAACGATATCCTCAAGGAGTTCATGGTGCGCAACACCTACATCTACCCGCCTGAGTTTTCGATGCGTATCATTGGCGATATTTTTGCCTACACCTCGCAAAACATGCCCAAGTTCAACAGCATCTCCATTTCGGGCTACCACATGCAGGAGGCAGGCGCAACCTGCGACATTGAGATGGCCTACACCCTGGCCGACGGGCTGGAATACCTCCGCACCGGCGTGAAGGCCGGCCTCGACGTGGATGCATTTGCGCCGCGCCTGTCGTTCTTCTGGGCTATCGGCATGAACCACTTCATGGAGATTGCCAAAATGCGGGCTGCCCGCATGTTGTGGGCAAAAATTGTGAAGACGTTCAACCCCAAGGTGGCTAAATCGCTTGCCCTGCGCACCCACTCGCAAACGTCGGGCTGGAGTCTCACCGAGCAAGACCCGTTCAACAACGTTGCCCGTACCTGCATCGAGGCTATGGCCGCGGCGCTGGGGCACACGCAGTCGCTCCACACCAACGCCCTCGACGAGGCCATTGCGCTGCCCACCGACTTCTCGGCGCGCATTGCCCGCAACACGCAAATTTACATTCAGGAGGAAACCAACATCACCAAGTCGGTCGATCCGTGGGCTGGCTCGTACTACGTGGAGCGGCTCACCCACGAGCTGGCGCACCGCGCGTGGGAACTGATAGAGGAAGTCGAAAAGCTGGGCGGCATGGCCAAGGCTATTGAAACCGGCATCCCCAAGATGCGCATTGAGGAGGCGGCCGCCCGCAAGCAGGCGCGCATAGACGGCAACACCGACGTAATTGTGGGGCTTAACAAGTATCGCCTCGACAAGGAAGACCCCATTGACATTCTCGACGTAGACAACACCGCCGTGCGCGAGAGCCAAATCAAGCGGCTACAGGCGTTGCGCGCCGCCCGCTGCGAGGCCGACGTGCAGGCAGCCCTCGAAGCCATTACCAAAGCCGCAGAATCCAAAACGGGCAACCTGCTCGCCTTAGCCGTCGACGCCGCCCAAAAGCGCGCTTCGCTGGGCGAAATCTCCGATGCCTGCGAAAAGGTGGCAGGCCGCTACAAGGCCACCATCCGCATGAACTCCGGCGTGTACAGCGCCGAGTCAAAAGGCAACCCCTCCTTCGACAAGGCCAAGTCGCTGGTGGACGAGTTTGCCAGGAAGGAGGGACGACAGCCGCGCATTATGGTTGCCAAGCTGGGTCAGGACGGGCACGATCGTGGCGCCAAGGTGGTTGCCACCGGCTACGCCGACATGGGCTTCGACGTGGACATGGGGCCGCTGTTCCAAACCCCCGCAGAGGCCGCCCGGCAAGCGGTGGAAAACGACGTGCATATTCTGGCCATGTCGTCGCTCGCCGCGGGACACAAGACGCTGCTGCCGCAGGTGATAGAGGAGCTGAAAAAGCTGGAGCGCGAGGACATCATCGTCGTTGTAGGCGGCGTAATCCCTCACCAGGACTACCAATACCTCTACGATGCAGGCGCTGCCGCCATCTTTGGCCCAGGAACGCCCGTATCGCAGTCGGCCACCAAAATGATGGAGCTGCTAATGATGCGGTAGTAGGGTGGGGCAAAAGCCTATTGAGGTTACCTTGCCCGACAGCTTACAGAGCTTACTGTTGGTAATAAAATCAAAAAACACTTGAGTTTTTTGGCACGCCCACCTACAGGCAAATCCGAAATTGATGAAGAAAAGCGCAGGTGAAAATTCCGTGAATTTAAGGCGGAAATCGTTGCGCCAGAAAAAAACCGCGCGAGGGGATCTCCATTTCGTTGCCCGCACGTAAGTGCGGGCTTTGTTTTTGTGGCGGCGGTAAAAAAAAATTCTATATTTGCGGATGATTTACAAAAGAAATTTACGGGCGTAATTTTCATCAATTCTACGGGATGAATCTTGTAGTATTGCTGGAATGCGAATCCAAGGATAGAAAAATCGCTTTTAGCCCGGCTAAGATGCAGCCACCGCACTGCTATAAACATTCTGTGAATGATGCGGTATGTCTGTTTTTTTTCGTGGCGTTACTCGCCATGAAATTCGACCAAATTATTTTTAAACTTTTGATACAATGGCAAATACATCTTAAAGATTCTAACAGGGAGTCTCGCTCAAGGAGCGGGATTGACATATAGAAAGCGTTTGCTTATAGTTCTTGCGACTGAAATCTAGACAATTTCAAAAAGCGGCAAAGGAGTGAAAGTGTAACGCTCACGAAAAATCGTGGGCTTTACTCTGCTACTTTGCTGCATGGTAGTCTAGAACCTCAGTCGCAAGTGAAAGAGTTTTAAGCTTGCGATTTTTTTATGCCCCTGCCACTTTAGAAATCTCGCTCGGAGAGCGGGGTTGACATACTTATGGAAAGCGTTTGCTTATGTTTCTTGCGACTGAAATCTAGACAATTTCAAAAGGCAGCAAAGTGAGGTAAGGTAACGCTCGCGGAAAATCGTGAGCTTTGCTCTGCTATTTTGCTGCATGGTGGGATAAACCTCCGTTGCAGGTAGAAGAGATTAAGCTTGCGATTTTTTTATGTCCTCCGCAGCCTCCGGCAAAAGATGTCATAAAATGTGCCGAGCAGCGCGACGAAAAACGTAGCGGAGCAGGCACAGCTTACAGCCAGCATATAACCATGCAGAAAAGCGTAACCCGATTTTTTTCCAACCCCAACCGGCTTCTTCTCCTGTTGCTTGCCGTTTGGTGGGTGGCCAACCTTTTTCAGGCAGCGTTCATGGAGCTGCACTACGACGAGGCCTACTATTGGATGTTCTCGCAGAAGCTGGATTGGGGGTACTTTGACCACCCGCCCATGACGGCGTTGCTCATCCGCGCAGGCGCTCTTTTTAGCGACGGCGAGCTGGGGGTAAGGCTGCTTACCACCTTGCTACAGCCCATCTACCTTTACTTGTTCTGGACGCTCCTGCGCACGCCGGAGTCCAGGCGCAGGGAGGTCGTTCTCTACGTCCTGCTCTGCGCCTCAGTGCCCATGCTACAGGTGTACGGATTTGTTGCCACGCCCGATGCGCCGCTCATGTTTTTTACGGCGTTGCTGTTGGTGGTCTACCGCAAGTTTATCACGTCCGGCAGGCCTGTGTGGACGGCGATGCTGGGCTTGAGCATGGGGCTGCTGGCGTACAGCAAGTACCACGGCGCGCTGGTGGTGGCCTGCATTGTGCTGTCGAACATCTCGCTGCTGCGCAACCGCCGGTTTTACGCAGCCGTGCTCGTTGCCTTTGTCGTAATCCTGCCGCACTTGTATTGGCAGTACGGGCACGATTGGGCGAGCTTCCGGTACCACCTGATGGACAGAAACAAGACCTTTCGCGCAAGCTACGTTACCGAGTACCTGCTGAATACGCTTGGCTGCTACAACCCGCTTCTCGTGCCGCTCGCCGTGTACGCCCTCGTCAAGGGGCGAATAAAGCACGCCCTTGGCCGCCCGATGGTCTACCTGGCCGTCGGATTTTTCTTCTTCTTCCTGCTTTCCACGCTTCGCGGCTACGTTCAGCCGCAGTGGACGTTGCCGGTGGCGTACAGCATGGTGTTTGCGCTTTACCTTTACGCCGTAAAGAATGTTCGGGTTGGCAGGTATCTGATGCGCGTGGGCTATGTTTCCGTTGGGCTGCTGCTGGTGGTGCGCCTTGCCGTAATGACGGGCGCGCTTAGCTTTACCAACCTTGTGTTTTTCAACAATAAAGCCCGCTATCAGGCCATTGCACAGGCGTCGGAGGGCGCGCCAACGCTCTTCAGCAGCTCGTACAAAACGCCCTCGATGTACGCCTTTTACACTCGCCGTCCGTGCGATTCGCAAAGAACGCTCCACGGGCGCAAGAGCCAGTATACGCTGTGGTCGCTTGACGAGCAGTTCCGCGGGCAGCGGGTAATGGTGGAGCTGCCGGAGGGTGGCTGCGAAATTGCGCTGCCGCGCGGCGGCAAGTTTTGCTACACCTTTGTAGACTGCTACATCCCCATTCGCGAGTTGCAGCAGATGGCCGCCCGCCCGGACTTCCGCCCAGACCTGCTTGACCCAACGCTGCTGATGCTGCTCAACCAGGCGAATGAGTGAAATCTCTCAAAATATATATAAAATCCAATATTTTTTTCGATACAAAAAAGTTATATCTTTCTTTGCGGAAAAAAAGATTATCCCACACTGTCCATTTCAGCATTAATTCATAAAATAAGTGTTGATTTTCGACGAATTAATGCACGATAATTTGCTTATAATAAGCAAATTACAAATGCCGTTTTCTAATGGCGTCTATTAGAAAACATGGAATGAAAAATACTTATTATCAACCAGTTATATTCTAATGGACATTTTGGGATAAAGACACCCTGCGCAAAACTTTAATCATGAATCGACACAAAAAGATTGCTCCTCTTTTCACTGACGATTTTTGGGTGAC
>JAIRSZ010000104.1 GCA_031255195.1 Prevotellaceae bacterium | reverse complement strand
CAAGTCCTCAAATGACTGTATTCCTATCGGTAAATTTTTCATGGCAAGCAATTTGATTTTTGCCAAAGTTACAAATTTTTTGTGATATACATTGACCTTTTTTTGTTGAGCTGCCTGTGAGCTGCTACAGGCGACAGCAAAAACCTCAGAAAAACACAAGGAGCGCAAGACGCAGCATGTTGCCATCGTGTGTCTTACGCTCCTCGTGACAGGTTCTTTCGTTTACGGTGTCACGCTTTCCCTACCGCGGGTATCCCTCGTTTTGGGCATTGGGATCGTTGGCGAAATCTTCGTTGGTTTTTATTTCGTCATCGGGTATGGGGTAGCGCTGGTAGAACGCGGGGATGAGGTTGCCGCCGTGCTCCTCGTTTGTCCAGCGGTTGCGTTGGCTGACCAGCTCCCTAAACAGCCCCGTGCGCAGCAGGTCGATGCGCCGCCAGCCTTCGAAGCAAAGCTCGCGCATGCGCTCGTCCATGAGGTCTTTGATGAAGTCGCCGGAGGGGGTGGGCATTTGTGGTGCACTGCCGCCCCACGCACGGTTGCGTACCTTCATCACGTAGGCGTTGTGGTCGCCATCAACGCCCGTTGTGCCTGTTCTGTACAGACATTCGGCGTAGAGCAGGTAGATGTCGGCTAAGCGAATTATGGGGTGGTTTTTTCCAGAGTTCCACATGTTGGCAAAGTCGCCTGCTTTTTCGTCGGTGCGGTAGTCCTCCCACTTTTTAATGTGGGGTTCGAGCTCGTCGGTAGTGCCCGTCCACTCGGTTTTTGAGAGGTCGGGTGTTATGGTGTCTACTATCGTGATTTCATCGCCATCGGCGTTCGTTTCCTTTCGCATTTTGGCGTAGGTAAAGTCGTAGCGCAGGTTGACGTTTCTGCGCTGGTCGCCTTCCTCCCACAGGCCGCCGTTTGCTACGTCTCCGTAGGCAAATGGCGTGGGCACCAGAAAATCGTAGCCCGAAAAGTAGCAGCCCTGCCCAAACCAGGCGTCGCAGGCGCGCGAGCCGCAGTCGAACTCCCAATAGTTCTGGTCAGGCCACAAGTTTTGGTATTGCAGCTCGAAAACGGACTCCGAGGTGTTTTGCCGCCAAATGTTCGGCTCAAGATCGTTGGTAAACAGTACGGCGTAGTTGCTCACAAGGCTGTACCCGCCCTCCATGACTTTCTCGAAGCACGTCTTGGCCTCGCTGTAGCTGCGCAGCCCCGTTTCCTCGGGGGCGCACATGTAGGCTTTTCCCAGCATAGCCCAGGCTGCGCCGGAGGTGGCGCGCTTAGGGTCGGATTGCTTGGACGGGAGGGTCTCGGTGGCCTTTCTGAAGTCGTTGACGATGTACGTCCACACATCGGTGAGCGGCTGCCGCCCTGTGCCCAGCTCACCGGTGCGGCTGATGTCTATGATGGGGATTTCGCCAAAGAACATGCTCAGCTCAAACATTCCCAAGGCACGGAAGAAGCTGGCCTCGCCCAGCAGCGCGTCGGTAGCGGGCGTAGCCTCCACCTTGCTGAGCACGTCGATGGCTTTAGCCGCCGTGGTTATCAGCGGCCACCTGCTGGACCATATTGCGGCCACCTGCGGTGATTCGGGCGCCAGCAGGCCGTTGTACTTGTCCAGCCCCGACTGCTGTTTTTCGGAGTTCAGCTGGAAGTTACCCTGCTGGCTTTCGTCCACGCCGAGGTTAATCATCAGCCCGTTTCGCCCGCCACGGAGGTTGCGGTAGGTGGTGTAGAGACCGTCCACCAGCGGCGCCACGTTCCTGATGTCCGAGTAGACCTCCTCCTCGGTGAGCGCTATTTTCGACTCTTGGTTGAGGAAGTCCGTGCACGCCGTGATGACGGCGGCTGCTGCAACGCACAGGACGGTTACGCCTGCCATTGCCATTCGTTTTGCTATAGTATTCATCGTTTTTGTATTTAATAGTTATCACTAGAAGCTCAGGTTGACGCCAAACACGTACATTTTGGTGGGCGGATACCAGTCGCCCATTTCGGGGTCGAAGCCCTTGTAGGGGGTCAGGCAGAACAGGTTGGAGCCTGTGGCGTAGAAGCGCACGTTGCTCAACCCTGCCTTGCTGACGATGCTGCCCGGTAGGGTGTAGGAGAGCGTGAGGGCGGAGAGGCGCAGAAACGATGCGTCCTGCACGCTAAAGTCCATGTTGCTCGCCGAGTAGTGCGGGTAGTCGAATCCGGCTATGGGGCGCGGAAATTCGGCTCCCGTATTTTCCACCGTCCACGTGTTGTTTATCAGGTCGGTGGAGGCGGCGCTGCTGCCCACGCTGTTTACCAGCCCTTCGTAGTAGGGGCTAAGCTTTTTGGCGCCGTAGGAGTAGGTGAATACCGCGTTGAGCGCTATGCCCTTCCATGAGAGTTCGGTGGAGAAGCCGCCGTAGAACTTGGGGTCGGTAGAGCCGATGATTACGCGGTCGGCGTCGGTAATTTCGCCGTCGCTGTTGGCGTCCACAGGGTAGAGGTCGCCCGGATTTACGCGGTTGCCGTTCCATCGGTCTACGGGCGTTTCGTCGTCGCGCGTAAACCTTACGGGGCGTCCCTGAAAGAGGGTGTTGCCGTTGGCGTCGGTGGTGAAGTCCACCGCCTGGGCAATGCCGCCCGTTTGCAGGATGTAGATGGTGTTGCGCGATTCCCCAAGGAAAAGGTTGCCCGTTTTCTCGAGGTTGCGGTCGGCGTTGAAGTTGTATACCACCTCCTTGTTGCCGTAGAGCTGGGTTACCTCGTTCTTGTCGGCAGAAAGGGTGGCGGTCACGTTCCACTCAAAGTCGCCCGCCTTCACCACCTTGGCGTTCACCGAAACCTCCACGCCCTTGTTGGTGATGGCGCCTATGTTTTCTACGATGTCGTTGAATCCGGTGGTAGCCGGCAGCGAGTGGGTCATTAGCAGGTCTTTGTTTTCGATGTAGAAGGCGTCGGCGGAGAGCTGTATCCGGTTGCCCAGCAGGTCGAGGTCAACGCCCAAGTTGTACTGCTTTTGCTTTTCCCACGTAATGTCGGGGTTACCCTTTCGCCCCTGCGCCGCGTAGCTCACCTCCTTGTTGCTCACGCGGGCGTCGTAGAGGGTGCGGAAGGCAAAGTCGCCAATCTCCTGGTTGCCCACCATGCCGAAGCCTGCCCGCAGCTTGAGCCGGTTGAGCACGTTCTGGTTGTCGAGTATATCCTTCACAAACTCCTCTTCCGTTGCGTTCCACGCCGCCGAGAAGGAGGGGAATGTTCCCCAGCGGTTGTTCTCCATAAACTTCGACGAGCCGTCGTAGCGCAGGGTTGCCGTGAGCAGGTAGCGGTCGGCGTAGTTGTAGTTGGCGCGGGCTATGTACGAGAGCAGGGTTGAGGTGCTGAACTCCGAGCCCAGGTCGCGCTGGTCGGTTTTGTACGAGCTGTTGATGCGGTAGTACGAGAAGAAATCCGTGCCGAAGCCCTTGCCCGTGGCGTAGGTGTAGTTGCGATCGTTGCGCGTTGCGCTGGTGCCCGCCAGCAGGTTGATGCGGTGGTCGCCAAACGTTTTGTCGTAGGTAATGGTGTTATCCCACTGCAAAATAGTTCTGTGGTCGAGCGTATGCTCTGCCTGGCCGTCCTGCGAGTAGCGGATGGCCTCCTGAATATTCTTGGGCGTGTACTTGTACCGCGCCTCCTCCACGTAGTCTATCGAGAAGGTGGAGCGGACGTTGAGCCCTGCTATGGGGTTCAGGTTCACGTAGCTTGCGCTCAGCAGCCGGTTGCGTATGCGGTCGTTGGCTATTGCAAGCGAGCGGATGGGGTTGAAGCTGTTCTGGTCGTAGATGCCCTGGTAGTTCAGCGTCAGCAGCTCCTCCGAGGCGTCGACGGGCAGCATGGGGTTGGCGTTCCAGGCGCGCTGCACCGTCCCGTCGTCAACCCTCGTGTCGTCGCTGCGGGTAAACGAGGTGTTCGTGCCCACCTTGAGCCACGGCTTGATGAACTGCTCGGCGTTGATGCGGCCCGTGTACTTGGTCAGCCCCGTATTTTTCACCAGCCCCTTTTGGTTGGAGTAGCCAAAGCTCAGGTAGTAGGAGTTGCGCTCCGTGCCTCCCGTGAAGCTCAGCAGGTGGTCTTGCTGAATACCCGTTTGCGTTATCTCCTTCAGCCAATCGTAGTTCTTGTTGGCGTTGTACGATTGACGCTCGTAGGGCGCAAATACTCCGCTGTAGCTTGGGTTGTCGATGCGCTGCTCAATGTAGCGGCCAAGAAGGTTGGGGTCTTGCTCATAAAACGCCGTGGTGGTGTAGCCGTTGATGTAGGCCAACCGGCGCAGCTCGTACAGGTCTTTTGTTTCCATTTTGGAGGGCACGTAGGCGTACTGCTGGATGCCCACCCAGCTGTCGTAGTTCACCCTTCCCTCGCCGGCCTTTCCCTTTTTGGTGGTAATGAGCACCACGCCGTTGGAGGCGCGCGAGCCGTAGAGCGCGGTGGCCGAGGCGTCTTTGAGCACCTCCACAGAGGCCACATCGTTGACGTTGATTGCGCTCCAGCCCGACCCGAAGTTATCCATCACCAGGCCGTCCACCACGTAGATGGGGTCGGTGGTGGTGCTGATGGAGTTGGTGCCGCGAATTTTGATGGAGGCGTCATCGCCCGGCTTGGCCGCCTGTGAGATAAACACCCCCGCCACGCGCCCCTGAATGGCCTCGTTGATGGTGGTAACGGGCTTTTCCTCCAGCGTTTTTGAGCTCACGCTGCTCACCGCGCCGGTCAGGTCGCTCTTGCGGAACGAAGCGCCCACAACCACCACCTCGTCGAGGTCTACGGCGCTTTCGGAGAGGCTAACGTCTATCACGGCGCGGCCGTCTACCTTCACCGTTTGGGGCTGGTAGCCCATGAATTGGAAGCTCAGCGAGCCATCCGGAGCGGCCGTAATGGAGTAGGAGCCGTCGGGGTTGGTGAGCGCTCCCATGGTTGTGCCAACAACCTGCACTGTTACGCCCACCATAGGCTCTCGCGTTTTAGCGTCCGTCACGCGGCCGCTGATAACACCCTGGGCGTTGGCCATCCCGCCGCACAGCAGCAGGGCAACGCCAAATAAAATATGCGTAAAATGTTTCATAATTGCTTGTCTTACATGATTATTAGAATTTATTAACAAGTGAAAATCTTTTAACAAAAAAAAGCGTGTAACCACTTTTGACATAATGGTTTACACGCTTTTGCTATTCCGTTGCAGGATTTTTACCTGTCGTTGAAAATAAAATGAAGCTTTTGTGCAGTATAGTGTTCAAATTGCAGGTCGGAGCTGATTAGCGTTATCCGCTCTGCAATGGCCTGCGAGATAATAATGTGGTCGTTGGGGTCGTTGTGCCCCCTACAGGGAGCTAAGGTGGCGAGCGTCGGCTCATGGCCTCCTACTTCATTACTGCCCGCATGTCTACTATCTCTATGTACGGAAAAAGACCTTTTGCTTTCAGCATTTCCGTTCTTGATGGGCCTGTGCGCGGCGGTTCGTCTTTACAGTATTCGGCTAGCGGTATTTTTATACCACGTTCATCCATGTACCACGATCCGTCTCCTTTCCTTCTTTTGGATTTTGCCGGTGCAGCAGGTTTTGCCTTTGCCGCCTCCGGCGCTTTTCTTTCTTCCATAGCAGCGTTTTTAATAAAGTTCGCAGTAAAGCAAAAAAAATCAGGGTGTTGCAGCGTAAAAGTCGGAAGGTAGCGTCGGTTCATGGCCTTTTTTACATTGCCCGTATTTCCTCCATAGACATATTCGGAAAATAGCCCTGCTTTTTCAGCATTTCAAATCTTGATGGGCCTGTACGCGGTGGCTCGTTTTTAAAGTATTCGTCAAGCGGTATTCTTACACCGCGTTCATCCATATACCACCCTACGAGCTCTCCTTTCCTTCCTTTGGATTTTGCCGGTGCAGCAGGCTTTGCCGCCTCCGGCGCTTTTTTTTCTTCCATAGCGGCTGTTTTTTACAAAGTTCGTAGCAAAGCTACGCAAAAATTTGGTTTTTCCAAACGCCTGCAAGTAAATCTCGGAATATTAAGCGTGTAAACCAATACGTCAAAGAGCGTTTTTGTAGGGGCGAATGATTATCCGCCCCTACATTTCCCACGCGCGGGCAAATGGCTACTTGCCCCTACAGCGCGACCTTCCTTACCTCGATGCTGCCGCCAACGCGGATAGCTACCAGGTATACTGCGCCTTGCTGCAATCCGCTGATTTCGGTAACGCCTGCGAGCGCGCCGGTCTTTGACCATACCTTTGCGCCGGTAATGCTGTACACCGTCAGCTCTGCCATGTCGGTAATATCGGTGGAAACCACAATGTTGTCGCCGCTCCTGTAGGCTGCAAAGCTGCCCGGAAGGGTTTTATCCACGCTCGTGCCCTCGCCGCTGCTGCCACCAACGGTTACGGTAGTGGTGGCAAAGGCGCTCGTCTTGCCGTTGATGCTCACGGCCTGCACGCCCACGGTGTACTCGCCTCCGGCTATGCCCTTGAGGGCGTAGCTGCTGGCAGAGAGCAGGGCGAGGTGGTCGTAGCTCACCTTGAGCGCACCCGTTGCCTCGTCTGCCGGTACAAGGCCGATGATGAGGCTGGAGTACGCCGAAACAGCTTTTTTGGCAAAGATGTTGTAGCGGACGGTGGGGTCGGAGGCAGCCGTCCACGACAGGGTTAGCTCGCCGTCGGCGTTCGACGTGGCGGTAAGGCCGCCAGGCACGGCGGGAGTAGCGGGGGTAATGCTGCTCTCATTTCGGAACAGCGCAACGCCCTCTTGACCCGTTGCCAGAATGTCCAGCTTGCCATCCTTGTTGTAGTCAATCACCGTAATGCTGCCCTGCTGGAAGTTTTTGCCCAACCCCTGGCGGTTGAACACGCCATTGCTGGTGTTGTAGTTGACAGCGTTGCCCTCGTGCTGGCCGGACGTGATGACGTCGGGCAGGCCGTCGTCGTTCAGGTCTGCCCAGGTAACGCCCGATTCGCACGTGCCGCCTATCCGGGTGAACATTTCTTGTAGAAGTCCGCCGTCGAAAGCGTTGTTGGCCGGATTGTAAAGGAACAGCGCTGTTTTCCACCATTCCCATCCCCATTCGGGATATGTTCTGAAATCGCCGCTGAACTTGTACATGTTTCCCGATCCGGTAATAATGGCATCCAGGTAGCCATCGGCGTTAACGTCAACCCACGTAACCTCGCCGGTTTCCGTGCCAAACGGCCTTTGCCCGTCATCGGGGTGTCCGTAGTCCTCGCCATTGAGGTAGAACAACTTCTCGGTAAATGTGCCGTTGCCATTGTTGACAAACACGCCAGAGCGGTAGCCACCCTCTACGTTGTCCCTGTAGCTGCTGAAAAGAATATCCTGATAGCCATCCTTGTTGAAGTCGCCCCAGGCAACGCCACCTCCGTTGCCGGCAACGAGGCCGGTGTTGGGCTGAAGCTCAAAGGTCGTTCCGGCTTTGTTCCTGTAAATTTCAAAGCGGCGTTCGGTTGCATCAAAGTCGACATCGGTGTGGCGCGAGCAGAAGAGAATATCCTGCCACCCGTCGTTGTCGTAGTCGGCAATGGCAATGTTACGGGCTGTACCTCCTGTCTTCTCAAAGTCGAAAGGCGGGAACAGGTTTTGCATCGTCACCTCTTCTATCAGCATGTTTCCCACAAGAGGATCGTTGGTGTAAAGCTTCGTAACCGTTTCCTGCTGGGTTGGCTCGCTGCTTATGTTTTTGGCGCCGGACACAATGAGGTCGAGGTTGCCGTCGTTGTTGTAGTCAAACCACGCCGCCGCGCCTTTGGCAATCTTGGGGAACGAGGGGCCGAGCACGTCGTTGGATTTGTCGGTAAAAGTGCCGTTGCCGTTGTTCCTGTAAAGCCTGGTGAGGGGAGCGCCGTCGCTCTCATAGACGCCCCAAATGAGCACGTCGAGGTTGCCATCGTTGTCGTAGTCGCCCCAGGCTGCGCCGCCGGCGGTCAAATTGATGGGGAACGCCGCCGTGCCGTTAACAGGAGCTTCCACCTCGCTAAACTCCACCAAGGCCACTTCTTCCGGCTCAGGGAAAGGAGGAAGTACAACGATGCCTGCCCCTTCGGGGTACTTGTTTTTGTACAGGGTTGGCTTGACGTAGTCGCCCACAACGACAAAGTCCAGGTCGTTGTCGTTGTCAATATCAACCAAGCTTACCATACCTTTTTTGACTTGAGGCAAAATTATGGTTTCCGCTTTTGTGAACGTTCCGTTGCCCTCGTTGTTGTAGTAAACGCCGTAG
>JAIRSZ010000181.1 GCA_031255195.1 Prevotellaceae bacterium | reverse complement strand
GCAGGCGTTGGGTAGGCGCTGCTCTCAATGGGCAACACCCTGCATGGGCGCTTGCCAAGCTTCATGATTTGCACCGCAAAGTCGTACCAGCTGCATACCCCCTCGTTGCTGAAGTGGAACACGCCGCCCACAAATTCTTTTTCTTTGGCTGCAACCTTAAGAATAATGCTCAAAATGCAGCTCGCCAGGTCTGCGGCGTTGGTTGGCGTGCCGGTCTGGTCAAATACCACGCCCAGCTGCTGCTTTTCGCCGCCAAGGCGCAGCATGGTCTTTACAAAGTTGTTGCCGTACTTGGAGTAGAGCCATCCGGTGCGAATTACCGTGGCGTTGGAGTAGCTCAGCGCAGCATTTTCGCCGCGCTGCTTGGTCAGGCCGTACACCGATTGCGGATTTACCTTGTCGTCTTCGCGGTAGGGCGTATTTTTTCCCCCGTCAAAAACGTAGTCGGTTGATACATGAATGAGGTATGCGCCTGCCGCTGCGCTTGCCTTTGTCAGGTTGGCTACTGCTATGTGGTTAATTTTTTCGGCTATGTCTTTTTCGGTTTCGGCTCTATCCACAGCGGTGTACGCCGCACAGTTGATGACAAAGTTGGGATTTACCCTCTCAAAAAATGTCTGCACCGCTTCTGCGCCGGTAATGTCCAGCTCTGCTACATCGGTGAAAATAAATTCGAGGGAGGAGGAGGCGCAACGCTGCGCCATTTCCCGTATTTCGCAGCCAAGCTGCCCGTTTGCGCCGGTGACTAAGATTTTTTGCATGGAGAAATAACGTCTATGAGGGTTGATGAAAAATACTCTATTGTCCTTTTTAGCCCTTCCGCCAGCTGCACCTTGGGTTGCCAGCCGCTGAGCAGGCTGTACGCCTTGTCGATTTTGGGCTGCCGCTGCCTGGGGTCGTCGGAGGGTAGGGGATGAAAGACGATTTTTGACGCTGAGCCGGTTTGCGCGAGCACCTTTTCCGCCAGCTCCAGCATGGTAAACTCGTTAGGATTTCCAATGTTCACGGGACCCGTGACGGCGTCGTCGGTGTTCATCATCCTGATGAGGCCTTCGACGAGGTCGTCCACGTACTGGAAGCTGCGCGTTTGCGCTCCGTTGCCGTATATGGTGATGTCTTCGCCGCGCAGCGCCTGCACGATGAAGTTCGACACCACACGCCCGTCGTTGGGGTTCATGCGGGGGCCGTAGGTGTTGAAGATGCGCACAATCTTGATGCGCACGCTGTTTTGCCGGTGGTAGTCCATGAACAGCGTTTCGGCGCAGCGTTTGCCCTCGTCGTAGCACGAGCGGATGCCTATGGTGTTCACGTTGCCCCAATACTCCTCGGGCTGCGGGTGAACGGTGGGGTCGCCGTACACCTCGCTGGTGGAGGCTTGCAGGATTTTTGCGCTTACACGCTTGGCCAGCCCCAGCATGTTGATTGCGCCCATCACCGACGTTTTTATCGTTTTTATGGGGTTGTACTGGTAGTGCACGGGCGAGGCCGGACACGCCAGGTTGTAGATTTCATCAACCTCGGCGTAGAACGGCGCGGTTACGTCGTGACGCACCAGCTCAAAAAAGGGGTTGCTCAGCAGGTGGGCAATGTTTGTTTTGCTTCCCGTGAAGTAGTTGTCGAGGCACAGCACGTCGTGTCCCTCGTTCAGCAGCCGCTCGCACAGGTGCGACCCAATGAATCCGGCGCCGCCGGTAACTAATATACGCTTCATGGTTTTTTGTTTAGAAATTTTGGTCGTACAGGATTTAGGACTACAGAAAACTATGGTATAAATTTTTAGCGCTTAACTCTTCCTCCTCCCTATTCCGTAGTAGGTAAATCCGTGCTCCTTCATTTCCGTCGGGTCGTAGATGTTGCGCCCGTCGAATACGGCGGGCGTTTTCATCAGCTGCTTTGCCTCGTCGTAGTCGAATACGCGGAACTCCGGCCACTCCGTCATGAGCGCCAGCGCCTCCGCGCCCTTCAGCGCCTCGTAGGCCGACGGTGCATACTCAACGCTGCTGCCCACGTACTTTTTCGCTTCGCGCATGGCCACAGGGTCATACGCCACCACCGCGGCGTCGTGCTCCAGCAGGCGGCGTATCACGGTGAGCGCCGGCGCTTCGCGCATGTCGTCGGTGTTGGGCTTGAAGGCAAGCCCCCACACGGCTATGCGCCTACCCTTGAGGTTGCCGCCGTGGAAAGCGCGAATTTTGTTGAAGATTAAATCTTTTTGGCGCTCGTTGACACGCTCCACCGATTTCAGTATTTCGAGCGGATGTCCGTGCTCGGCGGCTGTTTTGATGATTGCTTTCACATCTTTGGGGAAGCAGCTGCCGCCGTAGCCTGCACCCGGGTAGATAAACTTGGCGCCAATGCGCGGGTCGCTGCCAATGCCCTTGCGCACCAGCGTGGCGTCGGCGTCCAGCAGCTCGCAGAGGTTGGCAATGTCGTTCATGAAGCTGATTTTGGTTGCCAGCATTGCGTTGGCGGCGTACTTCGTCAGCTCCGACGAGGCAATGTCCATGAAGATGATGGGGTGGCCGTTGAGCAGGAACGGCTTGTAAAGCTTCTCCATCAGCTTTTGCGCCCGCTCGCTCTCAGTGCCGATTACAATTCTGTCGGGCTTCAGGAAGTCTTCAATGGCGTTACCCTCCTTCAGAAATTCGGGGTTGGAGGCTACGTCAAATTCCATCTTTACGCCGCGCGCGTCGAGCTCCCGCTGCACGGCCTGCTTTACGAGGCGCGAAGTGCCCACCGGCACGGTGCTTTTGGTCACCACCACCATGTAGTGGTCGAGGTTTTTCCCTATTTCTGTGGCCACCTGCAGCACGTAGCTCAAGTCGGCGCTGCCGTCCTCGCCCGAGGGCGTTCCGACTGCAATGAACGCGGCATCGGCATCCACCAAGCTGTCGCTGAGCGAGGTGGTGAAGGACAGGCGATTTTTTTCTACGCTACGTCGCACCACTTCGTCCAACCCCGGCTCCCATATTGGTATTTGCCCTGCCTTGAGCGCGGCAATCTTCTGTTGGTTTACGTCCACGCAGGTTACGGTTACTCCCGTTTCGGCAAAGCACGCGCCGCTCACCAAGCCTACGTAGCCCGTTCCCACTACTGAAATTTTCATAATGTATTGTTGATTAGTCGATTTAAATCATTTACCTCTACATAAACATTTGCATGTATGCAAACACCAGCGGCAGCGAAAGCAGCGCAGCGTCGAACCGGTCGAGCAGGCCGCCGTGCCCGGGCATAATAGCTCCCGAATCCTTAACGCCCGCGTTGCGCTTGAGCATTGACTCTACCAGGTCGGCAAGCACGCCGGTGGCCGAAATGATAACGCCAAAGGATACCATGTGCACCAGCTCCACGTCGCCAAACAGCCGGTGCAGCGCCCATGCCGCAACCACCACCGAGAGGATGCCGCCAACGTAACCCTCCCACGATTTTTTTGGAGAAATGGCGGGAAACATTTTGTGTCGGCCAAAGGCTATGCCAAAGAGGTAGGCAAAGGTATCGTTTGCCCAGAGCAAAATAAAAAAGCTGCACATAGCGTTGGCTCCGGCAACCTTGTACACAAAGCTGGTAAGCGAGAACGGCAGCGCCACGTATGCAACGCCCAGCAGCGTGCAGGCAATGTTGGCAAGCGGCGTGCTGCTTTTGCGAAAGAGCTCCGCAAAAAATACGAAAACGGCCAGCGGTATTGGCAGGTAGAAGAAGATGTGGTTGCAGGTCTCGCCCGCCAAGCCAAACGTCCCTGCGTAGCACGCCGCAAATACCGACACTCCGCACAGCAGCCCTGCCGCGCGCTGGGGCTTTGCCCCTGTTTTTGCGGCAATGCCGTAAAGCTCGTGCATGGATACGAGCATGGCAAACGCCATAACGCAGGCAAAGGCCTGCGGGCACAAGTAGAGCGAGCCAAGCACCAGCGCCACGTATATTGTTCCCGACAAAAGTCGCGTAAGCAAGTTGTTTAGCTTCATGGGTGATGTTGCGCTTACTGTGGAATCAACTTTGCCGCTGTCTCCCTATTCGACTCGTGCACGTACAGCTCAAATTCGCCAAATCCCAGCTCCGAATCGTGGTGGTTGAGCGTCACCGCGTATATGTTTTCTTCCTCCAGGCGCTGCTTTAGCAGCTCTACCGACATTGCGTCGGACGATTCATATATTTTTATCCAACCGGCTTCCATATATCACTAAATTCTTAAAAGGTGAAACAAAACTCTCTCACACCGGCTTTTCGGCATCCTGCGCAGGCGCGCCTTCTTTCGGCGTTGGCTGGATGTCGTTTTTTTCGGCAGCTGTGGCAGCTGTCGGCGGCGTCAGAAAACCATCAAACAGCGAGTGCTCCTTGACCTTGGCAGGCTCTTCCGCCGGTGGTTCGGCGGTATTCTCAGCCTTGGGTTTGCGGGGCTTTCGCTTTGGCTTTTCCTGCCCTCCTTCGGGGGCGGCGTTACCGTCGGCGTTGGCGGGGGTGGCAATGAGCAGCTCGTTGCTGTCGCCCTTGCGCTTGCCGAATATTTTTTCGAGGTCTTCGCTAAAGATAACTTCGCGCTCCAGCAGCAGCTCCGCCAGCTGCTTCAGGCCGCCTTTGTTTTGCGTCAGCACCTGCTTGGCCAGCTTGTAGGCTTTGTCTATTAGCGCCTGCACCTCCTCGTCGATGGCCTCGGCAGTTTTTTCGCTGTACGGCTTCGAGAACGAGTACTCCTGCCCCGTTGAGTCGTAGTAGCTAAGGTTGCGCAGCTTGCTGCTCATGCCAAAGTAGGCAATCATGGAGTAGGCCTGCTTTGTTACGCGCTCCAGGTCGTTGAGCGCTCCGGTGGAGATTTTGCGGAACGTGAGCTCCTCCGATGCACGTCCGCCGAGGATGGAGGCCATTTCGTCCAGCAGCTGCTCCTGCGTGGTGATTTGCCGCTCCTCGGGCAGATACCACGCTGCGCCAAGCGAGCGTCCGCGGGGAATAATGGTTACCTTCACCAGCGGGTTGGCGTGCTCCAGCAGCCAGCTCACCGTGGCGTGGCCTGCCTCGTGGTAGGCAATGGTGCGTTTTTCCTCCACCGATATAATCTTGCTTTTTTTCTCCAGCCCGCCAACGATGCGGTCTACAGCGTCGAGAAAATCTTGCCGGTCGATGTTGGGCTTCATTTTTCGGGCGGCAATGAGCGCCGCCTCGTTGCACACGTTGGCGATGTCGGCTCCTGAGAATCCGGGCGTTTGCTTGGCCAGGAAGTCTATTTCAAAGCCCTCCACCAGCTTTAGCCCGCGCAGGTGCACCTTGAAGATTTCGAGGCGCTCCTTCAGGTCGGGCAGGTCTACGTGGATTTGCCTGTCGAAGCGTCCGGCGCGCAGCAGCGCACGGTCGAGGATGTCGGCGCGGTTGGTTGCCGCAAGGATGATAACGCCGGAGTTGGAGGCAAAACCGTCCATCTCGGTGAGGAGCTGGTTCAGGGTATTTTCGCGCTCGTCGTTGGTGGTAAACGCCGTCTTGTTGCCGCGCGCGCGGCCAATGGCGTCAATTTCGTCGATAAAGATAATGCAGGGGGCTTTTTCCTTGGCCTGCTTAAACAGGTCGCGCACGCGGGATGCGCCCACGCCCACAAACATCTCCACAAAGTCGGAGCCGGAGAGGGAGAAGAACGGGACGTTTGCCTCGCCTGCCACGGCTTTGGCCAGCAGCGTTTTTCCCGTACCCGGAGGGCCTACGAGCAGCGCACCCTTGGGGATTTTCCCGCCGAGGTCGGTGTACCGCTTGGGGTTTTTCAGGAAGTCCACAATCTCTATGATTTCCACCTTGGCCTCCTCCAGCCCTGCCACGTCGTTGAAGGTAATGCGCACCTTGCTGTCCTTGTCGAAGAGCTGCGCCTTGGACTTGCCCACGCTGAAAATGCCGCCGCCCATTCCGCCGCCCATACGCCGCATGAGAATCATCCAGATGCCCACGATGAGCACGATGGGCATCAGCCACCCGACAATGTTGCCCAGGTAGTCCTTGTGCTCCACAATTTCCGGCTCAAGGCGGTCGCCTTCGGCAACGTTTTCTTGCACCTGCGCCAGCTGGTCTTGAAAAACTTTGTAGTCCACAATGGGGAAAAAGAAGTGTGGCCCCTGCTTTGCCGGCGAGCTAAAGGCGCTGTTGAATCGGTTTGCATACTTCTCCAGCTTGTCGGGTTTGATGTATACTTCGATTCTGGCGACCTTGTTGGAGCTGGCAATCGCCACAATTCTGGAAACGTCATCGCTTGCTATCATTTTGGTGCGTACCTCCCGCCACGTTGTTTCCACCGGATTGCCGGAGGTGTAAAAAAAGTGGATGCCGAATATGCCTGCCATTATCAGGCCGTATATCCACCACACATAGTTGTTGGGCTTGCCGTTGCTTCGGGGCGCTCTTTCGGAGGGTGGTGGGGTGTTTTTATCGTTTTGCTCCATCTCGTTGGGGTGTTTATTTTCTTTTTTGAATTTATTACTTTTTGGTTTTAGCGGTTGCCGCCTTCTTTGTCGACGTTGCCGCTTTTTTTGCCGGTGCAGCCGCCTTTTTTGCTGTCGTTGTCGTCTTCTTTGCTGTCGTTGTCGTCTTCTTTGCTGTCGTTGTCGTCTTCTTTGTTGACGTTGTCGCCTTCTTTGCCGACATTGTCGTCTTTTTTGTTGACGTTGCCGTTTTCTTTGCCGGCGCAGCCGTCTTTTTTACCAACGTTGCAGTTTTCTTGGGCGTTGCCTTGGCTGTGTCAGCTTTTTTTGCCGAAGATTCGGCTTTTGGGGAAGTGACGGCAGATTTTGCCGTTGCCGCTTTTCTTTTTACCGGTGTTTTTGCCGTTGAAGTTTCATCCTCTGCCGCTTGCGGCTCGTCGCTGTAGCGGCGCTGTTTGGCGTCAGCCCATAGCGACTCAAGGCAGTAAAAGTTGCGTGCTTCCGTTTGGAAAATGTGCACCATTACGTCCACGTAGTCGAGCACTATCCAGATGGAATTTTTAAGCCCTTCGCGGCGTATTGGCTTTTCGCCCAAAGTTTTTCGCACGTGCTCCTCCACGTTGTCGGCAATTGCATCAATCTGCGTGGTAGAGTCGGCGTTGCAGAGCACGAAGCAGGTTACTACAGCGCCTTCAATGTCGCTGAGGTCGAGGCTCAGCACGTTTTGCGCCTTTTTCTCGAGCATGGCCTCGGCTATGGCAGCGCACAGCGGCTCAACGGCGGCTGCGCTGGCGGGCGAGGGCTGTTTTTTCTTCCTTGTCATCAAAAAAATGGTGTATCGGTTATCAAAGCAGTAACATTTACGTGGCCTCACAGCGTGCATCCATACTTTGCCGGTGGGACAAACGCCGAAAGTTAACCCACAAAGTTACAAAAAAAAATGGCAAAAATGCCCGCTCTGTGAAAAAGTTGTCGGCGTAGCGCACAATTTTTTTGTCCGCAGCTTGCGCAAATTTGGCGGACTTCTGCAAATTTTTATCGAACTTTTTGCTGCAAATTCGGGCGCATGGCTACTCAACCTCCGAAGCCGCCTTTACAAAACCCATGAACAGCGGGTGCGGCTTGAGCACGGTGCTTTGAAATTCGGGGTGAAACTGCGAGGCGATGAAGAATCGGTGCGCCGGAATTTCGATGATTTCCACCAGCCGCGTTTGCTCGTTGACGCCGGAGGCCACCAGCCCTGCCTGCTCCAGCTCGGGCAGGTACTCGTTGTTGAGCTCAAAGCGGTGGCGGTGACGCTCCACAACCTCCGTTGTGCCGTATATTCTGTGCGCCAGCGTGCCCTCCGTGATGGTGCACTTGTAGCCGCCGAGTCGCATGGTGCCGCCAAGGTTGGTCACGTGCTTTTGGTTTTCCATGATGTCGATAACCTTGTGCGGAGCGCTGGGGTTGATTTCGGACGAATGTGCATCCTTGTACCCGAGCTCGCTGCGGGCAAGCTCTATGACGGCGCACTGCATACCCAGGCAGATACCGAAGAACGGGATGTTGCTTTTGCGGGCGTAGCGCACGGCGGCAATTTTTCCCTCCACGCCCCGCTCGCCAAATCCGGGGGCAACCATGACGCCCTGCATTTCTTTTAGCGCTTCGGGTGCGGTGTGCTCGTTGAGGTGCTCCGACTGGAAGAAGTGGATTTTTACCTTGCACTCGTTGTACACCCCTGCGTGGATAAACGCCTCCAGGATTGACTTGTAGGCGTCGGGAAGCTCTACGTACTTGCCCACAAGCCCAATGTTTACCGTCTTTTTGGGGTGTTTAGATTTTTCTACAAACACCTTCCACGCCTCCATGTCGGCTTCGGGCGGGTTGGCAAACTTGAACTTTTTGAGCACCACCTCGTCCAGCTTCTCCTTTTGCATCACCAGCGGCACTTCGTAGATGGTGGACACGTCCACCGACTGCACCACCGCGTCGGGGTCAACGTTGCAGAACAGCGCAATCTTGCGGCGAAACTCGCGGGGTAAATCTTTTTCGGTGCGCAGCACCAGCACGTCGGGCTGCACGCCGGTTTCCAGCAGCTGCTTCACGGAGTGCTGCGTAGGCTTCGACTTGAGCTCGCCGGCGGCCTTAATGAAGGGTACAAGGGTAAGGTGGATAAAGAGCACGTTGTCGGCGCCCATCTCGTAGCGCAGCTGCCGCACGGACTCCACGTAGGGCAGCGACTCGATGTCGCCCACCGTGCCGCCTATTTCGGTGATGACAAAGTCATACTGGTGGCAGGTGCCCAGCAGCTGTATGCGCCGCTTGATTTCGTCCGTAATGTGCGGGATAACCTGCACCGTTTTGCCCAGGTACTCGCCCTTGCGCTCGTTGTTGATGACCGTTTGGTAGATGCGTCCGGTGGTAACGTTGTTGTCCTGCGTGGTGTTGATGCCCAGAAACCGCTCGTAGTGGCCAAGGTCGAGGTCGGTAACCGCCCCGTCGATGGTAACGTAGCACTCTCCGTGCTCGTAGGGGTTGAGCGTGTCTGGGTCAACGTTGAGGTAGGGGTCGAGCTTTTGGATAGCCACGGAGAATCCGCGAGCTTGCAGCAGCTTGGCCAGCGATGCAGCCACGATGCCTTTTCCAAGGGAGGAAACTACTCCACCCGTTACAAATATGTACTTTGTTGCCATTTTTAGTTTTCAAAGGCAGCAAAATTACGCTTTATTTTTTGAAGCGCAAAATTGCGCCGCAGATTCACGCCGCCGCAGGTTCAAAGCGGGCGAATTAAAGTTTTCTTACGCCACAATGTTGGTTGCCCTGTTTCATGGCATGTTTTACAGCTGTTCTCCAAGTAGTAGCCCTTTGGTTACATTCCACCTGAAGAGTAAAAGCTTCGAGCCTTTTTGCGGTTGAAGCTTAAGCAGGTAAAACGCAAATAAAACCATTGATGCAGACCATTTTAGCGCTTCAAAAAAAATTCGATTGAGGTACTTTACTCTGGAAATGGCAAGCGTACGCAGGCGTTCACTCATGCCAACACCCAGCCCAAGCCGGATAATATAGCTATCTGTTGTACGATTTTCCGGTATAACGTGTTGTACTTTGATATTTGGAAACCAATAAATCTTGCCGCCAATATTTTTGATGCGATTAAAAATATCTTTTTCTTCGCCTCCCATAAGGTTTTTCTTACTTCGCCCCAATTTAACATTGAAGTTACCAACCTTTTCGAGTGTTTTCTTCAAAATACCCATATTTGCTCCGGTGGGATATTTTTCCCCCTCAAACAGCCGCACATCTTTTCCCATATCAATAGCCGACACCCATGAATATGTCCACTTTGATAGCCATTTAGGTGGCTTTCCATTTTCAAAAACCGGCGTAATTTTTCCGCCAAATGCTGCCCAATCAGGGTGTTTTTCAATGTTTTCCTGCAAATTTTTCAGGTACTCTTTTCCTACGAAAGCATCATCATCTAAAAAAACCAATATATCTCCGTTTGCTTCTTTGATCCCCCGATTTCGAGCATGAGATAGTCCCTGATTCGTTTCCATAAAGTATTTATACGGAATATCGGGATAATCTTGCTGAAACCGTCGACATTCTGCTTCGGTTTTGTCTGTTGAATTATTGTTTATCAGCAGAACTTCATAATTTTCAGGATCATAATTATTTTCAGCAATGCTTTTGAGGCAGCTGTAAATGTATTTATCTCGGTTGTAGGTACAGATGATTAAGCTAAGCATAGAAAGTTATATGTTTTTGATGATTTCCAACATTGTTTTTACACGGTGTAGAAAGGTATGATTTTCTACAACTATAGTATAGGCTTTTTTTGCATTTTCAGATTGATCATTGCTCAGGGCATAATCAATTAA
>JAIRSZ010000162.1 GCA_031255195.1 Prevotellaceae bacterium | reverse complement strand
ATGTACCGCTGCCCGTGCGGGGCGACAATGGCGGCAGCCAGCAGCGGCCCAATGGAGCTGCCGAAGTTTCCGCCCACCTGAAAGATGGATTGCGCCAGCCCGTGTCGGCCTCCTGAGGCAATGTGGGTCAGCCGCGAAGCTTCGGGGTGGATGACCGACGACCCTAACCCGATGAATGCAACCGCGCCCATTACCCAATAGATGGAGGGGGCAAATGCGAGCATCAGCAGCCCAATCATGGTGGAGACAGTGCCCGCGCTGAGATACCACACGTGGGGATGCCTGTCGAAAAGAACGCCAAATACGGGCTGAAACACCGAGGCGCACAGCTGGTAAACAAGAACAATCAGGCCTATTTGCCCAAAAGTCAGCGACAGGCTATCCCGAACAACCGGATAGACCGCAGAAACAGTTGATTGAAAAGCGTCGTTGAAAAGGTGTGCCAAGCTCAGGTACAGCAGCATGGAAATGGATGTCCCCGTAGCGGCGGCAGAGGTCGGATTCTTCATGTAGCGCTACCATTGTTTATGCTCCTCAGCCTGATTTTTGTAAGCACGCGCTTGGTGTCGAGGGTAAAATGACCGTTCATTATCCATGAGTAGTAGCCGGGATCTTTGGCCAGCACGTCAGCAACTTTTCGCCCCTTGTATTTGCCGAAGTTAATGATTTCGTTGTCGTCGTTGTCTAAGATTATCCGCCCTGCGTAGTCGACGTTGCGGTTTTTTGATGAAAATTCTGCCAGAAAAGCCACGTTGTTTTGCAGCTCGTGGTAGCGGTCTAACTGCGCCAGCAGCACGTCGTAGGTGGCGCGCGTATCGGCCTCGGCGCTGTGAGCGTTTGTCAGGTCTTTCTGGCAGTAGAACTTGTACGCCGCCACCAGCGTGCGCTGCTCCATGCGGTGGAATATGTTCTGCACGTCCACCAGGTGGCGGTTGCGAAAATCAACGTCCACACCGGCGCGCAGGAACTCCTCCACCAGCAGCGGCACGTCGAACTTGATAGAGTTGTAGCCCGCTATGTCGCACCCCTCAATGTAGGCCGCCAGATTTTTGGCAATGTCCTTAAACGTGGGGCAATCCTTCACATCATCGTTGGTAATGCCGTGCACCCTGATAACCTCCGCCGGAATGGGGATGGTGGGGTTGATGCGCCGCGTTTTTACCTCCTCGCTGCCATCGGGCATTACCTTGATGATGGAAATTTCGACAATTCTGTCGCACGAAACGTCTACGCCTGTTGTTTCGAGGTCGAGAACTACCAGGGGATTCTTCAAATTCAGCTGCATTTTCCGTTGGCCTATGCGTTAATCATCATTGGCATGAGCAGCATGAGCGTGTTTTCCTTTTCGACGTCTTCGCCCACAGGCAGGATAAGCCCTGCGCGGCTTGGGTCGGAGAATTCGAGGCTCACCTCCTGCGTGTGGAGGTTCATCAGGATTTCGATGAGGAACGACGACTTGAAGCCGATTTCCAGCTCTTCGCCCTCGTAGCTGCAAGCAATGCGCTCCACGCCCGACTGCGAGAAGTCGAGGTCTTGCGCCAGGATTGTTATTTGGTTTTCGGAGAGCTTGAGGCGGATGAGGCCTGTGCCGGCCGGCCCCAGCGGGGCAATGCGCTTCACCACCGACAGCAGCTCTACCCGATCTATGCTCACCTTGTTGTAGTTGTCGGTCGGGATAACGGTGTTGTACGCGGGGAAAACGCCCTCTATCAGGCGGCACACCAGCTTGTAGCCCGACAAGCTAAAGGCGGCGTTTTTGCTGTCGAAATTAACCGCCACCACTTCTTGCTCCTTGTTCAGGATGTTGCGCAGCAGGGCGGCAGGTTTTTTAGGCAAAATGAAGGAGGTGTTGCCCTCGGTTTTCACGTCGGGACGGCGGTAGCGCACCAGCTTGTGAGCGTCTGATGCCACAAACGTGGCGCACTCGCCCGTCATGTCGAAGTAAATGCCGTTCATCGTCGGGCGCAGCTCGTCAGAGGCCGAGGCGAAGATGGTCTTTAGGATTCCTTCGTTGAGCGTTGGCGCTGCAAAGGTAATGGCGGTGGCGTTTTCTTCGATTTCGGGCACTTTGGGGAACTCCTGCGGATCGAACCCCGGCAGCGTGAGCTTGCCCGTTGCCCAGCTGATTTCGATTTGGAACGTATCGGGGTTTACGGCGATGGTGAGAGGCTGCTCGGGGAACTCCTTTAGCGACTCAGCCATCATGCGGGGCACTGCCACGCTCCCCTCCTCCTGTACGCTGGGAACATCCATCTCGGAGATAAGCGTAGTCTCGAGGTCGGACGCCATGATGGTCAGCTTGCTGTCATGAAGCTGTAGCAGAATATTGTCCAGAATGGGCAGCGTATTCTTGCTGTTCATCACTTTTCCCATTAGCTGCAAGTGGTTAAGCAGCTCTGTGCTTGGAATAACAAATTTCATTTTGTTTTGAGTAGGTGTTGGTGCTTTCCGCCACGACTTTTGCCAGCGGCAGACGGGGCGGGAAGCGGGTTAAAAACTATGCGCAGCGCGCTTTGTATCAGGCATATCGTGCCATATCATTGCGGTAGCTGCTTGTGCACGGCAAAATTATAAAACATTCGCACATGCGGCGCAGGTGTTCATAACTCTCATATAACGCAGGTAACGCAGTGATAATGATATTTATTGAAAAAAAATTATGAACACTATTTCGTTAAAAAGTAGCTCACATCTTTGATAAGCAGGTCAAAATCAACCCATAAGGCAACGGCAAGGTGAGGGTCGTCGTCCAGCTGAAGGTAGCAGCGGTTGAGGTCAACCTTGGTTGGCCGACCAAAGTCGTCGAAGTCGTCGCCCACCGGCATGTAAAACAGCTTGAGGGTGCGCAGAACGCCCTCTCTGTCCTCGATGGTGAAGAGGTAGGCGGGGCTTTCCAGCGTAATGGCGTCGGCGTCTTCCGTGCTGAGGTTGGTTGCGTAGCGCTCAAAGTTCACCTCGTGGTAGTACGAAAGGTATCGCTGCACGCGGTCGCTGCTGACGTCGTGGAACACCTGTTCGCTGTAGAGCGCCTCCACCTCCGCCTGACCAAGCGAGTCGAGGCTCAGCCTGAATGAGCGATCGGGCTTGCTTATGTCCTCCACCGTGACGGCAGCTATTTGCGAGGGGAGCAGGCTTACGGCAGCCGTTTTGTACCAAAAGCGAGGGTTGGCGTCCAGAAGCGAGAAAATGTTCAGGTCTTCATTGCCGTACACCTCGAGCACGTATGGCTTTCCGGCGTGCACAGCGCCCACCGGCATGGTATCCACCAGGCAGAGCGAGTAGCTGCGCATTTTACCTATCCAGTCCGACACAGAAACTTGCAGGGAAGCCCCTTGCGCCTGCCGGTAAGCCTCGTTGAGCTCGTCCGGCAGGGGGTACTTTACCTGTAGCATTTGCAGCGCAAACAGGGCGTCGGCAACGCGCTCCTGCTGCGCCACCCGATCGCCCTTGATGTACCATGTGTCGCTGCGCAGTCGCAGCTGAACCTGCCGCTCGCCGTCGGAAATGGAAATGCGGCAAACCTTGTTGGCGTCAATGAAGCCAAAGTCGGTGGCGCTCGTCAGCAGCGATCGGCCAAAGGCAAGCAGCAGCGCCGCCACAGCTACAATCAGCCCGAGCGTAATGAGAATTTGTTTACGGTTTGTTAGTTGCATTTTAGCATCCAAAAAATTATATAACCATGTCAGGCTGCAAATATAAGCAGAGTTTTGGAAAAATATACTTTTTGCCCATAAAATTCATACTACGCTCCTTCTGCTAATGGCCGTGCTCGCCATGCTCCGTGCTCATTGAGCCAACGTAAAAGGCGTTGGACTTGACGATTGTAGCGTTTTCGTCCCACTCGCCCACCGGCGTTACCTGCGTATAGCCCAGCTCGCTAACGCCCGTAACTACCTCAACGGCAGAAAAGTGGAATGATTTACCGTGCTCGTCGCCGTTCTCCTCCGCCTCGCTTTCACCGTCTTTGTCCTCCTCCAGAACGAAAATGTACTTCTTCCCGTCCTTGCTCACAATAGCGTCGTTGGGGACGGAGGCGGTTTTTTGCCTGCCGGTGTTGATTAGGGCGGTCACGTACATGCCGGGCAGCAGCTTGGCGTCGGTCTTCGTTTTCAGGGTGACGTGGGCAAGTATTGCCTTTGTGTCGTCCTCAAACGACTTGTTGATTTCATGGATTTCACCTTTTAGCATTTTCGAAGGCTGGTTGGTCAGCATAATGCTCACCTCCTGGCCAATCCGAATAAGGTTGATGTCCTTTTCAAAAATTTTGACGTCGCAGTGAATACCAGAGTTGTCGGTAATGCTCATCAGCGAGGTTTGCATGTCCACAAAGCTGCCCGTGCTGACGTTGATTTTGTTCACGTAGCCGGCAATTGGCGAGCGAAGCGGGATTTGCGTTGCCATGTTGCCCGTTGAGACCTGCTCCGGGCTGATGGAAAGCTGTCGGAGCTGCTTTTCGAGTCCGGCCAGCTGCGCCTTTGTGATTTCGTAGGTGGCGGCGGCCTGCTGCAAGGATTTTTGCACGCCCGCTCCCTGCGCCGACAGCTCCTCTTGTCGGCTGTACTCCTGCTCGGAAATCAGCGTTTCCTTCTTCAAAACGAGGTAATTTTTTTGCAGCTCCACAATTTCTGTGTTTTCGAGGTAGGCCAACGCCTGCCCTGCCGATACAAACTTACCCTCGGTAACAAGCACCTGCTTTACTATTCCGCTCGTAAGCGACGTTACCTCCGCCTTTTTTTGCGGGTCAAGGTCAAGCTGGCCGTTCACGCGGATTACGCTGTTTAGGTCGCGCATTTCGATTTTCCCCAGCTGAATGTCAACGGTCTTCATTTGCGCCTCGGTCAGGGTGATTTCTTCGCCGTGCTCGTGCGATTCTTCGCCGCTTTGCTTTTTGGGGCTTTGTCCGCAGGATGCTACCAGCGCGGAAGCCAGCGCTATGGCTGGTATGAGTCTAACTTTTTTCATAATTTTTTTTTATTTGCTATGTCCTTGTAAATAGTTGATTGTGATAACAGATTGATTGTAAGTGTTTACCGCATCGGCAAACTGTAGGTGCAGCTCGGCAGCGGTTTTCAGATTTTGGATGTACTCAATGTACCCTATTTCGCCCTTTTCGTAGGAGAGCTGCGACATTCGGCTGATTTCCTCCGCCTGCGCGTTGCCCTGCGTTTGGTAGTAATCAAGCGTATTCTTGGCCTTTACGTACTCGTTCAGGGCAATTTGGAACTCCCTGTCCAGCGACAGCAGCGCATCCTCCTGCTGCACCTTGAGCATTTCCACCTCGCGCTTGGCGGCCTTTGCTTCTGCTCTTTGCCCTCCAAAAAACAGCGGTATGCCGATACCGGCTTCAAATCCCATAAAATTCCCGTTGGCAAATCGCTCCCTTTGAATGTTGTACGGGTTGAATCCCGATATTAGAAGCTGGCTGCGCAGGGTGAAGCTTAAGCTCGGCAAAAATTCCTGCTTCGCCAGGCTCAGCGATTTTTCGGCGACAGCCTTTTTGCTCTCAAATACCCGACTCACGGGCGTTTGGCTCGGGTCGAAGTCGTCCGGCGGGTAGGCCGCCTCCATGACCGTCATTGTTGTTTCGGCGGGGTTTACCGGCTCATCCGTATTTAGCCACCGCTGCAAGGCCAGCTGCGCGCTTTGGTAGTCCTTTTCTGCCTGGTGCAGCGCGATTTTATTTTCGCTGTACAGCCGCTCGGCGTTCATCTGCTCGAGGCGGTTGGTTTCGCCCGCCTTGAATTTTGCCGTTGCAAGAAAAACGAACTTTCCGTAAATGCTGTCCTGCACTTGCAGTATGCCGATGTTTTCCCGTGCGTAAAGCAGCTGGCAGTAGATGCTCGAAATTTGCCGGACGAGTTCGTTGCGGGTTACCTCCAGGTTGCTCCGCTCCACGCCGGTTTCGGCCTTTAGCAGGCTGTGGCGGGAGGCGTAAACCGTCGGGAAGTCGAAGGTTTGGCTTACCGACATGCTGTTGTCGGGGCTACCGCCTGAGGTGGGGTCTTGGCTCAGCGACAGCTGCGTTTTGTCGATGTTGAACGCCGTGCCTTGCAGCGCCTTTGCCCGCTCGACTGCTATTTTGCCCGACTGCAAGGTCAGGTTGTTTTGCATCGCAATGTCGATACATTCCTGCAAGGATTTTTTTACTTCCTGCGCCGAAATTTGCAGGGCAAAAATCAGCGAAAAAATAGTGATTACTGTTTTTGATTTCATTTTTCTCAAATTTTCTATGCCCATTTTGAGCGTTAATATTCAGTTTTATGCTTTGCGTTCTTTGCGAAATTCTTTGCGAACATTGCGGTAAAAAATATTTTAACCGCAAAGGATGCAAAGGTTTATCGCAAAGGCTATTTTGTCAGCTACTTTTGTTTGATGCTCGTTCATTGCTGTTTTATACCGGTCGAATCGAGACCTGTTTTTTTGCAAACACTTTGTAGATACTCGGCAGCACAAACAGCGTCAGCGCGGTAGCCGTGAGCAGCCCGCCGATAACAACGGTTGCCAGCGGTCGCTGCACCTCTGCGCCGTCGCTGGTGGAGAGCGCCATCGGTAAAAAGCCGAGCGAGGCAACCAAGGCCGTCATCAGCACCGGACGAAGCCGCACCATGCAACCCTTGATGATTCGCTCATTAATGTCCGCCATTCCCTCTTTTTCAAAGGCGTTGAGCTGCCCTATGAGCACAATGCCGTTCAGAACGGCAACGCCAAACAGCGCAATGAAGCCAACGCCCGCCGATATGCTGAACGGCATGTCCCGCAGCCACAGCGCCCAAATTCCGCCGATAAGCGAAAGCGGGATGGCAGAAAAAACAAACAGCGATTCACGCACGCTTTTTAAGGTGGCGTAAAGCAAAAACAGGATTAAAAGCAGCGCCAGCGGAACGGCAACCATCAGGCGGTCTTTGGCCTCCTGCAAGGTCTGGAACTGCCCGCCGTAGGTGTAGTAGTAGCCTGCGGGCAACTTCAGCTCCCTGTCGAGGATGTTTTGTATGTCGAAAACTGTGCTCTGCACGTCGCGGCCGCGCACGTTGAAGCCCACGTAAATGCGGCGTTGCCCGTTTTCGTGCGTTACCTGCGCCGGAGCGTCTCGGTACTTTATTTCGGCAACTTGCGAGAGCGGAATGGTTGCGCCGGAGCCGGGCAAGGTCAGGTACAAGTTTTCCAGCGAGGAAATATCGTTGCGCAAGTCATTTTCCAGCCTCAAAACAAGCGAAAATCGGCGGTCTTCCTCAAACACAAAACCAGCCTCCTTTCCGGCAAAAGCCGTTTCCAGCACCGAGTTGGCGTCTTTGACCGATATTCCGTACTTGGCGAGCTTGTCGCGGCTGTAGACTACCTGAATTTGCGGCAGGCCGGTAACTTTTTCTACAAACGGCTCGGTAACGCCCTCCACTCGGCCAATCAGCGAAGCCACCTTTTGGGCAGAGGCGGTAAGCGTCTCCAGGTCGTTGCCGTAAATCTTAATGGCCACGTCCTGCTTAATGCCGGTAATCAGCTCGTTGGTGCGCATTTGTATTGGTTGCGTCATCTCTACCTCCAGACCCGGAATTACGCTCAACGCCTCCTCCATTTTATCCATGAGCGCCTCCTTAGCTTTGGCCGACTTCCACTCCTTTTTGGGGGTCAGGGCAATCATCATATCGGCACGCTCAATGGGCATCGGGTCGGTGGGAATTTCTGCGCTGCCAATGCGGGTAACCACCTGCTTTACTTCGGGGAATTGCCCTTTCAGGATTTTTTCGGCCTGCGTTGCCGTTTTCACCATTTGGGTTAGCGACGTCCCCTGCACCATGCTTGCCTCTGCTGCAAAATCGCCTTCCTCCAAGTTCGGAATAAACTCGCCACCCATGCGGCTAAACACAAGCAAGCTAATAGCAAACAGCACAACCATGCTCGCAATAAGCGTTTTACTCCAATTCAAGCTCTTGGTTATGGCAGGACGATACCACGCCTGAAGCTTGTCCATTATCCGGTCGGAGATGTTCCGCCTGCGCTCCGTTTTTTTGCTTAAAAATAGCGCGCTCGCCATTGGCACGTAGGTAAGGGACAGAATGAATGCGCCGAGGATAGCGAAAAATACGGTCATTGCCATTGGGCGAAACATTTTTCCCTCGATGCCAACCAGGGTGAAGAGCGGAATGTAAACAATCATAATGATTATTTCGCCAAACGCCGCGCTGTTGCGGATTTTTGAGGCAGAATCGTACACCTTCAAATCCATCTCCTTTTGGGAAATTACGGCAGATGCGGGCGCAAGGGAAGCTTTGCCCCGAACAGCGTACAGGTGGTGGCAAACGGCTTCAACAATAATTACCGCCCCGTCGACAATCAGCCCGAAGTCAATTGCGCCGAGCGACATCAGGTTGCCGCTTACGCCAAACACGCGCATCATCCCGAAGGCAAACAGCATGGAAAGGGGAATGACGGAGGCTACCACAAAGCCTGCGCGGAAGTTCCCCAAAAACAGCACAAGGATAAAAATGACGATTAGCCCGCCCTCGAGCAGGTTTTTGGCCACAGTATTCGTTACACGGCTCACCAGCTGCGTGCGGTCGATAAACGGCTCAATGATCACGCCTTCGGGCAAGCTCTTTTGCACCTGCTGCAAGCGTTCCTTCACGTTTTTGATAACCTGCTGAAAATTTTCGCCTTTCAGCATCAGGGTAATGCCGGCCACAACCTCGCCCTCGCCGTTGCGCGTAACTGCGCCGTAGCGGGTGGCGCTGCCGAACTGCACCTTGGCCACATCGCGCACAAGTATTGGCATTCCATTTACGGTTTTAACCGGAATTTGCTCTACGTCTTCCAGCGAATTAACAAGTCCCAGCCCGCGAATGAAGTATTGGTTGCTGTACTGCTCGATGTAGCTTCCGCCGGTGTTCTCGTTGTTGTTTTCGAGGGCGGCGTATATCTCCGGGATGGTTACGCCGACTGCGTTCAGCCTGTCGGAGTTGACGGCGATTTCGTACTGCTTGACGAAGCCGCCCCAGCCGCTCACTTCTGCAACGCCTTCCGTACCGGACAGCTGCTTGCGCACAATCCAATCCTGCATTGTGCGCAGGTCGGTCAGCGAGTACTTCTCCTCGTACCCTTTTGCAGCGCGGATGGTGTAGTGGTAAATTTCACCCAACCCTGTAGTAATCGGCGCAAGTCCGATGCTGCCCATATCTTTGGAGATGACTTCTTCTGCCTCTTTGAGCTGCTGGCTGACCTGCTGCCGCGCCCAATAAATATCAGCGTCCTCCTTAAAGACGAGCGTAATAACCGACAGACCGCTGCGGCTAATGCTGCGGCGTTCAACCACCCGTGGAATGTTCGCCAGCGACATTTCTATGGGCGTAGTAATGAATTGCTCCACTTCCTGAGTTCCGAGCGAAGGCGAGAGGGTGATGACTTGCACCTGGTTGTTCGTTATGTCAGGCGTTGAGTCGAAAGGCAGCTGCGAAAGCGAGTATGCGCCCCAAATGACGAGGGCTATCGTCAGCACGCCGGCTGCCAACTTGTTGTCTATTGAAAATTTGATTAATTTTTGAAACATGTTAATTTGACATTTAAAGTGTAGCACGAATGGCCAAGGCACACGCGCGGTGGCGTGTGTCCTGCGAAAGTTCAAAGTAAAAAGTGTGCGCTATACTTTAAAGTCTGGGAGGCTGCCAAAATCCCTTGGGGAAAAGAAAAGAGTAGGTTGCCGGAAAGAAGCTGTAGCATACAGCCGAAATTTCCTGCTCGGGCAGGCAAACGCAGGTTGAGAGCATAACAGAAAATCCGCCGCAGGTGTTGCAGATGCAGAAAGGCGAACACATATCGGAGCAATCGGAGTGCGAATCCGCACCGGTTGACTGCTGCTCCGCCGGAACGCCATACCCGCTTAGCTCGCCGTCAAAACAGCAGGGCGCTGCCGAAACGAGCAGAATGTAGGCGCATAGTATGGTTGTCAGAAATTTCATTATTGCTGTTTACCTCAAATCCGGCGGCAAAGGTAGTAAAAAAAAGTTGGAAATTTCCACTTTTTTTAGCAAAAAGGAGGTAAACGCACGAAAATGGGAGTACAAACATGGACGGTATGAAGTTCGCAAATGCAGCATTGTTCCTTCTCTCCCCCGCGTCGTCGTCGTCGTCGTCGCCGTCATTCCGCAGCGGAGCACGTTAGCCAAAAGAGTTATTCGGCGTTGGTCTTGTTTTTTTTCAGGTAGCTAATTGAGTATATGCCAAACGCAATGCTAAAGATGGCAATAGCCATCATAACGTATGCAATAAAAATCATTGTTACTCAATCATGTGCAACAAAGGTAGGCATATTTTTACGTTTCGCAATCATAGCACAACCAATGCTGTTATATAACATTAAACGGTCTGCTACTACCAAGATTCAAGGATTCGAAGGATAAATGAGGTATAGCGCACCGTAGCGGAGGAAACTCAGCCCGTATACGCGACGGGCTGTTGTCCTGCTTTTTCACGCTATCCGTCATCGGCGATGGGGATATTTTTTTTTTCAAAAATCGGTTGTATATTTGTAGCGTAATTATAGGGCGAGTTGTTCAAGGCAAACGCCGGGTTCGAGTCCCGGGTCGTTCACCGGATTAGGGTTCATGCTTCGGGCAGTCCTAAACCGACAAAATGCCGGTAAATCACCGGCATTTTTACTTATATGTTTACCTTATACAATTCACCATCAAGTATATAGTAAACGGTTTTTATTTTTTTGCTTTTGGAATTTCTTAAGTAGGAGCTATACCCGTCAACGATATTTTGCGCTGAAAATACACTTTTGTCGTGGTAATATAAAACGGCTATCTTTGCACCTTTCTCACTTGCATTGTAAATTTTATATTCAATGTTTCTTTTCCCCGTTCCTTCTACGCCTTTAATGTCAAATTTCTCCCTATCAAGCAGTCCTTCAGATCCTTTTATGCCGTATGACGATGTTTCGGACTCTAAGAGAACACAGTTTCCGGGCTGGTACAGCTCCTCGGCAGCAATTGTTGCGTAATCACCACGCGGGAGTCCAAATTTTCCTATTGTTGGGTCAAAGTGGTGCTCCCTATGAATGGCTAACAGCCCGCCTGTACGTTCATTAAATCGTACATCTACGTAGCTGCTGTCATTCTTCAATAGCATGTATTCCGCCCTATTGCTGTCAATTCTTTGTAAATTTACCTTTTCCATAGACGTTTTAGGGCGTTGTTTGCCCCCATTTGCCCCGCAAAGGTAGCATTATCTTTCGGAAAACACAGCGCAGTTGCAAGTATGATTACCTTTGCGGAAGGTTTAGTCGTTCAAATTGTCGTATTACTAAACCTCCAAACGCCACCCTTTCTCCCTCACGCGTCGTCGTCATTCCGCAGCGTAGCGCGCGAGGCACGAGCGAGCGAAGCGGAGGAACCTCAACCCGTATACGCGATGGCAAGCGACCATAGGGCAGGCAACCCCTGCCCCTACAAATCCCAAAAAACATGCCCGCAGGACAACAGCCGTTGGCTGTGTCGGTATCAAAAACCGACAGTGAGAGAGACAGCTATGCTTTTTCCACCCGAAAATACCGCGCGTGCGGGCTTGCCAGCATTATGCCGCAAACCGACGAGGCGGGCGTCATCATGTAGCTTTCGGTGAGCGTTACGCCGGTAAGCGTCGTAGCGTCGAGCAGGGCAAAAAGCGCAGCTTTCTGGCTGTGGTCGGGGTATGAGGGGTAGCCCACCGCCGGGCGAATACCCCGCTCCCTGCTGCTCCGCAGCCCGTCGCTATCGTATCCCCAGATGTCTTTTCGCACCTGCTCGTGCAGGCGTTCGGTGCAGGCCTCGGCTAAGCGGTCGCAGAGCGTTTCCACCAGCAGGGCGCTGTAGTCGTCGCCGACAGCCCGATGGTGCTGCGGGAGCGGGGCGTTGGGCTTTACCGACACCAGAAAAACGCCGATGTAGTCGTGAACGCCGGTATCCTTTGGCGCAACAAAGTCGGCCAGCGAAAAGTTGGGCTGCCCGTCGTCGCGCTTGAGCAGCGTGCGCTGCATGGGCAGCACGGCGATGGTCTGCGTGCGCTGCTCGTTGTACACCACAATGTCGTCGCCCTCCGAGGCGGCGGGGAAAATTCCCACCACCGCTTGAATCGACAGCTCGCCGTCTAAGCGGCTGAGCATACGGGTAGCGTCGTCGTGCAGCTGGCGTGCGGCAGCGCCCTTTTCCGGGTGCTCCAGAATGTCGGGGTAGCGGCCTTTGGTATCCCAGGCGTAAAAAAACATTGTCCAATCAATGTACGGGGCAAGCGTCGAGGTCGATATGTCGCGCAGAACGGTTACCCCCGTGGTGTTTGGCGGCGCTATCTTCTCATGACGCCAATCGATGTTGAGCTTGTTGGAGCGAGCTTCCGAAAGGCTCAGAAACTCCTTTTTTCGGCAGGCTTCCTCGTGCTGCCTGCGGAGCTCGCGGTAGCGCTCGGCCTGCTGCTGCGTTGCCGCCTCGCGGAGATTTTCCTGCGTGAGGCTGCGCACCGCTGCGGCTGCCCGCGAAGCGTCCTTGACGTAGGAAACGCCGTTGGGGTACTGCGCGTCCAGCTTCACCGCCGTGTGCAGCTCGCTGGTGGTTGCGCCGCCCACCATCAGCGGGATGCGAAGGTTGCGGCGGTGCATTTCGCCCGCAACGTGCTCCATCTCCTCCAGCGACGGCGTTATCAGCCCGCTTAGCCCAACCACGTCAACCTTGTTGGCCAGCGCCATTTCAATGATTTTTTCCGACGGTACCATCACGCCGAGGTCTATGATTTCAAATCCGTTGCAGGCGAGCACCACGCTTACGATGTTTTTCCCAATGTCGTGCACATCGCCCTTTACGGTGGCCAGCAGCACCTTGGCGGGCGCAGCCGGACGCTTGCCGTCGCTTGCCGCCGCCTTGACTGCCTCTATGTGGGGTTGCAACGCCGAAACAGCTTTCTTCATCACGCGGGCGCTCTTTATGACCTGCGGTAAAAACATTTTTCCGCTGCCGAACAGGTCGCCAACAGCGCCCATGGCCAGCATCAGCGGCTTTTCAATGACCTCCAGCGGCGTGTACTTTTTCAGCGCTTCGGCAATATCTTCGTCCAAAAAATCTTCCACGCCCTTTACCAGCGCGTGCTTTAGGCGCTCCTCCACGCTTGCCTGCCGCCACAGCAGCTCCTGCGTTGCCGGTTTTTCGCCCTGATTTTCGCCGCGGTGCTCTTCTGCGTAAGCTACGAGCCTTTCGGTGGCGTCGGGGCGGCGGTTGAGCACCACGTCTTCGGCCAGCTCCAGCAGGCGAGGCTCAATCTCGCTGTACACTTGCAGCTGTCCGGCGTTGACAATGCCCATGCTCATGCCGGCCTTTATTGCGTGGTACAGAAAGACGGAGTGCATGGCTTCGCGCACGGTATCGTTGCCGCGAAACGAGAACGACAGGTTGCTCACGCCCCCGCTAATGCTGACATGCGGAAGATTTTCCCGTATCCACCGGCAGGCTTCGATGAAGCTCACGGCGTAGCTGTTGTGCTCGGCAATGCCTGTTCCTACGGCCAAAACGTTTGGGTCGAAGATAATATCCTGGGGCGGGAATCCGATTTTTTGCGTGAGCAGCCTGTAGCTGCGTTCGGCTACCTCTATTTTGCGCTCGCAGGCGTCGGCCTGCCCCTGCTCGTCGAAAAGCATCACCACCGCCGCCGCGCCGTACCGCCGAATGAGCTGCGCCCTGCGCAAAAACTCATCTTCGCCCTCCTTCAGGCTGATGGAGTTGACGATGGATTTTCCCTGAGCGCACTTTAGCCCTGCCTCTATCACCTCGAACTTCGAGGAGTCTATCATTGTCGGCGCTTTTGCTATCTCCGGCTCGGAGGCTATCAGATTCAGAAATTTTACCATTGCCGAGGAGGAGTCGAGCATAGCGTCGTCCATGCAAACGTCAATGATTTGCGCTCCGCTTTCTACCTGCCGTCGGGCAATGGATATGGCTTCGTCGTACCGGTTTTCGCGAATTAGCCGCGCAAATTTTTTTGAGCCTGCCACGTTGGTGCGCTCCCCGATGTTGATGAAGTTGCTCGACTTGTCCACCCTTAGCGTTTCCAGCCCGCACACCGTCAGCGAGGTGTTGTCTGCAAGCCGCAGCCCGTCGCCGCAGCCCGCCGCCGGACGAGGCTTGTGTCTGGGCGCTCGCTGCGCCAGCAGCGCAATGTGCTCCGGCGTTGTGCCGCAGCATCCGCCCACAATGTTTACCCATCCGTGCCGCATGTACTCTTCTACGATGTCCACCATTTCCTCCTTTGTCTGGTCGTACTGTCCCAGCTGGTTGGGCAGGCCGGCGTTGGGGTGCACGCTCACCATGCAGCCTACAGTGCGCGACAGCTCCTCCACAAACGGGCGCAGCTGCTCCGCCCCAAGCGCGCAGTTCAGCCCGATGCTAAGCAGGTTGGCGTGCGCAATGGAGCATATAAAAGCGCTCAGCGTTTGTCCTGACAGCAGGCGGCCGCTGGCGTCGGTAATAGTGCCCGACGCCATGACGGGAATGGGTCGTCCGCCGCCCTGCACGTGGGCGGCAGCGGCGTAGAGTCCGGCCTTTACGTTGAGCGTGTCGAACACCGTTTCAAACAGGAGAACGTCCACGCCGCCTTCGTCCAGCGCAGCAATTTGCTCGGCGTATGCCGCCACCAGGTCGTCGAAGGTAACGGTGCGCAGGGCAGGGTTGTTCACGTCCGGCGACATGGAGGCGCTGCGGTTGGTTGGTCCAATGGATCCGGCAACAAAGCGGGGTTGCTCCGGTTTTTTTGCGGTGTACACGTCGGCGACCTCGCGGGCTATTTGCGCGGCGGCAAGGTTTATGGCGTACACCTGCTCCTGCATGGCGTAGTCGGCCATAGATATGGCGTTTGCGTTGAACGAGTTGGTTGTAATAATGTCCGCGCCTGCCGCCAGATACTGCTCGTGCACCGAGCGTATGATGTGGGGTTGGGTGAGGCAGAGCAAATCGTTGTTGCCTTTTTGGTTGTGAGCGCTATCTTTGAACTGCGCTCCTCGAAAATCTTCCTCGCCCAGGCGGTAGCGCTGAATGAGGCTGCCCATTGCGCCGTCCAGCACCAATATTCGCTGCGCCAAAGCCGTGTGTAGTTTGTCTTGCATAAAATAAAAAAGAAAATAAGACGGGTATAGTTGAGAATAAAAAAAAACAAATTAAGAACAACACAAAATGGCGGACGGTCAGGAGCGGGCGAGGGTAGGGGTTATAAACCGCCACGGCTTGTCCCTCCAAGCTCCTGCGTAGCCAATGCCTACGCGCTTGTCCGTTTTTACTTTCGGCGCAGGCTCGCCGCCGTCCTCCACCCAGATGCGCGTGGAGGAGGCCAAATCTTCGGCGTAAAAGCTTTTATCCACTTGCAGCAGCTTGCTCACGCGCCCCGGCCCTACGGCATTTTCGACGGCGCGGATGAGCACAGCCTGCGGCTCGCCCTCGGCGGCGGTAACAAAGTTGAGCATGTAGTGCATACCGTAGATGAAGTACACGTACACCATGCCGCCCCTGCGGTACATAACGTCTGTGCGGGGCGTGCGTCCCTTGCTGGCGTGGCAGGCCAAATCCTCCTCGCCTCGGTACGCCTCGGTTTCTACTATGCGGTGCTTTGTTGTTTCCCCGTCAATTTGCCGGACAATGTATTTTCCCAGCAAATCGGGAGCCACCTGCAGCACATCGCGCTCAAAAAAGCTTGTCGATAAACGCATAAAATACAAGTAGTGTAAGGTTAAGGTGCAAAATTAGATGAAAAACCCCAGATACACAAGTGCAGGGTGATAAATCTAACGCACGCCTGCTTTGTTTGCAGAACACCGCCGCGATTTTCACCCTTTGATTCGCGCTACTTGATGATTTTCTCAATTTTATTGGCTTCGGCAATCAGCGCATTGATACCATCGGCGTTGTGCGTATCAATGCAAACCTTGAAACGCTGCAAGTTTTCGATGTACTTTTCCAGGGCGTGCGACACGCTCGCCGCGTTTTGGAGAAAGATTGGCGTCCACGTTACGGGCGAGCTTTTTGCCAGCCGCACCGTCGATTCAAACCCCGTTCCGGCAAGGTCAAGGATGTGCTTTTCGCTTTTTTCGACCTCCAGCACCGTCAGCCCCAGCATGAACGAGCTCACGTGCGATATGTGCGACACGTAGGCCACATGCCTGTCGTGCGCCTCCGGGTTGGTGTAAAAAAGCACCTCCATGTTGAGGTTTCGGTACATGGCGAGCGCCCTGTTCAGCGCAAAGTCGGCGCTTAGATTTTGCTCGCACACAATGGCCTTTTTCCCGTCAAAGAGTCCGTCAGCTGCCGCCGTCGGGCCGGAGTATTCCGTGCCCGCCATGGGGTGCGAGGCCACGTACTGCGAACGCTTGCTGTGCGTTCGGGCAAGGGTGCATACCTCGCTCTTGGTCGACCCCATGTCAACCAGCACGGCATCCTCTCGCAGCAGGCTCAGGATGCGCGGCAGGAGCTCCCGCGCAACGTTTACCGGCACTGCCAACACCACCAGGTCGGCCTCCTTCACGGCCTCGTCCAGGGGCAGCGTTTCGTCCACCAAGTTCAGAGAAAGCGCAAGCTCCGCGTGTTGGGGGTTGCAGTCAACCCCGACAAGCCGCGTGGCAAATCCGCGCTTGCGGAGCGCAATAGCTGCCGAGCCGCCAATTAGTCCAACGCCTACAAATGATACAACCATTAGATTTTTAGATTTTAGAAGTTTCGTCCTCCCAGCTGTTTCGCGCATACTCACCCAGCATGTTCCGGTTGGTGGTGCAGGCCGACACCTCGGCCATTGCTTGGCGGTAGGCTTCGCGGCTGCTCCACTCCAGGTCAACGTAAAACCGGTATTGGTAAGGTTTCCCGATGATTGGCGCTGACTGAATCTTGGTGAGGTTTATGCCGTGCTTAGCCCAAATGCCGAGCGCATGCGCCAGCGAGCCGCTGCGGTGCACCACCTCGAAGCAAAGCGAGGCCTTGTTGTTCGAGTCGCTCCGGCACGGCTCGCGGCTCAGCGCAAGAAAGCGGGTGAAGTTCTGCTTGCAGGTGTGAATGTCCTCTGCAATAACGTGCAGCCCGTACATTTCGGCGGCCAGCCTTCCGGCAATGGCGGCGGTGTCCGCAAGCTTGTTTGCTATAATCAGCTGCGCCGATTCGGCCGTATCGTTCTTCTCCACCACGGTAACCGTTGGCGGCAGGGTATCGAGGAACTCGCGGCACTGCGCAATGGCAATGGGGTGCGAGTGTATGTACGCTATCTGCGAGAGGGGCACGCCCGGCAGCGCCATCAGCTGCATTTCAATGTGCAGGTAGACCTCGCCTACCACCTTCAGGTCAAACTCGTTGATGAGCGAGTAGTTGGGCAGCAGCGTACCGGCAATGGTGTTTTCTATGGCCATCACCGCAACGTCAACCTCGCTTGCGCGCAGCTTTTGCGCCAGCTCGCGGAAGGTGTCGCACTCCACCGCCTCAATGTTTTTACCGAAAAATTTTTGGGCAGCCAGCTCGTGAAAAGCGCCTGCAACGCCCTGTATAGCCACTCTTTTTGGGGGTGCCATTTTAAATCAGGTATTGAGAATTAAAAATTAAAAAACATAAACATCATGCGAATGTAAGGAATGACCACACGGAGCGCTCTCTCCGACCGTAACCCAAAGTTTGCGGACTTGGCAGTGAGCATGACATCACAAAAAAATCCCGCAACCGGAGGCGCGGGATTTTTTTACGATAGCATACTTTTTTCAGCCAATACGAACTCGCTCAACCCCGCCATGCGTGCGCTGATAGTGGTAAAAGAATCCGTAAAATCGCTGTAGTGGCATTGCCTGTTTTTTTTAAAGAAGCCTCCCGAAGCCAGCCGACGGCAGGAGAACTTAAGTAATAGATTGCTGCTGTACCCGAGGCCGGGATCGAACCGGCACGATATTGCTATCACTGGTGTTTGAGACCAGCGCGTCTACCAATTCCGCCACCCGGGCATTGCCTTATTGGAGGCTGCAAATGTAGCAAGTTTATTTGAGAGTACAAAATGCAGGAAAATTTTTACAGAAAATCAGCTCTGCAATTTTTTTAAATCGAGCCGCAGGATTTTTGATAATGTAGTGAATATCATCTGGTAAGTAGCTAAACAGTTTTCGTCAAAAGTTTTTTTGTAAAGTAAGGTTGCCCAGAATCCTGACTTTTTACTACCTTTGCACGGGCAAAAAATCTTAATATATGCGAATCAATGGTAGAAAGAGTTGTTCCGTGCAGCCCTCGCCAGCACTTCCTCTCCGTAGGAGAGTAGATTGCTCTAAAAAATATTGCCAACCTTTGATTTGCATGGTTATACCGTTTAGTTATACCGTTAGGATAGCATGAAAAAAACAGCTGTCGTTTCAGGCATAGCTCGTGGTAAACATAGACACGAAGCTTGTTGTGCACAAATTCACCCTTACGGGCAGTGGAAAATAGCCACAGGCTGCCCGACTTGATGATAAGCGGCTTCTGCAAGGAATATGTACGGAGCGTTCGCCGATTCAATTCAGGGAGCAGTGGGCAGAGTAGAGAAGAGGCTTTGCAGAGCGCAGAGCAAGGAGGAAGTGATAGCTTACAATGATTTGCAAATAAATGCAGTGGAGGCGTCGGAGAAAATGAAAGCCACCGCCGCTAAATAGTTAACCCAAAAATAAATGACAAATATTGATAAGATATGCGAAAGCTTAAACTTTGTGCAGCTATGGCGTTAGCTGCTTTATCAGCATGTAGCGGCGAGAAGCCCGATGAGCTGTTTCAGCTTGACAACCAGCTCACGCAGGAAGAAAAAAATCGGGGTATTCTTACCCCCGAAATCCTGTGGAAGTTCGGTCAGGTGAGCGATCCGCAAATTTCGCCCGACGGCAGCCGGATTGTGTACTGCGTAAGGCACTACAACCTGTCGGAGAACAAGGGCGTAGCCAACCTCTACCTTATCTCCCTGGGCGGAGAAGATGTCCCCGTAAAGCTTACCGACGAGCAAGGCTCGGAGTCGAATCCTCGCTGGAGCGCCGACGGTAAGGCCATTCGCTTCATCTCCGACAGAAGCGGCTCGGCGCAGATATGGGAAATCAAGCCGGATGACAGGGAGCAGGAGGCAAAGCAGCTGAGCGACGTATCGGACGGCGTTAAATCGTTTGAGTTTTCGCCCAAGGGCAACAGGGTGCTGTACGTCAAAAATGTTCAGGTGGGCAAACCCCTTACCGAGCGTTACCCGCACTTGCCCAAGGCAAACGTGCGCGTCATCAGCGACCTCATGTACCGTCATTGGGATACGTGGGACAACGGGTCGTACTGCCACATCTTTGTTTCGGGGTTTGCTTACGGAACGATAGTGGGCGAGAAGGACATCAACGAAGGCGAGGCCTGGGATACCCCTATGGCCTCCGACTTTAGCATCAGCGACGTGTGCTGGGATGCTGCGGGGCGATACATCTACTACGCCAGCAAAAAAATGGTGGGTAAGGAGTACGCCGTGAGCACCAACTCCGATATCTACCGCTACGATACGGAAACCGGTACTGCCGAAAACCTCACCGAGGGCAACATGGGCTACGACCGCCACCCGCTCATTTCGCCCGACGGCCTCAAGCTGGCGTGGCTGAGCATGGCAACGCCCGGCTACGAAAGCGACAAAAATCGCCTCATGGTGCTATACCTTGAAACCGGACAGGTGGAGGAGGTAACAAAGGATACGGAGGAAGGCGCTACCACCATGTGCTGGGACGGCAATAGCGCGCTTTACTTCGTGAGCGGCGTCAACGCTACCTACCAGGTGTATCGAGCCGGCATTGGCGAGGGTACGGTTGCGCAGGTAACGCACGGAGCGCACGACTACACCGGCGTGGTTGCCCAAAACGGCGTAGCCGTGGGGCGATGCATGAGCATGAGCATGGCGCCGGAGCTCTTCCTCATCAGCACAACCGACAGCATCAGCCGACAAATTACCACCACCAACAAGCATATCTACGACAACCTGAGGTTTGGCCGGGTGGAGGAGCGGTGGATAAGAACCACCGACGGCAAGCAAATGCTCACGTGGATTATTTTCCCGCCCAACTTTGACCCTGAAAAGAAATATCCGGCCTTGCTCTACTGCCAGGGCGGGCCGCAGAGCGCCGTAAGCCAATTCTGGAGTTGGCGTTGGAACATGCAGCTGCTGGCGGCGCAGGGGTACATTGTGGTTGCCCCCAACAGGCGCGGCGTGCCAACCTTCGGCAAGGCGTGGCTAACGCAAATTTCGGGCGACTACGGTGGACAAAACATTCAGGATTACTACTCGGCTATCGACGCGCTCAAGACCGAAAGCTACGTAGACGCAGCCAAGCTCGGCGCGCTGGGCGCAAGCTACGGCGGGTACTCGGTGTACTACCTTGCGGGCACGCACAACAACCGCTTTAAGGCGCTGGCGGCGCACAACGGCATGTTCAACCTTGAGAGCATGTACGGCGCTACGGAGGAAACGTTTTTTGTGAACTACGACATGGGAGGCCCCTATTGGGATAAAAGGCCAAAGCTGATTGGCGTTTACGAAAAGTCGCCGCACAAGCTGGTGCAGCGGTGGACAACCCCCATCCTGATAAGCGTTGGCGAGCACGACTACCGCGTGCCCTACACCGAGGGGCTACAGGCGTTCAGCGCAGCGCAGCTACAGGGAATACCCAGCAAGCTGCTCTTTTTCCCCGACGAAACTCACTTTGTATCCAAACCGCAAAATGCAGTGGTGTGGCACACCGAGCTGCTCGATTGGTTTCATACGTACTTGCAGGAGTAAGGCGAGGATTAGAGGATTAAGGGCATGTTCCGTATTTGATGTCGCCCAAAATCTTTCGAGCGAAATCTGAAAAAGATTGCTACCTTTGTACGCCTTGCCCTGAAAAGGCGGGTGGGGTAATGCCGTCAAAAATAAACATGTAAACAGCAAAAAAATGGTAACAACCGAGCAAGCCAAAGAGCTGGCTAAGCGCGAACATGCGCTATGGAGGCATCTTTGACGTTGAGAGAAAGCAACGACAGCTGGAGGAGGAAGAGGGTAAAACGCACGATCCTGCCTTTTGGGATAACGCAAAAAAGGCCGAGCAGCAGCTTAAGCTGGTGTCGGGCATCAAGGCATGGATAGCGCTGTACAGCGCAATGAAGCGGGAGGTTGACGATTTGGGCGTGCTGCTCGAATTTGCCAAAACGGGCGAAGCCTCCGACGCCGACGTGGAGCAGCAGTACGCCAAGGCGCTGCGCGCCATCGAAGACCTCGAAATGCGCAACATGCTGCGCAGCGAGGAGGACAAGCTGGGCGCAATCCTCAAAATCAACTCCGGCGCGGGCGGCACTGAAAGCCTCGATTGGGCGCAAATGCTCATGCGCATGTACCTGCGCTGGGGCGAAGTTAACGGGTACAAAACCAAAATCTCCGACTTGCAGGACGGCGAGGAGGTCGGCGTAAAGTCTGTCACCATTGAGTTTGAGGGCGAGTACGCCTACGGATTTCTCAAGAGCGAAAACGGCGTGCACCGGCTGGTGCGCATATCGCCATTCAACGCGCAGGGCAAGCGACAAACCACGTTTGCCTCGGTCTTTGTCTCTCCTGCGGTGGACGATTCCATTGAGATTGTGGTGAATCAGGGCGACGTGAAGTGGGATACCTACCGATCGAGCGGCGCGGGCGGCCAGAACGTCAACAAGGTGGAGACAGGCGTGCGCCTTTACCACGTTCCAACGGGCATTGTGGTGGAGAACACCGAAACGCGCTCGCAGCTCCAAAACAAGGAAAACGCCCTGCGCATACTTCGCTCGCAGCTCTACGAGCTGGAGCTCCGCAAGCGTCGCGAAGTTCAGGACGAAATAGAAGGCCAAAAGAAAAAAATTGAGTGGGGGTCGCAAATCCGCAGCTACGTGCTCCACCCCTACAAAATGGTCAAAGACCACCGCACCGAACACGAAACCTCCAACGCCCAGGCCGTGCTCGACGGCGAGTTGCAGGACTTTATCAAAGCCTACCTCATGCAGCAGGGCGCCGCCGAAAGCTGATGTGGTGACATTTTGTCACAACCATTTTCGCTGGCAAGGTAGTTGCTGGTGTGAGGGCGATACGCTGCCTTGTGCTGCATTTTGCGGCGGGGGTAGCCTTGTAGAATTTTGATTTTTTTTGAATTAAGCTTATGTGTGAAGAAAAAGATATTTGCTGTGGCAATGACGAGAGCTGCAAAAATGGCGTGAGCCGGCAGGCCGCCGACGGACAAAATGGCGAAAGCTGCTCCTGCGAAAAGGAGTGTGAGGCAAGCGGCGAGGCCGCTACTATGGAGCCTTCTGCGGAAGAAAAGTACGCCGAGGCGCAGGACAAGTACTTGCGCTTGGTGGCCGAATTTGACAACTACCGCAAGCGTACCGCCCGCGAGCGCATGGAGCTGATACACTCGGCAAGCGAGGATACCATAAAGGGGCTGCTGTCGGTAGTTGACGACTTTGAGCGTGCTATTCAGGCAGCGGCAGCATCGGAGGACGTGGCGGCGTTGCGCGAGGGCGTTGCGCTCATCCTCCAAAAGCTGATGACATACCTCGAGGGAAAGGGGCTGAAACCCATCGAAACGCCTGTGGGCGCTACCTTCGATACAGACCTGCACGATGCGGTAACCAAGCTCCCTGCACCCGACGAATCGCAGAAAAACAAGGTCATTGATACTGTGCAAAAAGGCTACAAGCTCTACGATAAGGTAATCCGCTACGCAAAGGTGGTGGTGGGGGAGTAAGCCTTACGCAAAGCCCGCCGTTCAAAAATCCAAACATATCCCAAGCTGTAAATTAACTAAAATAGAGCAATGCCAGAAAAGCGAGACTACTACGAAGTTCTTGGTGTGGGCAGGAATGCCTCCGCCGAAGACATTAAAAAAGCATACCGCAAAAAAGCTATCGAATTTCACCCCGACAAAAACCCCGGCAACAAGGAGGCCGAAGAGAAGTTCAAGGAAGCGGCAGAAGCATACGACGTGCTGAGCACGCCCGAAAAGCGCCAGCGATACGACCGCCTGGGGCACGCTGGCATGGGCGGCGGCAGCGGATCCTACGGCTTTTCTATGGACGATATTTTCACCAACTTTGGAGATATTTTTGGGAGCGCTTTTGGCGGAGGAGCGCACTTTAGCTCATTTGGCGGATTTGGCGGCGGCGGACGCCACGCTCAAGCCCCCACCAGCTACGGCTCAGACATCCGCGTGCGCGTGAAGCTTTCGCTTAAGGACGTTGTACACGGCGTGGAGAAAAAGCTGAAAGTTAAAAAAATGGTGGCCTGCAACGCCTGCAACGGTAGCGGCGCTAAGAGCAAGGATGCAACTTCCACGTGCGATACCTGCCACGGAACGGGGCACGTGTCGCACGTGGTAAACACCATGCTGGGGCGGATGCAAACCACCTCCGTATGCCCGAAGTGCCACGGCGAGGGGCGCATCATTACTACGCCATGCCCCTCCTGTAGCGGCAACGGAATTGTGCAGAGCGAGGAGGAAATTTCCTTCAAAATTCCGCCGGGAATGTACGAAGGTATGCAGCTCAACGTCAACGGTAAGGGCAACGCTGCTCGACGTGGCGGGCAAAACGGCGACCTGCTCGTGGTCATTGAGGAGGAAAAAAACGACGACCTCATCCGCGACGGAAGCAACCTCATATACAACCTCTTCATCAGCGTTGCAGAGGCCGCTTTGGGCGTTAGCGTCGAAGTGCCCACCGTGGACGGAAAAGCAAAAATTGCCATCAAGCCCGGAACGCAGCCCGGGTCTATCCTGCGCCTCAGCGGAAAGGGGTTGCCTGTGGTCAACCGCTACGGAATGGGCGACCTGCTGGTGTACGTGAACGTTTGGATTCCCAAAAAGCTGGACAAAGAGGAGAAAAAAGCAATGGAGAAGCTGCTAACCTCCAGCAACTTCAAGCCAAACCCCGACCCCAGCGAGAAAAACTTTATGGATAGGCTAAGGAGAATGTTCCAGTAGGTAGCGAGGCGCAGCAACCCTGACTTTGACAGTGTGTTGTTACCCTAAAAAATAATTATTTACAAATCTTTCCTGCATTGAAAAATGTTTTATCTTTGCAGGTGCAACAAATAAATTAAAAATTGCTTATGGCATAACAGCGCAGTAGGCGCATACACATAAAGCAACATAGTAAAAAGCATTAGGCTTTTTTCTTTGCTATTGTGAAATTTGGCATTTGAAGATAGCGCAAAGAAGAAAAAGTTAATGTTTACGTTACAAACGTAGCTTGTTCCTCTTTACGTAAGATTACGCCAAGTATCGTCAATAGCGGGAAACTCAGGTTTTCCGCTATTTTTATGTCCACTTCTTATATACCTCGCTGTTAGCGAGCACGGAGCCACAAACCGTTACATGATTCCTTTAAAAGGAAAAAGCGTGGGGTGGAAGCCCAACCACCGCTACAAATCGGCAAGAGGAGCAGTACCCTCTCAAAAAAACGGGCGGATTACTTCCCACGAAAAGCCACAAGAGTAGAGGGAACTTTCAAGATTGCATAAATTGCAATAAAAAAACAACAATGAGTAGTTTTTTATTGATTTGATTTGTGTGTGTTTTTGAAATTACAACTGAAAATATTTTTTTTGAAATTTATATATAATATGAAAACAATTTTTAAACAACATAAAAAAGCAGTGGAAGTTGGAGACCATTTCAAAAATGGGACGTGTCCGAAAAGCCAGACGAGTAGGAAGAATTTCAGCATAAAATCGCTGCTGTGTTTCTTCTTTACTATCGTTGCAGGCGGACTTGTGTTCACCTCTTGCGGCAAAGATGAAAAAAACGATGCTGCTACGCTTGCAGCCCCTACAGGTGTAACGGCAAGTGCGAACAGCCAATGCGTTGTTTTGTCGTGGAACAGCGTGCGGGGAGCAACCTACTACGAGGTGTATCGCAGCCGCACCAGCGTTCCCAACAGCTCTTACACAAAAATAGGTGACGAGGAGAAGGAGTATTCCGAGGATTGGAGCCCTCTTGACGGCGAAAATTACTACAAAATTGTAGCGGTCAAAGAAAACGGATCTTCGGAAATTAGAAGCGCTTTTAGCGAATCTGCCTACGTCAAATATTCTTCCGGTAACAGCAACAATAACAACAACAACAACGATGGAAGAACACCTTCTGCACCAACAAGCGTAACAGCATCAGCAACATCTTCAAGCACTATCAGTGTTTCGTGGAGCTCCGTATCAGGTGCGACCAGCTATGAGGTGTACTACGAAGTAGGCTCCTCTCCTTCTAAAAAATTAGCAGGAACGGTATCGGGTACTTCATATACTCACACGGGGTTAAGCGCAAACACAACGTACTACTACTACATTAAGGCGATCAACAGTGCAGGCGCGAGCAGCTACTCTTCTTCCGCTTCTGCAAAAACTCAGTCCGGCAGCGGTGATGGCGGCGGTGGAAGTGCTCCTTCTGCACCCACAGGCGTAACGGCATCAGCAACGTCTTCAAGCAGTATCAGCGTTTCGTGGAGATCTGTATCGGGTGCGACCAGCTACGAGGTATACTATGAAGTAGGCTCCTCTTCTACTAAACAATTAGCAGGAGCTGTATCAGGCACTTCGTATACTCACACAGGGTTAAGCGCAGGCATAACTTACTACTACTACATTAAGTCGGTAAACAACGCAGGTTCAAGTGTTTATTCTTCCAATGCTAGCGCTACAACACCTTCCAGCGGCGGTAGTGCTGGTGGTGGTGGTGGTTCTACAAATTATGGACCATGTCCCGTAACAAATCCCACCGCTTCCGGTAATTCATATTCAATAACTGTTTCATGGGGCGTTTCAACATCTTCCGGCTGCGGAACACCAACCAGCTACGAAGTGTATAAACAAAATCCCAATACAGGGCAATTTGAATTATTAAAAACAACAACAAGCAAGAGTTGTTCGGATAATACTGTTCATCCGGGTATAAATCGATATGGAATTAAAGCAATCAACAGCAGTGGGGAGAGTGTCAACTATGCTTTTTCTTCTGAAATTTCTTTGAGTACACCCACCGGTTTTACTGCAACACGATCGGGTTCTAATGTTAATTTCTCGTGGTCAAAAGTAAATGGTGCAACTGAATACCAAATATTTGTGAGCAATTCTGCTTCTGGCGCTTATGCAATTGCAACAACGGCACAGGGAGAAAACACAACTTCAAAAACGTATTATTACCCAGCTTCATCAGGAACAACGGTATATTTTAAAATCAAAGCCCGCTGGGAGACAAAGCACGGTTCACCGACTTATGTTGATAGTAATTTGAGTAGCTATAAATCTGTAACCTTTTAAGCCGTTTCTTTGAAAGAAGACAGGGCGAGATTACAAATTATTCTAAACTTTCTGTAGTAAAGAGGTTACCTTACAATCGTAAGGCAACCTCTTTTACTTGAGAAAAACTCTTCCTGAGCAGCTTTGTTGCAAGTTGTCCTACTCAATAAACAGCCGAACTTTTGCCCATTCTCCCTCTAAGCGGTCTGGGACGTGGTCGAGCTTAGTTTCTTTCCACTCCGACTTAGACCACACGAAAGGCTCTCCGTTTATTTTTGCTGTGCCGTAAAGCATCCAGAAGGATGTTTTGTCGCTGTCTTTGTTAGGTTGAAACTTCATGCTGTCCAGCAGCTCGCGCACTGCTTTTACCGAAAATGCTTTAGCGTCGGTAGCGCCGTCGGGTATGACCTTACCGTAGCCACCGGCATTGCCGTGGCCTAAATCCCAGCGGCCGTAAATGGAGAGAGGCTCTCCTTTTTCAATGTATGTAATCAGCGCTTTGGTGGTTTCAATGTCGATCACCTTGTGAATTTCGTTGCGGAACTGTATGCGACGTTTCGGACGGTTGTCACGCGACCCAAGGTCGTTCGCTACGGTGTAATTTATCGGATAGTTCACCCCGAAGACGTAGTCTTTGGCGAGCAAGTCGGGGGTGTAGTCGTCCTTGCTCATTTCCAGAATTTGCAGTACTCCATCCTGGTCGGTTCTATACTCATGCAGGGTATAATCTTCGCTCCCTTTTTTCTGGTGGAAGAAGGCAAATGTTTTATCGCTCATTTCCAGCAAGGCGGTTTCTTCCGTCTTGGCGTCAATAATCATGTAGCCGTTCAGGTAGGTGCTGGTGTTGTCTACCATAATGTGCCGACAAAAATCCTGTATATCTTTGGCGAACATTTCGGCAGCGGCGGCGCGCCAGCAGAGCCAAATGCCGCTATCCGTAGGGTTAATGGTTGAGTAGCGGTGGGTAGTTTCGTTGAAGCAGATACCGTGCTTGTTGAAGCCAAAATCCGTGTTGCTGCCAAACTGTCCCTGGCAATAGGTATTTTGGGTGATAAAATCTTTACTGTCTTTATCTCCAATCAGGTAGGTTAGCGTATGCGTTTGGGAGAGATAGCCGGACCAGGTGTTGTGTGTCCAGAAAATGTCATCTTCCGTGCGCTTAATGAACGCCGAGCAGTGGTCGGATTTGTGGTGGCCGTAATGTATTTCGGGCGACGTAGAAATCGCGTCAAGCAAGTCTTGCTGGGCGTTGATAAAGTAGACGTCGAAAAATGTAAGCGGCGCCTGACCATACCCGAGCTGCAATTCTTTTTGGTCAATGCGTGCAGGGCTTAACTCTTCAAAGGTAACGGTCAATTTGTGATTTCCTTTTTGGCCTGCATAAATACCATACATACGAAACAGTAAGCGTTTTATGTGTTCTGCCACAGCCGTCCCACTATATCGGAACAACCACGAATAGAGATAGCTGTAGTTTCTTTTCAGTACTGTGGCCGCCTTACTCAGCTCCTCTTGAGAAGGCTCAAGATTCTTAGGGAAAGAGTGTTCCGTGCTACACAGGTAGGTGTTGTTCCACGAATTGTTCCGAGATGCCTGTATCAAATTTTCACCTTGCAGCATACCTTGCAGCACGCCGGCTAAGTACTCATTGGTGTAGACGTCTTTGTCGGGGTCAGTGGAAATAATGCTGTAGTTCCAGCAGTTGTTGTTTACCTCTGCAAATCCGAGGCAGTGATCATTTAACCTGATTTCTTCAACGATGTGTGGTTCAACGATGTGGGTCGATTTCTTTTCCATGATTTTAAGTTTAAAAAGATAAATATTTGATTTGTGTTACGGGGCTAAAGTTTAGTAGTTTTTTTGAAGTAACCAAATATATGCGCGTGAAAATATAAATAATTTATCAACATGCTGTATGAACAAAAAATTAAATTTATGAAATTCAGGTTGATACCATATTTTTCATGACATTGGCAATGCGATACCCTAAAAAAGTTTTCCCAATAAAAATTCCTCACTGTTTTATTGCCTAATAGTTGAATACTCGGAATGACGACACACTTTTCCTTATTCCCTCGCGCGCTCCGCTACGGAATGACGAGGGGCGCGCGAGGAGAAGGAGAAAAGAGAGGTGTGCGGCATCGTCACTCCGATGCAAAACGAGCGGTGGCATCACCTATACCTCATTTTTAAGAGCAAAACAACCTCATTAACAGCGTATTGTAAGCAATTTTCCAAGCTCATTACCTCATTGCCGTCAACAGCTACGAGCTGAAATTTCAACTCCATCCGCTGCGCTCAGGGCAGGCTACGCAAGGGATAGCGGGCGACAAC
>JAIRSZ010000003.1 GCA_031255195.1 Prevotellaceae bacterium | reverse complement strand
TACCTCCGCTAAGCTGCTGCAACCGGAAAAAGCAGATTGTCCAATAGCGGTTACTCCTTCTTGTATGACCACGGTTTTGATGTCATTTTGGTACGAATACCATGGCTGTCCGTCCGTAGCGCCGCTACCGCTAATGGTGAGGGTGTAATTGCCGTTGCCACACTCTTCTTCGGTAAGCACCCATGTGCAGGCTCCGGTTTGGCCGAAGTCTATCCCAAACTCTGCCGTAAAAGCTGTATCCTGCGTTACGGTTACGGAAAGCGTATCCTCGAAAAAGTAGTGCGGGTTATCCGTATCGCCGGATTTCCACCTGTGAAATTTATTGCAGCCCGTGGCGGTTGCCACAATGGTAACGGTCGCCGCATCACAGTCAACGCTCGCTATGGCCGCTGTTCCCATGGCGGGGTTGCTGCTTAGCACGGTAATAGTATGGCCGGAGAAAACATCCGCTGCCATGTTAGCGTCGCTGAAGTAGCCTTCCCACGCTGATTCCGAATACGCATCTTTCTTTTCGCAGGGTACGTGCAGCGTGGCATTTGATGCTATATTGGAAAAAGCCTCGTCACGAAGTTCGGGAGGCGTTGCTGCTTTTACATATACATCTTTTAAGCTGCCGCAACTGCCAAAAGCCCAATTTTCAATAGCTGTTACCGAATGGGGAATAGCTACCTCCGCTAAGCTGCTGCAACCGGAAAAAGCATGTTCTCCACCAATAGCGGTTACTCCTTCTTGTATGACCACGGTTTTGATGTCATTTTGGTACGAATCCCATGGTCGTCCGTCCGTAGCGCCGCTACCGCTACCGGTAAGGGTGTAATTGTCTGCCGTTCCGGTAAGCACCCATGTGCAGGCTCCGGTTGTGCCGGAGGCTACTTCTTGCGCCACTGCTTTGCTTATGGCGCAAAGGCATAAAGCCATTGTAAAAAAAACAGCTGTTTTTTTCATTGCTCATTTTAAGCTTAAATGGTTATGCATATATAACTTCTTTAGAGGAAAAGGTTCTGCATTTTGCATAAAAAAATGGTACGCTACGCGCGCACGACTTACCCTTGTATGTATATAGCATTGTGTGTGTTGATTTTAGTTAACGCACATGTAGAGCGTTCGGCCTCTGCCGGCACGCAGCAGGAAGCGTAGCCCACCGCGCGCGTTGGAGCAAAAGTAACCCGCAAAACTATGGTACACCGTTCCATAATGGTCTTATAAGTGAAAGTGGATAATCGTTAACGCGCCCAAAGTTACGGAAAACTTTTCAACAAACAAAATAGGGAGGAAAAATTTTTTTACGATGGGGCGGGTAATGCGGTAGACTCCCCCTCGCCGTCATTCCGCAGCGGAGCGCGCGAGGCACGAGCAAGCGGAGCGGAGGAACCTCAGACCGTAGCTGGCGCGGGCTTTTTCGTCTGAACTGTGATTTTTTTGATTTTGGTGATTTACTATGATTGCTGACGCACCACTTTCGCCCACTACTACGCTTTCATTCCGCCCGCCATTGTCGTCAACAGCTACGGGCTGGGGTTCCTCCGCTCCGCTTGCTCGTGCCTCGCGCGCTCCGCTGCGGAATGACGGCGGCGCGCGCCAAATATTTAATTTCTAATGGGGGTTAAATTTATTTTGGGTGTTGCATTGCCAAAATAGGGGAAATTTTCCTGATTTGCCCAAATTAGCGCGACAAATTTGCCAATTTTTATTCTCAACAGGCTGAATATCAATACTGATTTTTTTGTTCTCCAAAAGGTGGACAAGTCAGGAAACGGATATGCGCGCTCCTCTGCGCTTGCAGATATCGCCAATTATTTGTAATATTGCCCCGTGGTTGGCTATTTTACTCCCAAATTAAAACGCCCATTAAGCTAACGAATGAAAAATATTTTTACCCTTGCGCTGCTGCTTGTGGCAGGCGGACAGGCGTTTGCGGCAGGCGAGCGGGATTCCTTGCTGGCGCAGCTGGACGAGGTCATCGGGCGAAAGGCTGAGTACGACCGGCAGAAGGAGCAAAAGCTGCTGGAGGCAAAGCAGCTGCTAAACCTGCGAAGTCTTCTGCCGGTGCAGGCCTACGACTTTAACCGCGAGATAGCCGGTCAGTACAGCAAGTACATCATCGACAGCGCTATCCACTACATGCAGCGGAGCTGCGACTTGGCCGCCGCCGTGAAGCGTCCCGACCTGGCCGCCGAATCTGCCCTGCTCCTGTCGCACCTCTACACCACCGCCGGCATGTACATTGAGGCCAAAAACACGCTGCTCGCCGTGGACAGGCAGCAGCTCCCGACACGCCTCCTGTCGCTCTACTTTGAGGTCAACAGCGCCTTCTACGGCTACTACGCGCAGAGCAACAACCAGCACATAAACTACCGCATGAACCACGTGTACCTCGACTCGCTGCTGGCGTCGCTCGATACGGCTTCCGTAAAGTACAAGCTGCACGCCGCCGAGAGGCTGGTTTACCTCCAGGCGGAGGCGGCCGTACCCTGCCTGCTGGCCGTCATGGGGCAGGTGCAGGAGGGCAGCGCCAACCACGCAATGGCGGCCTACCTGCTCGGCATGGCGTATGGGCGGCTGCGCAAAAGCGAGCTGCAGCAGCAGTACCTTGCCACGGCCGCCATCATCGACATCCGCAGCTCCGTTAAAGACCATGCCGCCCTGCAGGAGCTCGCCCTGAGCTTCTACGAAACGGGCAACGTGGACAGGGCTTACGCCTACATCAAGTCGGTGGTGGACGACATCTCCTTTGGCCGTGTGCGATTTCGCATGGTGGAGCTGGCCAACTTCTACGCTGCCATCAACACGTCGTACCTCACCAAGGAGATGCGGCAGAAAAAAACCCTGCAACGCTACCTGCTGGTCATCAGCTCGCTCCTGCTGGCGCTGATCGTGGCGGGGCTTTACGGCTACCGGCAGATGAAGCGGGTATCCAGAATAAAAAAGGAACTCTCTGAGGCCAACCTGAAGCTGGCCGACCTGAACAAAAGCGCCAAGCACATCAACAGCCAGCTGCAAAAGGTGAACGCCCAGCTCTCTGAGGCCAACCACATCAAGGAGGAGTACATTGCCCACTTTTTCGACATGTGCTCCGTCTACATTGATAAGCTGGAGAGCTACCGGAAGGACGTCTACCGAAAGGTGGCGAACAGGCAGCACGGCGAGCTCGTTGAGATGCTAAAGTCGACCACGCTGGTGGACGAGGAGCGGAAGAAGCTCTACGAAACCTTCGATATCATCTTCCTCAACCTCTACCCCTCCTTCGTTGAGGATTTCAACTCGCTGCTCGGCGGCGAGGAAAAGGTAGTATTGAAGCCGGGGGAGCGTCTGAATACCGAGCTCCGCATCTTTGCCCTGATACGGCTGGGCATTACCGACAGCATGAAGATTGCCGCCTTTCTGCGCTACTCGGTGAGCACCATCTACAACTACCGGACAAGAGCGCGGAACAGGTTTGCCGCCTCGCGCTACGAGTTTGAGGAGCTGGTGGCAAAAATCGGCAACATTCACGAAAAGTCGTAGCCCAACTAAGCTGAGGTCTTCATCATCATGCGGAGACAGAAAGCTATGACCTTCATGACGTTGACGCTTTAAGAATCCACGAAACACGATGTGCTCAGGAACACGTTGCTACAAATTCTATGCTGTGAAAAAAATGGGTGTTGTATTGTCAAAGTCAGGAAAAAAACGATGAAGCTGCCGGCTGTTAATACCCCTTCAAGCTACTTCTCTACTCTAAACCAGTCCACGTCTACCCAACCGCCATCGTTGAGAGGTTGTGGACGTGAGCAGAATAGTCCAACCTTTGCCCCAATCCACTTGCCCTCTTTGGCCTT
>JAIRSZ010000204.1 GCA_031255195.1 Prevotellaceae bacterium | reverse complement strand
CCGCCTATCAGTCGGAAGCCGATTTGGAGCGTACTTTCATTGCCCAACTTCAAACGCAGGGCTACGAATACCTGCAAATTAAATCGGAAGCCGATTTAATTCGGAATCTGCGCCTTCAGCTGGGAAAATTGAACGATTACCGTTTTTCAGACAAAGAATGGGCGCAGTTTTTCAAAACAAAAATTGCCAGCCCAAACAACGGTATTGAGGAAAAAACAGGCATTATTCAGGAGGATTACATACAGCTGCTTACTCGCGACAACGGCGAAACGAAAAATATTTACCTGATAGACAAGCAGAATATTCACAACAATTCATTGCAGGTTGTTAACCAATATGCTACCGAAGGCGGCGCTCGTTTAAACCGTTATGATGTAACAGTTTTAGTAAATGGTTTGCCGCTCGTTCATATCGAGCTCAAGCGGCGAGGCGTGGATATAAAAGAGGCGTTCAACCAAATCAACCGCTATCAACGGGAGAGTTTTTGGGAGAGTAGCGGACTGTTTGAGTATGTGCAGGTTTTTGTTATCTCAAACGGTACGTATACAAAGTACTACTCAAATACCACCAGAAACCAACACATTAAAGAAAATGTGGGCAAAAGCGGAAAAACAAAGAAAACGAACAACAGCTACGAATTTACTTCGTGGTGGGCAGATGCCAACAACCGCCAAATTACTGATTTAGTAGGATTCACAAAAACATTTTTCGCCAAACACAGCATATTAAATTTACTCACGAGGTATTGCGTTTTCACTTCCGATAAAATGTTGCTTGCAATGCGGTCGTATCAAATTGTTGCCACAGAGCGCATTTTGGGACGTATCAATGTTTCCAACAACTACAAAACTTACGGCAAAGTGCAAGGCGGCGGCTATATTTGGCACACCACCGGCAGCGGAAAAACGCTTACAAGCTTCAAAGCTGCACAGCTGGCAAGTCGACTTCCTTACATTGACAAGGTACTTTTTGTAGTTGATAGAAAGGATTTAGACTATCAAACAATGAAAGAATATGACAAGTTTGAAAAAGGCGCGGCAAACAGCAATACAAGTACGGCAATTTTGGCAAACCAATTGAATGATTCAAATAGCAAGATTATAATTACTACGATTCAAAAACTTGCAAATTACATAAAATCAAGTAAATCAAATCAAACACAAAAGTCAGTGATTCAGACGCTGCATATCGTAATGATATTTGACGAGTGCCACCGCTCACAGTTCGGCGATATGCACACGGCCATTACAAAAGCATTTAAGAGGTATCATATTTTCGGATTTACCGGTACGCCGATTTTCACCGTGAACGCCAACGCCAGCGGCAATCCGCATTTGAAAACCACCGAACAGGCATTTGGCGATAAATTGCATACCTACACCATTGTTGACGCCATAACCGACAAAAATGTGCTGCCGTTTCGTATAGATTATATTGCCACAATGCGGGAGGAAGAAAATATCACAGACGAAAAAGTGTGGGATATAGACCGCGAAAAAGCATTGGCAAGCCCACAACGAATTGAAAATATTGTTGATTACATTCGTCGGCATTTCGACCAAAAAACCAAGCGAAACTCATTTTATCAACTCAAAGAAAGGCGATTGGCGGGTTTCAATTCCATCTTTGCAACCGCTTCGATTGATGTCTGCAAACGCTATTACAACGAGTTTCAGAAACAGCAGGAAGATTTGCCCGAAGCCCAACGATTGAAGATTGCAACAATATTTTCTTACGGGGCTAATGACGAAATTCCCGAAGAACTGCCTGATGAGAACAACGAAAACACCGACAGCCTTTCGCCAAGCCATAAAGATTTTCTTGAAAAAGCGATAAAAGATTACAACGCGATGTTCAAAACCAATTACGATACCACTGCCGATAAATTTCAGAACTACTATAAGGATGTGTCGCAGCGGGTAAAAAATCGTGAAATTGATTTGCTTATTGTTGTAAATATGTTCCTTACAGGTTTTGACGCAACCACGCTGAATACGCTTTGGGTAGATAAAAACCTTCGTTTGCACGGACTTTTACAGGCGTACAGCCGTACCAACCGAATTTTGAACAGTATAAAAACCTTTGGTAATATTGTTTGTTTCCGCCGCCTTGAAAAAGCGACTAACGAAAGTATCGCTCTTTTTGGAGATAAGGAAGCGGGTGGCGTGGTGCTGTTAAAATCATACAAAGAGTATTATACGGGCTACGAAACAGAAGACGGTAAAATAATAAGAGGCTATGAAGAGCTGATTGCCGAATTGCTGCAAAAATACCCAATTGGCAAGCAAATTATTGGCGAACAGGCACAAAAAGAGTTTATAAAACTTTATGGCGGTATTTTGAGAATCAAAAATATTCTTTCGACTTTCGATGAATTTGCAGACAACGAAATTCTAACCGAGCGCGACGTGCAGGATTATCATAGCATTTACATTGACCTTTACAACGAATTTCGTAAAAAAGGAAAGGGTGACAGCGAAAATGTAAATGACGATATTGTTTTTGAAATGGAGTTGATTAAGCAGGTGGAAATCAATATTGACTACATTTTGGAGCTCATACGCAAGTATCACGAAGGTCATTTGCATGATAAAGAAATTGTTGTTACAATCGGTAAGGCGATTAGTTCGAGCGTGGAGCTGCGCAACAAAAAAGACCTTATAGAGCAGTTCATTGCGTTGCTTACATCCGAAATAAGCGTTGATGATGATTGGCAACAGTTTGTTTCCGAAAAACAAAAAGAAGAATTGAACCGTATTATTGTAGACGAAAATTTGAACCGGAAGGAAACGGAGATATTTGTAGAAAACGCATTCCGTGCTGGCTTTATTTCCGAAACCGGCACGGCAATAACAAAACTTTTACCGCCACTCAATCCCTTTGCTCCGAACAATCAATACGTGGCAAAGAAAACAATTGTAATTGAAAAATTAAAACAGTTTTTTGAAAGATTTTTTGGAGTTGTGAGTGAATCAAATGGCTAATATTCAAAAATATCACGTCAAAAAATCGATGCTAAGTACAAGTTTGCATGGCACAAAGAATATTTGGATTGAATTTACGACTTTGTAATGCGCAGAGATTGGAGTTTTTCTATATTGATGCTGGATTTGCCTAACATTGCAAACCTTGCGGAACGTCACCCAAATGGGTCGCTCTCTGCGTGCCTGCCGACTTTTCGTATTGCGTCGACGCTGCAATGCTCCATGCACAGGCCGCACAGCACGCACTTGTCAACGTCAATGGCGTGCACCTCGTAGGGCGTGTAGGGGATAGCGTCCACGGGGCAGGCTTTGGCGCACTTGGTGCAGCCTATGCAGTCATCGGTAATCTCATACTTCACCATGCTTTTGCAAACGCCTGCCCTGCACTGCCCCCGCACGTGCTCCTCGTACTCGCTCCTGAAGTACTTGAGGGTGGTCAGCACGGGGTTGGGCGCTGTTTTCCCCAATCCGCACAGCGACGATTTTTTGACGCTCTGCGCCAGCACCTCGAGCTTGTCGAGGTCGGCCATATCGCCCTTTCCGCTGCATATTTTGTCGAGCAGGTCGAGCATACGGCGCGTACCGACACGGCAAAATGTGCACTTTCCGCATGATTGGTCGCAGGTGAAGGCAAGGAAGTACCGCGCCACGTCGACCATGCAGTCGGCCTCGCTCAGCGCAACCAGGCCTCCTGAGCCCATCATAGCGCCTACCTGGGTGAGCGCGTCGAAGTCCACCGGCATGTTGCACAGGTGCGCCGGAATACATCCGCCCGAAGGCCCTCCAATCTGCACCGCCTTGAGCTTTTGCCCACCCTCAACGCCGCCGCCTATCTCCTCAATGATTTGGCTGATGGTGATGCCCATAGGTACCTCGATGAGGCCGCCGCGGTTGACCTTTCCGGCCAGCGCAAAGACCTTTGTTCCCTTGCTTCGCTCAGTTCCCACGCTGCTGTAGCGCTCGGCGCCGTGCCTCACGATGCAGGAAACCTGGCTGAGCGTCTCCACGTTGTTGACCAGCGTGGGCAGGGCGTGCAGCCCCTGCACGGCGGGGTACGGCGGACGCTGGCGGGGGAAGCCCCGGTTGCCCTCGATGGAGGCAATCAGCGCCGTTTCTTCGCCGCAGACAAAAGCGCCGGCTCCCTCGAACACCCTAACGTCAAGCGAAAAGCTGCTTCCGGCAATGTTCTTTCCAACCAAGCCGCGCTCTCGGCACAGCTCAACGGCAGCCTTTACGCGCTCCACCGCCAGCGGGTACTCGGCGCGGATGTAAAAGATGCCCCTGTCTGCACCCACAGCGTAGGCCGCAATGAGCATACCCTCGATGATGCGGAAGGGGTACGACTCGAGCAGCATCCTGTCCATGAAGGCGCCCGGATCGCCCTCGTCGCCGTTGCACACCATGTACTTGTGGGGGCTTTTTGCCGCGCTCACAATCTCCCACTTCTTCCCCGTAAAGAATCCCCCGCCGCCGCGCCCCCGCAGGCCGCTTTGGGCAACGAGCGCAACCACCTCGCGGGGGCTTCCTGCGGCGAGCGCCTTCTTTAACCCCTCAAAGCCTCCGTGTGCGCAGTACTCGTCGAGGTTGAGCGGCGTCAGAAGGCCGTAGCCCTCCGTCGATATGTGCCGCTGGCTGCCCAGGAAACGGTTGATAATTTCCGTGCGCTCGCGCTCGGACTTCCATAGCACGTTGTCCCACGTGACGTCGGTGTGAAGGGTATCGATGCTTCCCAGCAGGCTGTTCTTGATGCGCCTGATGTACCCAGCGGGCTTGAAGTGGCGGTGGAGAATTTCCTTCACCTCGGCGGCCTTAACGTTGGGGTAGCGAACGGCAACTCCGTCGGGGCGTACCACGTCGAGCAGCGGCACCTTGCTGCACACGCCCACGCAGCCCACGGGCTTAACGGCAACGTCAACGCCCAGCTGGGCTGCCGAAAGCCTCACCTCCCTGTATATGTCGGCCGAGCCGCTCGCCATGCAGCACGAGCCCATGCCCAGCCGGACTTCGCCCGCGGGAGGCCTTTGCGCCCTGCGGGCATCCTCCTTTGCCTTGCCTGCCTGTAGCTCCAGGAAGTCGGCGAGCACCTCGTCCACCTTGCCGGGCGCAACGTGCCCGTATATTTTTTCGCCAATCTGCACCACCGGCGCAAGCGTGCAGCAGCCGAGGCAGGCTATTTTTTCTACCGAAAACATCCTGTCGTCCGTGGTTACAGAGCCTTCCTTGATGTTCAGCTGACGGATAAAGGCGTCGTACACGTTGCCTGCCCCCTTCACGTGGCAGGCCGTACCGGTGCACACCTTTACCACGTGCCTGCCCAGGGGGACATGCCGGAACTGCGAGTAGAAGGTGGAAACGCTGATAAGCTGCGCGCGGTCTATGTCGGTTGTCTCGTACACGCGCTCAACGGCCTCGCGGGGGAGATAGCCAAACTCGGCTTGCAGCGCCTGCAACAGCGGGATAATGACTTCCCTGCCCCTGCCAACAGCGGCTATAATTTCATCGGTTTTGGCGGCGATTGCCGCATGAGATTCGGTGGCGCTATGCGCGCAGCTGCAAGGCATGGTACAAGCGGTATTTTTCGGTTTTTACGAGTAACAACTTTCGG
>JAIRSZ010000068.1 GCA_031255195.1 Prevotellaceae bacterium | reverse complement strand
ACTTTGGGCTGGGATTTTACCGGCATTTGGAAAATCGACGAAGGCAGCAGCTACCCATACTTCGCGTGGCAAAAAGACACGACAAGCTTCGTGGTTGTTCCCAAAGCTTTGGCTTTGACGGGTGGTGAAGAAATTGATTTATCGCGCTACATCTTTTCGGGGCGCGGCTTAAACCTCTCCTTCACCACAGATGACAATACTATTAGCGTTACTCCTGAAGGTGTTGTCAGCATCTCAGCTCCTCTTTCAGAGGTAAAAACGGTAACCGTAGAAGTTCGGGAGGGAGATATGGCGGCTGCCTGTGAGATGAAAATAAGCTTGACGCCCAGCGATATTCCTGTTTCCTCGCGGGCACATTTAGAAATCATGCGAACAGTCCCCTACGGGAACTTTTACTTAACCCAGGATTTGGATTTGAGCGACGAAGTTTTTACGCCGATAGAAAATTTCACGGGAACGCTTGACGGCAAAAATCATGTTATCTTTGGCCTGACAACCCCTCAGCAGGAGGGTGCGGCTTTCTTTAAGCGCATATCGGGAGACGCCGTTGTCAAAAACTTGGGCTTTGAGAACGCAAACGTAGACGGCGGTTGGAATATACGTGCCGCCGTTCTTACCGGCTACATGGAGGGCAACGCGCTAATTGAAAACTGCTACGTGGCCAACAGTACCGTGAGCGGTCGCTGGTGCGTAGGCTCGTTTGTGGGCAGAGCGGTAAATACAACCAACGCAGCCATTCGTAACTGCTATTCAAGCGCGTATCTCTACTCTCCATTTTATACAAATGATGACGGGACGGGACATACCGGCGGAATTATCGGCAACATCTTTGCAGGTGGCGTTACGGTGGAGAACTGCTATTTTTCCGGCATTATTCAAAAAGAGCCTACCACGAGCACTAAGGACGAAGGGCAGGTTGCAGGCATTGTGGGCTGGATTGGGAAGGATGGTGATCAAACCATAACCGGCTATACCGTTCAAAAGAACGTGAACTTAGCCCCTTACCTGCTGAGCAATCACGGAAAACACCGCATTTCTTCCACCAGAAGCGACGATGTTACCGTCAACGATCCCACAAGAGAAAACTATTCGCTTTCTACCACAGTTGTTTCTGAGTACAACACGTGGGGCAGCTCCGAGCCAACCATCACCCCCGACAGCGAGCAGTACGGCGATGACAGAAAGGACGGCGCAAACATCTCCGACGAGGCCAAAATGCAAGATTTCTATGAAACAACCCTGAGTTGGGATTTCAGCATGGATAACGTATGGAAAATTGACGAAAGCAGCAGCTACCCATACTTCCAATGGGCTGACCAAACCCGCCCCCATTTCGTGGTTGCTCCTGTGGGTGTTATTTCGCTGACAATCGACGAAGCGGTTGACCTGTCGCGCTACATCTTTTCGGGCAGGGGGTTAGACCTCACCTTCGGCACGGAGAGCGGCAGAATTGCGCTGAACGGAAGCGTAGCAACGCAGGCTGTCCCCTCTACCTCGCCGGATACGGTTGTTGTTTGGGTTCAGGAAGGCTCGTTAGCGGAAAAATTTGAGCTGAAGATAGAGCTGGTAGCCTCCGCCGAAGTTTTGCTAAGCAACCTTACGGTGGAACCCGGCACGCTGTCGCCCGCATTTCGGTCAAGCGTTTACGAGTACACGGTAGCGGTTGGCAGCGACGTCGAAAGCGTTACGCTGACGGCAACGCCTGCCAACGACGGAGTAACCATTACAGGCGACGGCCTGTGTCTGCTGTCCGCAGATACGAGCGAGCTGATTGTTATTGTGACCGCCGCGGGCAGCGACCCCACCACCTACACGTACAGGATAACGGTATGCCGTCCGGCGTTGCCGTTACCACCGAGCAGCGACGCTTCGCTAAGCAACCTTACGGCGTCGCCCGGCGCGCTGTCGCCCGCGTTTCAGGCAGGCGTTTACGGGTACACGGTAGCGGTTGACAGCGGCGTCAAAAGCATTACGCTGACGGCAACGGCTGCTCACGCCGGAGCGAGTGTTACGGGCGACGGCGCGCACGCGCTGTCCGCAGATACGAGCGAGCTGAGCGTTGTTGTAACCGCCGAAGACGGCAACACCACCCAAACCTACAAGGTAAAGGTATGCCGTGCGCCTGCGGTTGCCACCGCGGTAAGCGCAACGGCAAAAAGCGTTCTGCGCGTATACCCCAACCCCGTAACGGACGGCGAGCTGAAAATTGAGAACGGCAAGCTGCGGGCAGGGGAGAAGATAGAGGTTTACAGCTTGTCCGGCGTTCTTGTGGCCGCTTATGAGGTTGCCACCGGCGACGAAACAGCCATTAGCGTTGCGCAGCTGCCCCAGGGCGTTTACATCGTAAAGGTCGGGAATTATGCTGCCAAGGTGGTGATTAAGTAAAAATTATGATTAGTTTTGCAAAAAAAAACAGGCAAAAAATGAGCGATAACCTGAAAAAATGGCTTCCCGCGGCCGTGTTCGCCCTTGCCGGCTTTCCGGCGACATACGCGAACACGCCGCCCGAAGCGCCGGTAAATATGCGGACAGAGCTGCTAAAAAACGCCTGTTCCATCGGCACAACCAACCCCTCGTTCTCGTGGGAGATGCAAGACAGGGACGATAACGAATTGCAGTCGGCCTACCGGATAGTCTTCTCAAAAAGGCTATCGGAGGCGGCGGCAGGCAGCTACTTCTTTAGCACCGATTGGGTACAGTCGTCCGGCAGCTCGGCGGTGAAAGTCGACGGACTTTCTGCGCATATAGATTCCAACAGCTTGTACTATTGGCAGGTACAGGTGAAAGACCGGTCGGGAGCGGAAAGCCCGCTTTCCGCCCCCAAGCCCTTCACCACTGCCGTTCAGTGGGCAAATACCGGCGGGATTTGGCTCGAATCCGGGCAAATAAACTACGGTGATGCGGTGCAGGACAACAACGGAACAATCTACTACGAAGACGACGCCACGCTTCCGGTAACGGATTCGGTGATTGCGCCGTCTGCGCTGAGCCGGTGGAGCAACTACCGCGTGGAGCAGGACGTTACCATAACGGACGTGGCTCTGGGCATTGTTTTTCGCGCCAGCGGCGGCAGCAACTACATGTGGCAATTCCGGGCAGACAACAACCGCCTTAATCCGCATTACGACTACACCAGCTCCTACAACACTCCGGTCGACTTGAGCGTCTACGGTATTCAACTTGAGCGGAACGTGCCTTTCCACCTGAGAATTGATGTGATTGGCAATACGCTTGCCACGTACATCAACGGCGTGAAGGTGGACGAGCGTTCCGGTCGCGGATACCTGACCGGCACAATCGGCTACCGCACGGGGCAAAGCGAGTCTGGAAAGGTGGACAACGTTGTTGTTGCCAACCTCAACACCGGCGAAATCATTTACGCCGAAAATTTTTCGGGCGGCACGAGCGCGTATGACAAGTGTACCGTTTCCGGCGGCGCGCTGACTATACCAAGGAGCGCGGCCACCTCCCTTTCGGTGGAAAATGACCTTACCGGAGAGGTTGTGGACGAAAAGGCCAACTTCGTTTTTTTGCGGCATAAGTTTGAGGTGGGAGACGCTTCGCGCATCGAAAAGGCAATAGCCGCCGCTACCGGCTACAACACCGAAAGCTCCAAGCAGCACGTGTTTGAGCTTTTCCTCAACGGGCAGTCGCTCGGCGTTGGCCCCGCGCGAAACCAGAACAACACGCCAAATGGTAGCGTGCAGTACTACAACAGCTTTGACGTGACAGACCAGCTGAAAAACGGCAGCAACGTCGTGGCAGCCGCCTGCTACGGCAAAGACGCCAACAGAGCTTTCCTCCTGCAGATGACCGTGTTCTACACCGACGGCAGCAGCGAAATCCTCATCAACTCCGCAAGGGACGCTGCCCTGTGGAAGGGCAAGGACGGTACGCTCGCCTTCGGGCAAAGCGACGAGTACAGCTCGCCCGCCGATTGGTATCGCCAGCACAAGGAGAACATGAACGCCACGAAATACCCGTTTGGCTTTGCCGAAGACGGATTCGCCGAGGACAACACCTGGCGCGCCGTTAAGATGACGGGCACGGTTGGCGGCAGCAGGACGCTGGTTTCCTATCCTTCGGAAAACACGCTGCGCTACCTCATGCCCGCGAGCAAAGTAGCTCGCTTAGCCAACGGGAATTACGTCGTTACGCTCGAAAAAGAAATCGTTGGGGGCCTGCAATTGGACATTAACAGCCCGGAGCAAAAGCGCATAGAAATTCGCCTTGGCGAAGACCTCAACACCGACGGCTCTGTGCGGAGCGCCGGACGCGGACACCCCAACTACATTGAAAATTGGACGCTCAAGCAGGGCGAACAGTCTATCAAATCGCTGAACATGAAGAATTTCCGCTACGTGGAAATTGTCGGCTCACCGGTTGAGATTACTGCAAACAACGTCAAGGGGTACGCCATGCGGCAGGAATTTGACGACGAAGCGGCGACGTTTACCTCCTCCAACAGCTTCCTGAACGAGCTGTATGAGTTTACGAAGTACACCGTAAAGGCAACCAACCAGGATCTTTGGACAGACTCGCAGGCGCGGGAGCGCGGCCCCTACGAGGGCGACGCTATCATCAACATGGCCTCGAGCAATGTTTTCTCTGCCGCCTACTCGCTGGGACGGCACAGCCACGAGTACCTGATAAACAACCAGACCTGGCCGCAGGAGTACAAGCTTTTTTCTGTCGAAATGGCCTGGATGGATTACCTTTACACCGGCGATAAGGCTTCGTTGGAAACGTACTACGCCAAGTTGAAGAATAAATTTCCGGGTACTTTCAGCGCCAATTTTGGCCTGGTAAGCACAGCCTACACCGGTTCGTCGGACAGGGTGCTGATAGATTGGCCTGAATCCGAGAGGGACAGCTACAAGCTGCAAGCGTACACTTCGGGCTACAACGCGGTTTACGCGGGCACGTGCCGGATAATGGCGAATATTGCCGAAGCGCTTGGACGCGAGGACGACCGCAAATTCTACCAAGACCGCGCGGATGTTATCAAGAAATCGTTGATAGACAGGATGTACAACCCTCAAAAGGGTGCTTTTGACGATTCGATGGACGAGGGCGGCAACCTGTCGGGGCACTACGCGCAGCACGCCACCGCCTACGCTCTGGCGTATGGCATTTACGACAGCCGCGAAATGGCCGACGCTCTGGCGGCCTATATTGCAAGTCAAAACGGGTTTAAGACGAGCATTTACGCGGCGTTTTTCGTGCTCAACGGGCTTTACGGCGCAGACGCAGGCGATGTTGCCATGAAGTTTATGGCAAATGAGGACGCAGGCAACGTGCGCACCTGGGCGCACGTCCTCCGCAGGCTGAACGCAACCATCTCTCCCGAAGCCTGGGATCCCGCCAACAAGCCCAACATGACGTTCTCGCACCCCTGGGGGTCAGCTCCCGCAAGCGCCATTGCTCAGGGAATGTTCGGCGTTCGCCCCATAACCCCCGCGTTTGAAACGTTTCAGATTAAGCTGCAACCGGGCGGCGTGCAGCAGGCCGGTATTAAAGTTCCCACCATACGCGGCGCTATTGAGGCGGCCTATAACCTGAACGGCGGCGAAAACGGAATTACGGCGCAGGTGACCATTCCCGCCAATACGAACGCCGAGGTCTCCCTTCCCGTCAGCAGCAAAGGCCACGGGAAGCTCATTGTGGACGGCGACACGCTGCTCGCAAGGCGCGACGGCAGGTATCTCACGGTAACGCTGGGGGCGGGCGTTCACGCGCTTTCTGTATCGGGCGAGGTTTTGCCCTACCTCGAAGTTTCCGCGTCGATGAGCAACGGCAGCCTGCTGCGCCCGGGGCGAACAGGACAAATTACCGTGACGGCAGTAGACGGGCAGGGCGATTCTGTTGACCTGAGCACGGCTGTTGTGACCTGTGTCAGCGGCAACGAGTCGGTAGCTACCGTATCTGCGTCCGGCGAAGTGGCTGCCGTTGGAGTGGGAAGAACAACGATTACGGTTACCGTGCAGCACGGCGACATGGAGGGAGTAGCCTCTGTAGAGGTGCGCGTAACCGACAGCCCGCTGCCGGGCGACGATAAGATTCAAGCTGTCGAAATACGGTTGGACACGCTGGCGGTGGGCGAAACCGTGACCCCGCGCATGGTGGGCACGCTTGGCGACGGCTCGGAGGTGATTTTTGGCGGCGTTACCTGTACATCCGACAACGAAAGCGTTGCACGGGTGAACGGAGACGGAACGGTCACGCTTGTTGCAGAGGGCGAGTTTACGCTCAAGGCAACCACCACCGAACGCTTTGAGCAGCTGGATGCGGATTTTGATTTCAGCCGCTTTGAAATAACGCCAATCTACACCAACGATTTCAGCAGCGGCGAAAATCCGTTTACGGGAGTTACAACAAATATGTCCGTCCGCGACGGGAGGCTGTTTGTCGGGAGAAGCTCTAACGCGGTGTACGCCGACGGAACGGAGTGGACAGACTACATCCTCATGGCGACGGTTAACCCTGTGCCGGGCACAGGCAGCTCCGTAGAGCCTGGAGGCCCTGCCGCCACCTTTCACTTTCGGGCAAACAGCAGCAGGACGCAGCTGTACATGTGGCAGCTCTTTAGCGGCAACCACCTGAAAAGGCACATCAACATTGCGGAGGCCGGCTCGGTGGTTACCGCCATTGACGGGATGAATCCCGCAGGCGAGAACAGCCGGATAGCCATTGCCGCCGAGGGCAACCGCATCATGACGTATGCCAACGGCAAGCTGGTGGACGTTGCGGAGTACAAAAATTACTCCAAAGGCGCCATTGGCGTGCGCACGGGCAGCAGCGAGGAGTTCTACGTGGACGACATTGTAGTCGGTACGCGCAAGCTGACCGCCACGCTAACCGCCTTTGCCCGCTCAACCTCCGCGACGGATACCAGCGAGGTTGTCGAGCCTGTTGAGCCTGTTGAGCCTGTCGAGCCTGTCGAGCCTGTCGAGCCTGTTGAGCCTGGCGAGCCTGTCGAGCCTGTCGAGCCTGTCGTCCCCGGCGACCCTACCGCCATCGACAGGGTAGAGCAGAGCGATTCTCCGATTAAGGTTATTGGCGTGAAGGGCGGCATTTCCGTTCGCTACGCTGGGGCTTTCGAGCAGGGGAGCGTAAGCGTTTACTCCATAGCCGGAGCGAAGCTCTACGTCCGTCCGTTGGCCGAAAGCGGATTTATCAGCCTGCCCTTGGGCATTTACATTGTGAAGGCCACAGCGGACGCGGTGGAGAAAACCGTAAAAGTGATGGTACGGTAGGGGCAACGTCCTGTTGCCCTGACGAGTTGCGCGTTGCCGGTTGCCCATTACCCTTAGTTGCATGTCAAAAAAAATAAAAACAGCAGGAAAAAAACGAAAAGCTATGAATAGACAGCTGAAGATAGCAATCCTTGCGGTGGGTCTGATGTTCGCCGTTAGCGGATTGATGAGAGCCGATGGTGGCGGTGGCGGTGGCGGTGACGACGGCGGCAGTACGGTGTACGCCCCCGAACAGCTGACTTTCGAGAAAGACGGACAGGTGCGCAACTTTTTCAACCTGTCGGTTACGCTCAGCGAGCTGGATTTTACCGAAGGGTTGACGGGCAGCGATACATCTTCCCGCATCAATGTAACGGGATTGCTCGACTTTAAGCTGTCGGGGAAAACCCTTAGCGTTGAAAACTCCGGTAGCGGCAGAGCCGAAGGCTACGTGAAAATGGGAAAGCTGTACCGGTACGCCGCCATTGATATGGAGGTTGCGGCTCAAAACCATGCCGGGTACACGGCAAATGCCATACTTGCGCTGCACAGGGATGCCCAAAACCGTATTCTGGTTGTGCAGCGCGACAACAACGCTCCAACAAAAACCTTTTCCGTAGAAATATTCAAAAATGGAAAAAGCGTTTTTAGTCGGGATATTTCACCTTCAGGAGTGGATGCTCCCTACACGGTGAGAGTTCACATATCGGGTCGCTACCTGAGCTTCTTTAGGGTAAAGGATGATAATTCCGCTTACTTGGGAACGGTAGACGTTGGGGAGCATTTTGATTTCAGGGACGACAGGGTTGTCGGCGATTTTTCGGTTGCCATAGGCGCCAGGCTCGATCCGGCAGAGAGCGTAAGCTTTTCCGGGCTGCGTCAGTACCTTTCTTCGGGTACGGGGCAGGCCGACCCCAGAGTTTTGCACTACGAGGACGGCGCGCCAATCGTTGTCAACAACAAAATCTGGCTGGCAATGACAACTCGTGGATATGACCCGATACCCTCCAGCCACCAGGGGGTGTACTGCTTTGACCTGACAACCAAAGAGTGGCTGCTGACGGGCGATATGTCCTTCGATAAAGGCGATGGCCTCAAGCGCTCCTGGCATGCCACAGACGTTTTTTTTGACAGAAATGACCGCAAGTGGAAATTTTTGACCACTTCGCACGGAGATGACAATAAAATATATGCCGGTGTTTGCGATAAAGACCCGCGCTTTGGGATAACCGAAAGCGTAGCCCTGCTGCTGGACTGCGGCGTAGATCGGGGCGAAGACGCTTCGATTGTATACGACGGCAGCGCAAAAAAATGGCGGTTGGCAATGTGCCGCGATATAGGCGGAGGTTTCAACACTGTTTTGCTGGAATCAGAACAGTGGAATGGCGCTTACACGCCGGTGGCAGAAAACAGCGCCGCTTCGACCACCGGAATACTGCTACAGAAAGTAGGCGGAAAATACTATGTTTTTCAAGGGCGGGGGGAAGCCAACTATGAAGTATTGTCGTATCCTGACTTGCGCAAGCTCGACGTGCTGAACGTGTCGCCTTTGCTGCCGGACAGGAATATATGGCCGGTAGTTATACCCGTTGCCGACGAAGCAGGAACGGCTTACCATTTGTTGACTTTCGACAGAGAGCAGGTTACCGGCAAGTACTCGTATGGCAATTTGCATTGGTACAGCGCGTTGGAAAAAGCTACCGGTTTTTTCGAGTACAAGCCGGAGCGGTTGGATCCTTCGGAGCTTGGGAAGGTTTACGACATTGTTTACCACACCAACGGCGGCAACGCTATCCCCGACAGCTCGTATACCGTTGGAGGAGAAACCGTTGTGCTGCCTGCTGCATCGGGCAGAGAGGGTTACGTCTTTGCCGGATGGTACGGCAGCGAGGATTTTGAGGGCGAGGCCGTAACCGAAATTCTGCCGGAAAGTACCGGCAGCAAAGAGCTTTGGGCAAAGTGGGATAAGGAAGTTGCCGCCGCCGTCGGCTCTCCGAAAGCTTCTGTGCTGCGCGTCTACCCGAATCCTGTTGTAGATGACCTGTTGACCATTGACAACCTGTCGGGCAGCGGAACAGTGGAAGTTTACAGCATGAGCGGTGCGCTTGCAGGCGTTTACGACATTACCGCCGAGCGGATGGTGATAAATGTTTCCGCGCTGCCTGCGGGAGCTTACACAGTGAAGGCCAACGGCAAGGTGGCAAAGGTATTGAAGAGGTAAGGGCAACCTGCCAATAGAAAAATGAAAGCCTGCCCCGAACGCGGGGTTTCTTTGCGCCCTTTGCGAAAACCTTTGCGCCCTTTGCGGTTAGAAAAAAATTAAACCGCAAGGAACGCAAAGGGAAGAATCGCAAAGAGCGCAAAGGCAGGTTATACAAAGAACATGCTCCTGCTGCTTTCTTTGCGCCCTTTGCGAAAACCATTGCGCCCTTTGCGGTTAGAAAAAAAATTAAACCGCAAGGAACGCAAAGGCAGGGTTTTACAAGCCTATTGTTGGTGTCAGAAAAAAAATTTACTACAATTAATGATTCAAAAAAACCAAAATTCAAAATTCAAAAAAATCTCATGAAAAAAATTTGTTTCGTACTTGCAAGTCTCATTGCATTACAGGCAATGGCGCAGGGCAGTATTCTTACAAAGACGTACTACCTGAACGAGTTTAACGGCACATCTGTTGATGACGGCAACGGCGCGTGGTCGACGAACAACACCATGCCCGGCTCCATATCGCAGGCCGATGGGAGCTTGG
>JAIRSZ010000106.1 GCA_031255195.1 Prevotellaceae bacterium | reverse complement strand
GCCCACAATGGTTACCAGGCTGCCGCTCACGGTGGCCACCGCGGGGTTGGAGCTTGCGTAGCTGACCGGCAGGCCGGAACTCGCCGTGGCGGTCAGCATAAATGCTGCGTCGCCGTAGGTTTTTTCGGGCAGCGCGGCAAAGGTTATTTGCTGCGCAACCATACTTACCGTTAGCTGTAGCGTGGCGGCCGTGGCGGGACGGTAGTCGCTGTTGCCCGCCTGCGTAGCCGTTATGGTGGTAACGCCAGCGCCCGTGATGTGTATTCTGCTGCCCGACACGGTGGCCACGCCTGCGTTCGACGAGCTGTAGGCAATGGTCAGCCCCTTGCTTGTGGTGGCCGGCAGGTCAAAATCTTCGCCGTAGGCTTTGGCCATTGCTGCGGGAAGCGTGATAGCCTGCTGGGATTTTTCTACAATAAGCATTGTTTCCTCCGAGTAGATGCTGTTGCACCCATTCCAAATGCGGCATTTGTAGACGCCCGAATCGGCGCTCCTTAAGCCTTTGATGGAGTAAACGCTGCCGGTTGCGCCGCTTACTATCGCATTGCCCTTATACCATTGGTAGCTGTATTGGCTGTCCGGTATATCCAAGCTCAAGGTTACCGTATCGTCCACCATTTTGGAGGCGGAAGAAAGCGGGAGGGTGTTAGCAACAGAAGGAATGGTGTCAACGTATGTGATATGCAGAGAGTCGGAATAGGTACTATCGCTCTGGAGCGCACGGTAAGTGTACCGTCCTGTCAAAGTGTCGGTTTCCGTATAAAAGAAATTTGTGCAGGCAATATCTGTCCACGATTGCTCGCTGTCGCTGCTACGCTGCCACTTGAGCGGATTGGCGCTCGACTTTAATATGATAGTTGCCACAGAATAAGAGCAAGTGGTGTCATTGCTAAGATTACCTCCCAGAACTCCTCCTTCAATATCTTTACCTTGTATACTATTTGCATTCTGGCTGCTTACTGTTGAAGCGTTTACGCGCGTTGATGACATTGCATAGCAGTTTACAACACCCGAACCGCTACCTTTAATTCTACCACTATAAGATTTATTCTTTTTAGAAAAAGAAGATTCGCAGCTGCTGCCAGAAGCGGTAATACTCTCCGCTGCAACGATACAATTGCTTATCGTGCCGCCAAAACCACATATTCCGCCGGAATAAGTGCGACTACTACAAGAATAAGAATCAATCTTAGAAGTAATATTCCCGGTATTGTAACAATTGGTAATAGTATCATTACCACCTCCTCCGCAAATCCCGCCGGAATAACAAGCAATAGTCATTCCGTCGAAACGAGAATCATAAGAAGAAACACTTGCGGTATTGTAGCAATTGGTAATAGTCCCTGAAACCATACTTCCGCAAATTCCGCCGGAATGAGAAGAAGATGAAATATTCCCGGTATTATAACAATTGATAATAGCACCACCATCACTCTCTCCACAAATTCCGCCGGAATAAGAAGAAGATGAAATATTCCCGGTATTATAACAATTGATAATAGCACCATCATCACTCTCTCCACAAATTCCGCCGGAACGAGAAGAACCTGAAATATTCCCGGTATTGTAACAATTGGTAATAATAGTACCATCACAACGCCCACAAATCCCGCCGGAAAAATAAAAAGAATAAGAAGAAGAAATATTCCCGCTATTGTAACAATTGGTAATAGCACCACCAGAACTAAACCCGCAAATCCCGCCGGAACTAGAATAAGAAGCATAAACACTTCCCTTCACGCCCAAGTTTTTAATGGTTGCTGATTCAATAACTCCAAAAACACCTCCAGAAAAACCGCTCGTACTGATATTCACCACCACCGAATGTCCGCCGCCATCAAAAGTACCTTTAAATCGGTAATCCTCATTGCCAATAACCGTTGTAACCGCATCGGTAATATCCTGCGTCAGCAGAAAATATTTGCCGGTAGAGTAATCGGCATTGTCGTTTGTGGCCGTAGCCAGCGCCTCCATGTCTGCCTTGGAGGAAATAAGATAAGGGTCGGACTCTGTGCCGCTGCCGCCGCTGTAAGTTTGGGCGCAAAGGTTTACGCTCATAAGTAAACCCGTAAGGAATGTTGCTGTTTTCATCGTTTTTTTGTTTTTTAAGTTAACTGTTCGCGGGAAAATGCCCGCATTTACTTGAGATTTGGGCACAAAAAAAGCGGACTTACATTATCCGCTATTGAGGTATTAGGAGACCTAGACATACAAATAAGTTCAGTCCGCATTACTGCGAACGTTTCTAACTTATTCTTGTATACCTTTGAAAGTTCCTAATTTTCAATAGCAAGAATATAGCAAAACGCTATTTATGTGCTTAGTTTACCGTGAATTACGCACGTTTTTTAGTTCATAATTAAAATAACTTTTTTTATGGTGCGGGGGCAAAAGTATGAATTTTTTTTATGCTGCGCAAGTAAGGGTGAAAAAATTTTTTTTGGCAGGGGAAAAACAGGCGTTTGAGGTACAGGCGTGCGGCAGCACGTCGTTGCGGGGTGGGGGCTGGGGTTTCGGCGCAGAGCGATTTAAAGATTCAATAATTTACGCTTGGGCTTTTGAGGCCGCCGCCTGTTACATTGCCGTCGGCAGCTACAGGCTGAGGTTCCTCCGCTGCGCTCGCTCGTTCCTCGCGCGCTGCGCTGCGGAATGACGGCGGGGGAGCGGATGGCGTACTGTCGCTCGTCGTCGGCAGCTACGGGCTGGGGTTCCTCCGCTGCGCTTGCTCGTTCCTCGCGCGCTGCGCTGCGGAATGACGGCGGGGGGAGCGGATGGCGTACTGTCGTTCGTCGTCGGCAGCTATGGGCTGGGGTTCCTCCGCTGCGCTTGCTCGTTCCTCGCGCGCTGCGCTGCGGAATGACGACGGCGGCACGCGCGCGGGGAAAAAGCGGCCTCGTCATTCCGTAGCGAAAGCGGGGAAGCACAGCTACGTTTGCATGACGTATCAACCCACCGTCAGCGCGCCACCACATAAATCAGGCAAACCACACGCTGCGCCATTTTCGAGGCTGGTGGAGGCCGGAAGCTCACCCAAAGCGATTTAAGTTTTGTGACAAATCCTTTTTTTGCTACCTTTACAGGGAGTAAAAAATTTGTATGCAAATGAAATTCAGCAGGATAGTCCATAATTTTAGCGTTTGGGTGAGCCAACATCAGGTGGAAATTTATGTAACCATAATCTTCCACTTGGCAATTGCCGTTGTTCTGATGAGCCTCAAGCTGAAAAGGGAGCTTCATCCTCCGCAGATGGAAATTGTGCTGGAGGATTTTTCGGAGGAGGAAGCCAAAAAGCTGGAGCTGCTGCAGCACGAGAAGGAAAGGCTGGAAAAAGAAGTCAACCTGATGCTGCGCCAAACCGCTGACCAGCTGCGCAACACGGCGGTAAACGAGGAGTGGGAAAAGGAGGTTGACAGCGAGCGCGACAATGTATTTAACGAGCACGACGAGCTGCAACAAAGAGTTGCCGCCACGCGAGAAATGCTTGGCCGTGCAAATTTGCAGCAAGACAAAGGGCAGGGCAGCGACGACGAGTGGCAGGCCGCCGCGCCGGACGACGACAAAAAACCGGCTTCGGAAAAGCGCTACACGGGGCCGTCGGTCATGTCGTACCACCTGGCGGGGCGGAAGGCTTTTGTGCTGCCGGTGCCGGTGTACATGTGCGAAGAAGGCGGCGAGGTGGTGGTAAACATTGTGGTCACCCGCAGAGGCTCGGTGTCGACAGCCACCGTCGACGAGGGAAGCTCCGCCGCCGCCCCGTGCATACGGGAGTCCGCAAGGCAGGCGGCGTTGCTCTCCCGATTCTCGGTGTCGGAGTCGTCGGGAAACCAGCGGGGCAGCATCACCTACCGGTTTGTTCCCCAGTAAAGAGCGATATGAATACAGCGTCCTGGACATCGGCCTTTCTGCTGTTAGGCTCCAACATGGGCAACCGCCTCCGGCTGCTCGAATCGGCCTGTAGCCTGCTACAGCAACCCTGCATTTGCGTAGAAAAAAAATCTTCCGTTTACGAGTCTGCGCCCTGGGGTTTTGAGGCGGCGCAAAATTTTCTCAACATGGCGTTGCAGGTGCGCACGCAGCTGTGTCCGCATAGCCTGCTACAGGCAGCGCAGCGGGTGGAGCAGGAGCTGGGGCGTGAGCGCGCGGCGGGCGCAGGCTACGCATCGCGCCCCATTGATGTTGACATTCTTTTTTACGGAGGCGATGTTGTAGACGATGCTCCGCAGCTCTCCGTGCCGCACCCGCGCGTGCACGAGCGTCGCTTTGCGCTTGCGCCGCTGGCCGAAATCGCCCCCGACTTTGTGCACCCTGTGCTAAAAAAAACGGTGGCGACGCTGCTGCGCGAGTGTGGCGACACGGGCAGCGTTGCAAGGCTGGGGTGAGGCTACATCATGCCGCGAGCTTTTTTGGCAAGGCTGTTGGCAAAAATAAACTCGTTGAGCTCCACGTTCTGCGCATCCAGGATGTCGTTTTTAGAGCCTTCCCACCACTTTTGCCCGTTGTGCAGAAAAATCACCTTATCGCCAATCTCCATCACCGAGTTCATGTCGTGCGTGTTGATGATGGTGGTAATGCTGTTTTCTACGGTAATCTCCTTGATGAGCGCGTCTATCAGGATGGCGGTTTTGGGGTCGAGGCCGGAGTTAGGCTCGTCGCAAAAGAGGTATTTTGGCTTGAGCGAAATAGCCCTCGCTATGGCCGCGCGCTTTTGCATACCGCCGCTTAGCTCCGAGGTGTACAGGCTTCGCGCGTTGATGAGGTTTACGCGCTCGAGGCAGGCGTGCGCGCGGTCGCGCTGCTCGGCCCTGCTCATGCTCGAAAACATGGTGAGCGGAAACATAACGTTTTCCTCCACCGTGGCGAAGTCAAACAGCGCCCCACCCTGGAAGAGCATCCCGATTTTTTGCCGCATTTCGCTGCGCTGCCGGTGCGAGAGGGCGGTGTACTCCACGTTGTGAAACCACACCTCGCCGCTGTCGGCCTTGTGCAGCCCCACGAGGCATTTGAGCAGCACGGTCTTGCCCGATCCGCTTTGACCAATGATGAGGTTGGTTTGCCCCTCCTCAAAATTAGCCGAAACGTTCTTCAGCACCTGCTTGCCGTTGAAGGATTTGCATATATTTTTTGCAGCTATCATCAAAGTTAAGCGCCAATGCGCACAATCATAAGGTTGTGAAATGAAATATAGCCCGCGAGCCGAACGGATTGAAAGGATGTTTAAAAGCCGTTGCCAATCCGCTTAATCCGCGCGCCTGTCTGAGCGATTCCCAAGGCAGCCCTGCATAGCCACGTACACCATGCCGTTGTCGCAGCCATGTATGGTACGGCTGTCCTTCATCTGCTGCTCAATGTAGCTGATGTGCTCCTGCGTGATGGTTTGCCCGGGCATGAGCACCGGAATCCCCGGCGGGTAGGGCGTTACAAAGAACGACGAAATGCGCCCGCAGGCGTCCTCTATCTTGATTTGCTCGCGTGGCTCAAAGAAGTACGACAGCCCTGCCGTCTGCACTTCAGGAATCTGTATGCCGCAGGGGTTGCGCCTGATTCGCTTGTCGAAGCGTGTGGACTCCCGCTCCAGCTCGCTCAGCGCGAAGAACAGCTCGCCCTCCTTAGCCGTCGACGTGCCGATGGTGAACAGGAACAGGATAGTGCCCTCCGGCGTAGTTTTTTCCACCTCAAAGCCCTTTTCCTGGAGGTAGGTTTGTATCTCCCTCATTTCGCAGTCGAGCGCCGAAACGTCGAGCAGCACCTTGAGCGGGTCGTTGCCGTAGCCGTAGGTTTTGAGGTGCTTGAACTCCCGCTGAAAATCGCCGAGCTCCACCACCTTAATTTTGGTAAGCCGTCTGCGCACGGCGTCGCGAAAGCGTTGCGCCTGCTCCAGCGCCTTGCCCAGCAGCTTGAATCCCTCAATCTCCATTTGCATGGAGCATACGCCCAGCGAGGCGATAATCTGGTATTGCGGCGAGGTTGAGGTGTAGAGGTGGAATATTTCGCGGAAGTAGTCCTCGTCAAAATCGGGGTCGTTCACGTGGATGTATGAGCTCTGGCTAAAAGCCGACAGCACCTTGTGGGCGCTGTGCGTCACGTAGTCGGCGCCCGAACGGATGGCCGAGTACTCCCGAAAGTAGGGGTGAAACGAGGCGTAGCCAAACCACGCCTCGTCGATGAAAACCTTGATGTGCGTACCCCGCGCCTGGTTTATTTTTTTCACCAGCTCCACCACGCGGCGGATGGGAATCAGGATGCCGTCGTAGGTGCATCCGGTGAGCACCACCAGCTTCACGTCGGGGTTTTTCCGTATGGCCTCCTCAATATTCTTGATGGAAGGCGGGGCAAAAATGCCGTACTTTGTGGAGTATTGGCTGTTGATGTAAATAGGCGTGGCCTGCGACTGTATGAGGCCGTAGTGCACCGATTTGTGGCAGTTGCGGTCAACGATGGCCTTGTCGCCCGAACGCAGCAGCGTTTGGAGAATAATCTTGTTGGAGTTGGACGAGCCGTTGGTCACAAAGAACGTTTTGCGCACGTTGAATATGCGCGCCGCCTTAGCCTCGGCCTGCCCCACGTATCCGGTGGAGTCGAGCAGCGAGCCGAGGTGCTCCACCGAAGCCGAAAGGTCGCCCAGAAAAACGTTGTCGCCAAAAAATTCGTAGAACGCAAACAGGTAGGGCGAGTTCTTGAAGCTTCGTCCGCCGGCGTGCCCTGGCGTGTGCCACGTGTAGTTGGCCTCCTCCACGTACTCCTTGTAGGCCGTCCAGAACGGAGTTCGGCGGCGCTCGTTGAACGTGTTGAGTATCCGTTGCAGCTCGAGCTGGTGGTTGTTCACCAGCTCTTTCTTCTGAATAAAGTGAACGTTCCCCAGGTTGGAGTTGTACAGGTCGTAGGTGTTTTGCTCCGACGTGATGACAAAGATGTGGATGTTTGAGCGCAGGGCGACAATTTTTTCCACAAAGGTCATAGAGCGGCACACCTCCCAGTTGACTACCACCGCCTGCACGTCGCCGTACTCGGCTTTGAGCTGCTTGCTGTTGCCCGATGGCATTACGCCGTGCTCAATGTACTCCAACGCCGCTTCCTGCGAGAGAGATTTTACAAATTCAATGCTCAGCGAGTTGCTTTTTTCGAGCGGAGTTTTCGCCTTGTTAAAGTTCTCGTAGAGGAGCTCTCCCGCGCTTTTGCTGCTTTCCACCAGCAAAATCTGGATGCGGCAGGTTGGATTAGTTTGCTTTGACATGCTTCCTGTCTGGGTTATCGGCTACTTCCACAGCTTTTCGGGGTAAACTTTCTTATGCACCAGCTCGTTAATTTTCATAATGACGGTGGGTTTATCCTCGGCGTAGGTAACGCCAAACCATTTGGCGGGCGTATCCAGCACTTTTACCTTCGATTTGCCGCTCTCAATGAGCTTGCTGATGATGTAGGGGATGAAGTACTCGGACTTGGGATTTTGCCCGTTTTGGCTCAAAAATTCCCTGAAGTAGTACTCCGAGTGCTCAAAGTACTCCGGCGTGAAGCCCCACATGTTCATCGACACGGGCGTGTTGTCGGCCAGCGTGCCGAAGATGCCGTTTTCGTCCTTGTAGGCCGGCTTGCCGCCCACCCACTCAATGTGCGTGCGCTCCACCACCGACGTTAGGAAGCCGTTGTCGTCCTTTTCGCAGATGCCGCGCGACACCGCCCCCGATTCGGAGAGCGTGTTGCTCAGGCGGTATCCCACCATGGCGTAGAGGTTTTTTTTGTTGGTCACCTCGCCCAGGAACTGCGAAATAATATCAAACGATTCCTTGCCGTAAAAGTCGTCGGCGTTGATAACGGCAAAAGGCTCGCGGATAACGTCGGCGCCCATCATCACCGCGTGGTTGGTGCCCCACGGCTTGGTGCGTTCGCGGTTGTAGTCGCACCCTTCCGGCACCTTGTCGATGGATTGGAAGACAAATTCAACGTTAATGGCGCTACCAAACCTGTTGGAGAAGGTATCGCGAAATGCCTGCTCAAAATCTTTGCGAATCACAAAAACGACCTTCCCAAATCCGGCGCGCACAGCGTCAAAGATGGAGTAGTCCATAATGGTTTCTCCGCTTGGGCCTACAGTATCCATCTGCTTTAGCCCACCATAGCGGCTGCCCATACCGGCAGCAAGTACAAGAAGCGTTGGTTTCATACACGTTTTTTTTTAAAGTTAATAGTTCTATCTGTTGCTTTTACTGTTCTATTTCGAATTTGTGCCTGTGCCTGTGCCGCCGTTATCCTTGGGAGGATTGAGCGGCTGCTTGCTTGCAGGTTGCGCTGTCGACTGTGGCAGCATGTTAAGGGGCTGCTTGCTCGTTGGCTGCTGCGCTGGCTGCGACAGCTTGTTGAGCGGCTGCTTTGAGCCTTTTATTTTGTATTTATTGGTCGGCGGGTCTGCCGTGTTGAGCGGCGACCACCTTTTTTTAGCGCCGGTTGGCTTTGTCCCGAATAGCAGGTTCAACCCTACCCGAAGGTTGATGTTCTGCGCCATTTGGTAGTTGGCCGCAAGAAGGTTATCGCAAATGATGTGCAGCTGCACATCGCGCTGTCCAAATATCAGCCCAAGCCCAAGGTTGTGGGTGTGGGAGTAGCTGTACGAGACACTTCCGTTGACCGGATACCTTCTGGTGTTCAGCGAAAGCGCAAGCAGAGGGTAGCTGTTGTAGCGGCCAACGGTCATGGCGCCCAGCGCACCGACAACAATGTGCTCGTTCAGCGGGTACGAAACGCCGAGCATTATGGTGGGCGATGTCCAGCGCAGCGTTTTCCTGTGGCTACCCGTAAAAGTCTCCTGCTTTTTCAGCGAATCTGCAATGCCTGCCAAATCGTATATTTGGGCGTCTTTTGAGCCGTCAAGCGTTTTGATGTAGTTGACTTTCTCCAGCGCTACGTGCTTAGCTTTCCAGCTGATTGCCCCAAGGTTGATAACGCTTCCCGACACGCTAATCCTGTCGAGCTTGATTTCAAAGCCGGCGTCAATGCCAAACCCTCCGCCGGAAAACCCATTGTACTTGAATACGTTCGAGCCCATGTAGGTGGTATCGAAAGTGAATGCCCCTTCGGTCGATATGTTGTTCGTTGGGTACAATCCTGCAATATCAAACTCAGGGGTTAGCCCAATGGTTGTATTCCACGTATCGGGGTCGGTATACACCTGGGCGGCGTCTCCAAAGTTGACGTCGCCGTACAGTATTCCCTCGAGCCGCTTTATCTTTCCGCCAACGGTGATTTTGTTGGGCACTACCTCTCTGGAAAAGCCGAGCGCAAACTCCATGTAGGCAGAGCCGTACCCTCCCGTGTTGCTTGCGGAGACCGCTTTTCCCCTGTAGGGATAGTTTCCGCGCCACA
>JAIRSZ010000053.1 GCA_031255195.1 Prevotellaceae bacterium | reverse complement strand
TGCCGATGTTTTTATTGGTAGCGTTGCCGGTGCTGACGGTCGGCAGGGTTCCGTTAAAATCCAGGCTTTCTTCGCTGCCATACACCGTTCCCACCGCATTGGTGGCGTAGGCCCGGACGTAGTAGACAACGCCTTCCGGCAAATCTGTGAGGTTGGCGCTGAAAGCTCCCGTACCCGTGCCGGAAACGGCTTTTTTGCTATCGTCCACCGTGGGGTTGTGTACAGTGCCGTAGGCAAAGCCCCGCTCGGTATAGGCCGGATCGCCCACAGTAAGAATGGAGCCATTCAGGATGGCGCTGCCGTTGCCTATATTTTTATTGGTAACAGGGTTGGTGCGGACGGAGGGCTGCGTTCCGGCAGGCTCAAAGGTTACCTCATTGCTGCTGTATGCCGTTCCCACGGTGTTGGTGGCATAAGCTCTCACGTAGTAGCGCTTGCCAAGCTCCAGCTCGCCTGCGCTAGCGGTGTAGGAAAGACGGCTGCTCACCGGCGAGGTGATTTTGGCAACGGCCGTTTCTACTGTGGGCGCTGTGGTTTCGGCATATACAAAACCCCGCTCGGTATAGGTCGGCGACCCCACGTTGATGATGGTTCCATAAAATACGGCGGCGCTTGAAGTAATGTTCGCCACGCTGTCGGCCGTCAGCACAGGAGTTTTCTTGTACTGCCCTATAGCGGAAACCTTCAGCTCCTTGCTCCCGTTATTGGAGGTAATGTGTACCATCGTAGAGTTATAGCCGCCGTTAAGCTTTTCCCTGTCGATAGTCGCTACCACCGCATGGACGGCTCCCGGGCTGAGGGAGCCTTCGCTCCTGCTCATTTTTGTAATCCACTCGCTCGTTTCGGTGATTTCCCACTGTAAACCTTCCGCCCCGTCGTTAAATATGTTAAACGAGCGGGTAATATCGCCGGTGGCAGCGCCAAATACAAGGCTGTCAACATTTTGCTTGCTGTTGTTCACCACGCGCAGCGAGGGCGGCAGCTTTTCGAGCTGCACGTCGCCCTTGTTGATTTTTCTGGCCTCTACGGTGATTTTGTAGCTCACCAGGTCGGTATAGCCGGTTTTGGTAGCGCTGATGGCATACTCTCCGGCCTTCAGGCCGGTAAACTCGTACTGCCCCTCGCTGCCGGTAACGTTTTTTGCACCGGAGGGGCTGAGTGTCACGCCGGCAGAGCGTACCGGCTCGCCGGTGGCCTTATCGGTAATTACCCCGTAGATGGTGCCGGAAGAGCTTTTGCCCTCCTCGTCGTCGGGGACATCCTTAACGCAGCCGCACGCCAGCGCAGCTGCCGTCATTAAATAGAAAATCTTTTTCATAATGTCTTACTGTTGAATGTTTTAAAAATAAAAATAGTACAAACCTTTTCTTTGATATGATGTTTTCTCATACCATGCTTAACTAATAACTAATAGTTATTAGTTATTAGTTATTAGCTAATAGCTAATATCTGCTGTGATAGTTTGTCCCGAAAGAATAAAAATTCCTTGCAATCCTCCATAATTATAATTCTTATCAGTTACCCATACGTTATTTATTGAATGGCCGTCCACTCTTTCAGGAATATTTTCAAAGGAGTATCTCCCATCATTTCCTGTTACATAGCTGGATATTGATACATAGTCAACAAAATTAATTGACTGATATCCAATACATACTTTTACTCCTCCTCTTAGTTCTCCCGTTGCTTTATTGAAGACAGTTCCAACAACATTTCCTGTTGTAGCTGTCTTTCCTGTTGTAGCTGTCTTTCCCTCTTCTTCTTCACAGGCCAAAAACGAGAACAAAATCAATCCAATTATAGCAATCTTCTTCATTTTTTTGTTTTTAAAAAGTTAGTTACTTCTGGTCAGCGAAATGTTCACCTCCGTTCTTTCGGCGGCCACGGTGATTTTGTAGCACACCGGATCGGCATAGCCGGTTGTAGCAGCGCAGATGGCAGGCTCTCCGGCCTTCATTCCGGTAAGCTCGTACTGCCCCTCGCTGCCGGTAGCGGCTGTCGCTCCCGTAGGGCTGAGTGTCACGCCGGCAGAGCGTACCGGTTCGCCGGTAGCATTGTCGGTAATTACGTCGTAGATGCTGCCGGAGGAGCTTTCGCCCCCTTCGTTGGGAGCATTTTCAGCGCAGCCGCACGCCAGCGCAGCTGCCGCCATTAAATAGAAAATCTTTTTCATAATGTCTTTTTTTACGGTTGTTGCCGTTTTAAAATAAAAAAAATCGTGTAAACCTTTTGGATATTGGTTTACACGATTAATTCGGTCGGCTGGAAGCGGAACGGAGGTTATTTCTTCAATCGGAGCGGAGGTATGTCTTCAATGGTGTACTGCCATTATCGTAGCCCTCCGTTATTACGGCAGACTTTATACAAGTCCTTTACCGCCCAGTATGGGTTGTCGATATGCAATGCCCACCAACATTCGTCCAGAAAATCAATGCCTCCGTATTTTTTCAAATACCGATAGGCATCGGGCTTGCTCATCTTGTAGGCACGGGCAAACTTCGTGATAATAAATGCCATAAACAGTATTTTGTTTTGCACTTCCCGGTCAAGCTCACGCTTTTGCTGTAATACTTCCATCTTTCGCACGTTTTGATTTACGCAGCGAAAATACGGAATTAACTCGTGTAAACCAATACTTCAAAGAGCGTTTGTCGTGTGCTTAGCTAACCTTTGTCAGCGTAATGTTCGCCTCCGTTCTTTCGGCGGCCACGGCGGTAACCGTTTTGCGGTTGGTGCTGTAGTCCGATTTCTGCACGGTAATGGTGTACTGCTGGGCGTCGAGGTTGGCAAACTCGTAAGCGCCGTCGGAGCCGGTAGTATGCGATCGTCCTCCGGGGCTTAAAGTTACGGCGACTCCGCTAACAGGCTCGTTCGTTTCGGTATCGGTTACCACGCCGTAGAGCGTAGCGTACAGGCTGATTTCGTCTTCCGAACAGCTGCTGCATGCTACTGACAGGAGCATGCAGCTCAACATAAACAGATATTTTTTCATCACTTTACTTTTTTGAATGTTACTAGAAATTTAAGGTCAAAGCTACTCCACCGCTGTACGGCGAAGCAAACGGGGTTATGTTGAGCGTATTGTTGCCCATAAGCGTAGCATGCTTCTTGCCCCTGGCAACCCATCCGTCAACCACGTTCCATACGTACAGCGCGGCTGCGCCGGCAATAAGCCCGTTGCGCATGTTCTTGCAGCTGCCGGCATTGTTGAGGTAGGTCTTTTTACTCGCCAAGTCGTGCGTGGAGTTGGCTTTCGACGAGTAGGAAGCTCGGAGGCTTTCGGCAGCCACAATGCCGCCAACCATAGCGGCTTCGCCCACGATAAAAAACACGCCTTTCGCCGTGCTCCCCTTGTGGAGCTGCGCCATGCCGGGCACAAACACGCGGGGCGAGAAGGGGTAGTCGCCCGAGCTTTTGCTGTTGTACTCGGCAAGGGCCTTGTCAAAGGCGGGGTCGCTGCAGCTGCTCTCCTTCGCCTCGTAAAAATCATCCTTTCCGCCCACGCTGCGCTGCACCTGAACGAGCAGGTACACCTTACCCTTTGCGCCGGACGGATCTCTGATAAACTCGGTGGAGCACAGCGCCCGCCGCTTCATCTTGTTGAAAGAAGCTACGGCGCTGATGCCCCTAACTCTGACGGCGTCAATATCCTGCTGGGTAATGCCCACCGCGCCCAGCTCGTGCAGCGATTTTTGCAGGGCGTCGGCCCAGGCTGCGTTGGTGGCGCTTGTTTCGTCGGCAGCCTCGCCCACGCCCCAAACCAGAAAGTAGTTGGCGCCGGCGGGCGGGTTGACGCTTGCCTTAGCCCAGCGGGGGCGCAAGTCGGAAAAGCTTTGCGAAAATGCCGCGAGCGCGGTGAGCGCCAGCGCGGCAGATAAAATAGTTTTTCTCATTTTAATTTCTTATTCTTTTATTTTCTCACTTTCTCTTTTTTTCATTCTTCTTTACTAAATAAGCAGTTAAACGTTTTGTATGCCGGTTTTACCTTTGGGTCGGTGGCCACCTGGCAGAGCACGTAGGCGCGGTATCCCCTGGGCGCCAGCTCCTCCACAAATCGGCAGACAAGGTTAATGGGGATGCTCACAAACTTTGAAAGGGAGACAAAGGCGCTGTCGGCCGACATTTTCTCCAGCGTTTGCATGTCGACCGCCACGCCCACGGCGAAGGCGCTTTCGTAGATGGCCATGGCAAAAGCTTTTTTCAGCGCCTCCTCCTGCGTGGCGGCAACGCTCTGCGCCACGCGGTAGTAGTAGGTATCCGTCTTGCGCGGCGTGACGTACATCCACTCCGGCGCCGTTGCTGCGGCGGCAGCCGTCAGGAGGCCTCCCGTGAGCGCCAGCATCAGGGTGAAGCGTTTCATACTCTTAGCGTTTTTTTGCAGGCGGGCAGGCGGGCAAAAGTTTTTCGCCCGCCCACCCCCAGGGCGCTGTTGGCGGTTAGTTCATGGCCTCCAGCTCGGCCTTGCGCTGCGCGGCCTGCTTGTCGAGCTCGGAGTCCATCTTTTCAAAGAACTTTTTCTTGTCGTAGTCCACCTTTCGCACCTCCAGCTCGTCGGCAAGCCCCTTTTTTGCGTCGGTCAGCAGCACGTGCACCGCCACGTAGCCTACCCATCCGCCCAGCGGGCCTTGCG
>JAIRSZ010000019.1 GCA_031255195.1 Prevotellaceae bacterium | reverse complement strand
CAAGTCCAAGCCCGTCCGCATTTCCGGTTCGTAATTGTATGCATGGAATTTTAATCCGTATTGCGGTTCGTAAGAGAAAGAAGCTGTAACCGGTAGAAAGAAGAATAAGCAAAATGCTACAATTTTTCCTTTTATATTTTTGTGTAATTTCATAGATTGTTATTTTCTAATTCATAAAAAGCAAACAAAAAAGCATCTAAAGTTTGCAATCTCTGTGTGTCTCTGTGATTCTCCGTGTAATTTATAAAACCGGGTTGTAAAAATCTTTGCGGATTTAAGGAAATGTCTAATATTCTCTTTTTTTGAAGATCGTTCCCTTTGTTTATTAAAAAATAAATAGCTAAATTTCGCGCGCGCGTTTTTAAATAGTTGTGTGGGTGTGTGTGTGTGTGTGTGTGTGTGTGTGTGTGTGTGTGTGTGTGTGTGTGTGTGTGTGAAACTGACATTCTGGCAGTTTCACTGACTGACTGCATATCTACCCTGCATGTACCAGCAAGCAAATCGTCCGCAACCTTATAGCATGATAAGGAGGCGTTCGCCTGAAATTTGGTATGTAGAATAAAATGTGTCATATTGCTAAGTTTGAAAAAAGAAAACTTTTAGTTCGTTCTTTACGGCGACAAAGATACAATACCCCAAAGCTAAAAGCAATTGAAAAAATGATTTGAACACTTTAATTTTTGATATTTTTTTCGTGAATCATGATAACCGTTTGTGTATGTGCGCGTACACAAAACCAAAATATCGTGGGATTTCGCCTTTTTTGCAATTACGATTGAATGTTATCCACCCTGATTCGGAAAAACTTGCTCGTGCTGTCGTGCAGTTTGAACGGATTAAAATCCGTTCAAACTGCTCAATCCGTGATTGTTTCGTCCACGGCGCAACAACCTGCGCAACCTTGCCGACAGCGCCTAAAACAGGTTTGGGAATACCAGCGAAAAAACAAGTATCAGCATACCCAGCGCCAACACCCTTACGGTTACCGCGCCTGCGCCTTTCCACTCCCTGAGGAGAATACCCCAAACATTGCTAAAGGTTACGTTGAGCGACATGAGGATGCTCCACGAGAACGCCAGCATAACCGGATTCTCCTTCAAAAAGCTTTGCCCCATGCCCAGCCCGAAGAACTGCAAGTACCACAGCACGCCCGCCAATGCGCAAAACAGAAGATTGCGAGCCAGCGTGCAACCCGAAACGGAAAAGTACTGCCGGCCGGTGCAGTTCTTCACATTCTGGTAAATGCAGTAGGTGGCGTTGGTGATAAACCCGCCGAGCGTCACCAGCAGCGTGGCGGGCAGCGTAGCGTACAGCTCGGGCGCGTTCATGCCGAGCAGCAGCGCTTTGATTGGCGCACCTGCATTCAACCCAAGGTTGAAGCACGCGCTCATCACGCCTGCCAGCAGCGCAATGAGCAGCCCCTTTTTCAGGGCAAAATCCTTCACCGCTTTCTTCTTTTCCTCCTCCGACATGTTCCGCGACCTCAGTGCACCCGCATACCCAATAACGGCAATGCCCGCAATGGCGATGCTTACGCCGACAATCAGCGCGCCCGTAATTTTTCCGGCCTCGGGGAAAAGTGCGGGCAGCAGCGGCGGAATAAGCGTCCCGAAGGCAGAGCAGGTGCCCAGCGAGAGCGATTGCCCCAGCGCCACGCCCAAGTAGCGCATACTCAGGCCGAAAGTCAGCCCGCCAACGCCCCACAGCACCCCAAATCCGATGGTCTTAAGGACGGCGGACGAGCCTGCCGCCCCAATAACGCCAAACAATGAATGGCCTTCGGGCACAGCCAGCAGCGCACCCAGCAACGGAAACAGCAGCCAGGCAAAAAGCCCCTGCACCAGCCAGAAGTTTTCCCATCCCCACCCTTTTATCTTCTTTATGGGAACGTATGAGCTCGACTGCCCAAAGCTGCCTACGGCAATGATTATAAGACCTATAATAACGTATGACATATTTTTTCAGCTTATATTTAATGGTTTAGGTATTTAGAATATTAGAAACTCAAAATATGGAAGTTCAAAATATGGAAGCTGTCGTTAGATTGCTGAAACCACCTTCCTTTCAAATTTCCATGAATCTTGGAATTCTTGAATCCTTGAATTTTTCAACTCCTCTTGCTCAGCACCTCCTTTTCGTAGCGTTGAATGTCGCTGATGTACTCCTGCGCCACCGGTACGCCGTTTACTTCGCAGAAGTAGTCGTAGACGGCGCTCCACGGGAGAGCTTTTGCCTCCTCGAGCAGGGCGAGCCGCTCAAAATTTTGCTCGTTGACCTCGTACTTGCGCAGCAGCTCAATAGGCTCAAGCAGGGCTTGCAGCAGCGCCTTTTGCGTGGCGCGGCTACCTATCACGTAAGCGCCAATGCGGTTGATGGAAGCGTCGAAGTAGTCAAGCCCAACGTTGGTTCGGCTCAACGCTCCGGCGCGGACAATCTCCTGCGCCAGCAGCAGCACGCTGTCGTTGAGTATCACCACATGGTCGCTGTCCCAGCGCACGGGGCGGCTCACGTGGAGCAGGATTTCCGGCATGTAGAGCAGCAGCGACGAAATTTTATCGTAGGTCTCCTCGGTGGGGTGAAAGTGCCCCATATCGAGCGTTGCCATAATGCCGTTTTGCACGGCGTAGCCCATGTAGAACTCGTGCGAGCCTACGGTAAAGCTCTCCAGCCCTGTGCCAAAGAGCTTGCTCTCCACGGCATCCTTCACGTTGGGCAGCTTCACCGCAAAAATTTTATCCAGCGATTCTTTCAGATTCTTGCGGTACAGGTAGCGGTCAACGGTCATGTCCTTTGAGCCGTCGTGCACCCACAGGTTGTGGCAGGCCTTTGAGCCTAACTGCCGCCCCATTTCGTCGGCAATGCGACGGCTGCGGATGGTGTGCTCAACCCAAAAGTCGCGGATGCTGCTGTCGCGGTGCGAAAGCGTCATGTCGCCGCTCTTGGGGTGCGAAAAGCTGGTGCTGTTGAAGTCCAGCTTCAGCCCATTCGCCTTTGCCCAATCAATCCAACTCCGAAAGTGCTCCGGCTCAATCTGATTGCGGTCAACCTTTTGCCCGCCAAAGTCGCCGTAAATGGCGTGCAGGCTCACGCGGTGATGACCGGGTATGAGCGATACCACTTTCTCAAGATCGCTCTTCACCTCGCCAATGTTGCGCGCCTTGCCCGGATAGCTGCCCGTGGCCTGTATGCCGCCTGTCAGCTGGCCTCCCGCATTTTCAAATCCGCTCACGTCGTCGGTCTGCCAGCAATGCAGCGACAACGAAACCTGCTGCAAGGCGTCCAACGCCTTGCCTGCATCAACTCCAATCTCTGCATAGCGGGCTACCGCCTCGTCGTATGCCTTTTTTACTTTTCCTTCTGTGCTCATTTTTTTTAGATTTAAAATTAAAAATTCAATGATTCAACTTTTACAGTTTTATTCTATAATTCAATAATTCAAAGCGAATTACGATGC
>JAIRSZ010000176.1 GCA_031255195.1 Prevotellaceae bacterium | reverse complement strand
GCTAAGTGGCATCGCTTCTCCAGAATTTCTTCCCAGCGGCCGAGCTGCAACACCATCAGGTTGTGGTCTTTCTTGTACTGCCCTATCTTTTGGGAAATGTTCATGCGCTGCACCATCGCCTGAAAAATGGTGTCGTCTATCAAATCTATCTGCCGCCGGTAAGCGTCGAGCTCGTTGCGCTGCTCCGGCTTTGCGGGGCTAACCTCGCGCAGCTGTAGCGCGGCTATCATCTGGGCGTAGGACGTGGGCAGAAGCTGCTGCTCGGCGTCGCTCTTTGCCACGCAGGGGTTGTTGTGCACCTCCACCATGAGTCCGTCCATGTTCAGGTCTAATGCCTTCTGCGCCACTAAGGGCACCAGGTCGCGCTTTCCCGCAATATGGCTGGGGTCGCAGATAATGGGCAGCGACGGGCACAGGGTTTTGAGCTCAATGGCCATGCTCCACACCGGATCGTTGCGGTACACCAATTTTTCGTAGGCCGAAAAACCGCGGTGGATGGCCGCCAGCTGGGTGATACCTGCGCGGTTGATGCGCTCCAACGCTCCAACCCAGAGCGGCAAGTCGGGGTTTACCGGATTTTTTACCAGCACCACCACGTTGCAACCCCTGATGCTGTTGGCAATTTCCTGCACCGAAAAGGGGTTTACCGAGGTGCGAGCTCCAACCCACAGCACGTCAACGCCGTACTTTAGCGCCAGCTCAACGTGCTCGGTTGTGGCAATTTCTACGGCTGTTCGCAGTCCGGTTTCCTGCTTTACGGTTTGCAGCCACTTAAGCCCCACCTCGCCCACGCCCTCAAACGAGCCTGGGCGCGTGCGCGGCTTCCACACGCCTGCGCGAAAGTAGCTGATACGCTTCGACTCCTTCAGCTGCCGGGCGGTGTCAAGCATCTGCTCTTCGCTCTCGGCGCTGCACGGGCCTGCTATCAGCACCGGCCAGCGGGGGTTTTCCAGGTAGTTCGCAATGGACGAAATGTCCAAATCAATTTTCATCTTTTTTTGTATTTAGTCGTTACTTTACGAAATTAAATTTTTCTGCGCGAATCAACGACAAAAACTCCTCCTTTTCAGGTAGATGCAGCAGCGCGTGACATCCGCTGCCGGTTGCCGACCTGCGGCGGCAACGTGCACACATCTACTCTGACTGAAAAGCAGGACTTTATACCTTTGATTCATATTTTTTTAGCGAAAGCATTATGTCTCTCTCAAAGCACAGCCAACCTGTCCTGTCGCACTGTCGGGCTAAACTTCGTGTCGGCGGTCTGTCGCGTGCCAGCCAGCGCCGGACGAAGCGATTCGCTAACCGGTAAAGGGCAGATAATTTGCCTGCCATAGCCGCATCGCTTTTGCATTTTTTCCGGCGGCAAAGGTACTGTTTCTTGTGGATTTTTACAAACTTTTACCGATATTTTATTGTGTCAATCAAAACGATACATAATTTTTAAAGAACGAATGAACAATCATGCCATGCCGGCGACGCCAATGCTACACTCCTTGTCCAATTACCATAAATCACTATCCATAAATTCGTTGCATGTACAAAATATGTTTTTTGTCGTGCGCTAAAGAAAAAAAGGTTATATTTGTGGCCAATTATTTTCTTCGGTTGTAAACTATTATTTTTTATAAATCATGAAAGTAGAGCAGGTAATGAGCCGACTTCGAGCCAAATACGGCCACGAGGCCGAGTATTTGCAGGCCGTGCAGGAGGTGCTTGAGTCGGTGGAGGAGGTGTACAACGATCACCCGGAGTTTGAGGAGGCCAACATCATTGAAAACCTCGTAGAGCCAGACCGCATCTTTACCTTCAAGGTGGTGTGGCACGACGACAGAGGGCGACCCCAGGTGAACACGGGATACCGCGTGCAGTTCAACAACGCCCTCGGCCCCTACAAGGGCGGCGTGCGCTTTCATCCCTCGGTAACTCTTTCGACGCTCAAGTTTCTGGGCTTTGAGCAGACGTTCAAAAACGCGCTTACCACCCTGCCTATGGGCGGCGCTAAGGGCGGCTCCGACTTTAGCCCCAAGGGTAAGTCAAAGGCTGAGGTGATGCGCTTCTGCCAGGCCTACATCACGGAGCTGTGGCGGCACATTGGCGCTGAAACCGACGTGCCCGCCGGCGACATCGGCGTGGCCGGACGCGAAATTGGGTACATGTACGGCTGGTACAAAAAGCTGGCGCGCGAAAATACCGGCGTTTTTACGGGTAAAGGCATTGGATGGGGCGGCTCGCTCATCCGTCCGGAGGCAACGGGGTTTGGCGCGGTGTACTTTGTGCAGCACATGCTGCACCTGCAAAACTTGGACATTAAGGGAAAAACCGTGGCGCTTTCGGGGTTTGGCAACGTGGCGTGGGGCGCTGCGCTCAAGGCCACCGAGCTGGGGGCAAAGGTAGTCGCCATTTCCGGGCCGGACGGATACATCTACGACGAGCAGGGGCTGAACGACGAAAAAATAGCCTGCATGGTGGAGCTGCGCGACTCGTGCAACGACGTGGTTGCGCCCTACGCCGAAAGGTTTGCGGGGGCAAAATTCGTTGCCGACAAAAAACCCTGGGAGCTGAAGGTGGATATCGCCATGCCCTGCGCCATACAGAACGAGCTCAACGGCGACGACGCTAAAATGTTGATTGCCAACAAAGCGCTGTGCGTGGCAGAGGTCTCAAACATGGGCTGCACGCCCGAAGCTATCAACGAATTTATAGCACACAAAATGATGTTTGCGCCCGGCAAGGCCGTAAACGCAGGCGGCGTATCGGTGTCGGGGCTGGAAATGTCGCAAAACGCCATGAAGTACAGCTGGACAAAGGAGGAGGTAGACAAAAAGCTGCACCAGATTATGAGCAACATCCACGAGGCCTGCCTCAAGTTTGGCCGCCAGCCCGACGGCTACGTCAGCTACGTGAAAGGCGCCAACATTGCAGGCTTTATGAAGGTTGCGCAGGCTATGCTGGCGCAGGGCGTATAGCAGATGAAAGCCGCTCCTCAGCCTTGTTTCGCCGACAGCGCCTCTGCGCTGCCTGCAACCGCTAATTTTTAACTACTGTAACCACTGTAACTACTGTAATAACTATCCCACATGCTACTATCAACTATTTTGCTTTTGCTCTACGTGGCAACGCCCGTACTGATTCTTCGGTTGTGCAAAAAATTTAAGCCGGTACAGAAGGTAGGCGAAGTGCTCATAGCCTACTTTGCGGGAGTGATCCTTGCTGTGGCGATATGGATTTCTGCGCAGCTGGGCTGGCTCGAGGGCGAGCCGCTGGCCAACCTGCGCAAGCTGCAATCTACCGTGTGCGATTTGGTCATCCCGTTTGCCATTCCGCTCATGCTTTTTTCGTCCGATTTTCGCCACATCAGGTCGCAGCTGGGCGGCGCTTCGCGCGCTCTGGTTACGGGGCTTGCGGCAATTATCTGCATGACGGTGACCGGAGCGCTCATTTTCCACCCATACATACCGGATATGGGAAAAATTGCCGGCCTGGTAACCGGCGTAGAAACCGGAGGAACGCCCAACATGGTGGCCTTGCAGTTTGCCCTGAAAGTTCCTGAGAACACGTTCATCCAGCTTCAGGCAAGCGATATGATAGTGTGCTTTCTTTACCTGCTTTTCCTTTTCTCGGCAGGTAAGATGTTGCTGCGAAGGTTTCTGCCAAAGTACAAAGCGCCCGCAGGAATCAGCGCAACCAAGGCTTCGTCCGGCGAAGGCTCCTACTACTTCATGCGCTCGCGCCACGGGCTGCTTCAGATGCTCAAGTCGCTGGGGGTATCCTTTACGGTGGTGCTCGCCTCCATTGGATTGTCAATGCTGCTGTTTGGCAAAATTTCCGTCCCCTTCCTCATGCTGGCCATCACCACGCTGAGCATCTCCGCCTCCTTCGCCAAGCCGGTGCAACGCCTGCGATACTCGTTCGACGTGGGCATGTTTCTGGTGCTCATCTTCAACGTAGCCATCGCCTCAATGGTGGACTTTTCGCAGTTCTTCAACTCCGAAATATACTACATTGCCGGCTACGTGAGCTTCTGCGTATTCGGCTCGCTGCTCCTGCACGCCTTGCTCTGCAAGGTGTTTGGGGTTGACGCCGATACGTTCATGGTATCGTCGGCGGCGCTCATCAACTCGCCACCGTTTGTTCCGGTGGTGGCGGCGGCCATTGGCAACCGGCAGGTAATGCTGATGGGCATTTCGGTGGGCATGGTGGGGTACGCGGTGGGCAACTACCTCGGTTTCGCTATCGCCGAAATGCTGGGCAAGGCGCTGTAGCGCACGGAGCATAGTTTGTGAACGTTTTAGCATGATTTTTTTATATGGCAAAAGTAAGAGGTGCAATAGTGGTAGATACCGAAAAATGCAAAGGCTGCGAAGTCTGCGTGGTATCGTGTCCCGTTGGGGTAATAGCGCTTGCGCAGGAGGTAAACAGCAAAGGTTACCGCTACGCATACATGCGCCTGCCCGATGCGTGCACCGGCTGCGCAAGCTGCGCGCTGGTGTGCCCCGACAGCGTAATTACCGTCTACAAGGTAAAAAACGCTGCAAATGAAAAAATGGTAAAATCTTGAGTATTGTGATTTATGTCTGAGCTACGTTTGATGAAGGGTAACGAGGTTATTGCAGAGGCGGCCATACGCTGCGGCTGCGACGCCTACTTTGGATACCCCATAACGCCCCAATCGGAGGTGATGGAAACGCTGATGGAGCTGCGCCCGTGGGAAACCACCGGCATGGTGGTGCTGCAAGCCGAGAGCGAGGTCGCGTCCATCAACATGGTGTACGGCGCGGCAAGCGCAGGCAAGCGCGCCATGACCTCGTCGTCAAGCCCCGGTATCAGCCTTATGGCCGAGGGGCTGTCGTACCTGGCGGGAGCGGAGCTGCCCTGCCTCGTGGTGAACGTATCGCGCGGAGGACCCGGCCTGGGCACCATTCAGCCCTCGCAGGCCGACTACTTCATGGCCACACGGGGCGGAGGGCACGGCGATTTCCACCTGATTGTGTTAGCGCCTTCGTCGGTGCAGGAAATGCACGATTTCGTCTTCCTCGCCTTCGACCTCGCCTTCAAGTACCGCAACCCGGCAATGATTCTTGCCGACGGCGTTATTGGGCAGATGATGGAAAAGGTGGAGCTGCACGCCCCGCGCCCGCGCCGAACGACCGGAGAGATGCTGGCCGAAGTCGGCTCCTGGGCTGTCACCGGAAAGGCCGGACGACCGCGTAACATCGTCACATCGGTGGAGTTAGACCCTCTCCGGCACGAAAAGTTCAACCAAAAGCTTCAGGCCAAGTACGCCCTGATGCGCGAAAAGGAGGCGCGGCACGAGGAGCTGCTGTGCGCCGACGCCGAATACCTGATAGTGGCCTACGGCATCTCGGCGCGCATTGGACAAAAGGCGGTAGAGCTCCTGCGCGCCGAAGGCCTCAATGTCGGGCTTTTCCGACCTATCACGCTCTTCCCATTTCCAGAAAAGCCGCTGGCCGAGCGGGCAAAGCAGCTAAAGGGCATTTTGTGCGTTGAGCTTAGCGCCGGACAGATGATAGAGGATGTGCGCCTGACGGTTGGTAACACCCTGCCCGTTGCCCACTTTGGCCGCAACGGAGGCGTTATCCACTCGCCCAACGAAGTCGTAGACGCAATGAAACGGTTGATAAATAGTGAATAGTGAATAGTGAATAGTGAATAGTGAATAATTATAGCGAATAGTTGAGAGCTAAATCTTTGAGGCTGGCGCGTCTGAGGTTCCTCGCTACGCTCGGAATGACGGCGCGCCGGTGAGGGTAAAAAAGGGGCAGGCGGCGGCTTTGCCGCCGCCTGCCCCACCCCCATTTTTTAAACCTCGCCCGTCATTCCGAGCGGAGCAAGCGAGGAACGAGCGAGCGGAGCGGAGGAACCTAAGCCCCTACTCGCGACGACAAGCTACCGTAGCCGTCAGCAACCATGAGATGAGGAACGAACGAGCGAGCGGAGCGGAGGAATCTAAGCCCCTACTCGTGACGACAAGCTACCGTAGCCGTCAGCAACCATGAGGTAATGAGGCAATTGGAATTATTTGTAACGCGCTGCTACTGCGGTTATTTTGTTGGTAAAATGAGGTAAAAATGAGTTACACTCCCCCGCTACCAATGACGGCGCGGGCGGTGATTTGATTTTTTGAATCTTTGAATCTTTAAATATAAAATGTTGGAAATTATAAAGCCGGAAAACCTTGCATACGCAAAGAGTCAGCTGCTTACCGATGCGCCAATGCACTACTGCCCGGGGTGCAGCCACGGCACGGTACACAAAATTTTGGCGGAGGTCATCGAAGACTTAGGCATACAGGACAAGACCGTGGGCGTCACGCCGGTAGGCTGCGCCGTGCTGCTCTACAACTACATCGACGTCGATTGGGTGGAGGCGGCGCACGGGCGCGCTCCGGCGGTGGCTACCGGCATTAAGCGAACAAGCCCCGACCTGCACGTCGTGGCCTACCAGGGCGACGGAGACCTTGCCGCCATCGGCACGGGCGAAATCATCCACGCCTGCAACCGCGGCGAAAACATCACCGTCATCTTCATCAACAACGGCATCTACGGCATGACGGGCGGGCAAATGGCGCCCACCACCCTGCTCGGAATGAAAACGGCCACTACACCTCAGGGGCGGCAGGTCGACATCAACGGATACCCGTTCAAGGTGTCGGAGGTAATGGCGCAGCTACCCGGCACCTCGTTCGTCACCCGACAGGCCGTCCATACGCCAGGAGCGGTGCGGCAGGCCAGAAGAGCGCTCCGCAAGGCGCTCGAAAAAGCCCACGACGGCAAAGGTACCTCGTTTGTTGAGTTCGTGGCAACATGCAGCTCGGGCTGGAAGCTCTCGCCCACCGAGGCCAACCGGTGGTTGGCCGAAAACATGCTGCCGTTTTACCCGCTGGGCGATTTGAAGGACTCCTGAGCGCGCACGGGCAGCCGGCCTTGCGGCAGCGCTGGGGGGGAAAAAAAGTACGCGCCCCCATGCGGAAACGGCTACACTTATGTTACGTTGAAAAATTGAAATTCTAAGCAATGAAGGAAGAAATAATTATAGCAGGATTTGGCGGGCAGGGGGTGCTCTCGATGGGAAAAATTTTGGCCTACTCTGGCATTATGCAGGGGCAGGAGGTAACCTGGATGCCCAGCTACGGCCCCGAAATGCGCGGCGGCACCGCCAACGTTACCGTCATACTGAGCGACGAGCGCATCAGCTCGCCCATTGTGCACGAGTTCGACACGGCAATCATCCTCAACCAGCAGTCGCTCGACAAGTTCGAGCCAATGGTAAAGCGCGGCGGGCTGCTCCTCTACGACCCCAACGGCCTTACCGCACCGCCAACCCGCACCGATATTGCCGTGCACCGGGTGGCCGCCACCGCAGAGGCGGCAAAAATGGGCAACGCCAAAGTATTCAACATGATTGTGCTGGGCGCCTTCCTGAAGGTAAAGCCCCTCGTGAAGCTGGAAAACGTGGTGAAGGGGCTGCAAAAATCGCTCCCCGAGCGCGCCCACAAGCTCATTCCGGCCAACGAGCAGGCCATACTGCGCGGAATGGAGATTGCCGAGGCGCTCTCCGCGTAGAGAAATGAGAAATGCACAGCGCGCACGCCCCTACTGCGCCCCCGCGCCACGCAAATGGCGCTCATTTAGCGTTGGCAGAGCGTACTTTACGCACAGCCGCATCGTTTGCATCTGATTAAAAATCATGGCATTACAATGTTTTTGCAAAATTTCACACGAAAAAAATGCAGAAAAGCGGTACACCCAACGATTTTTTCTGCTACATTTGTCCCCGTGAGTTTACGTAAACAATCAACCTTTAAAACACAAAAAGTTATTATGAAAAAGAGTTTAATTGCAATGGCGCTAATGTGCGGCGCAGTGGTTTTTGTAATGTCGTCTTGCGGCGATAAGAAAAAAGATGAACCAGCAAAAACGTACGATTGTACGTGCAGCAACACAGCAGTTGATGCCCAAAATGGCCTGAGCGAAGAGCAGAAAAATGCCTACGTAACAGCTTGTGAGCAAAGTAACGCTGGAGGTTCAAGTACGGGAGCAACACCTAAAG
>JAIRSZ010000163.1 GCA_031255195.1 Prevotellaceae bacterium | reverse complement strand
AGTCGCAATTGGCAGATTTCACCGCAAAGGTAGCAATAAAAAGCTATGAACGGCGTACCGGAAAGATTTTTATACTTTTTTATAATAGAGATTACTTCCTGACTTTTACGCTGCGACGCCTCTTGCAGGCAGCATAACCCTGTCACGCTTTTCCGCAAGTCATAATGATCTGTGACCTGCGGTTATGAAAAATTACTTTTCAGGCAAATACAACCAAAAATCCGCATATCCAAAAATATTTTTTACATTTGTAGCCGCCAAGTGGCAGCAGGGTGGCCACAGGCGGTGCGGACACATGATGCAAGCATATAACTCGCTATTTAAATTTAAACTCAGAAAAAAACATGAAGCTATTAGAAGGTAAAGTTGCCATTGTAACCGGCGCGGCGCGCGGCATTGGCAAAGCAATTGCGCTCAAGCTGGCGTCGGAAGGCGCCGCCGTAGCGTTCACCGATTTGGCCATCGACGACAACGCGAAGCAGACCGAGTCTGAGGTTGCCGCCCTTGGCGTGAAGGTCAAGGGGTACGCCTCCAACGCGGCGCTGTTCGACGATACGCACAGCGTGGTGGAGCAAATTGTAAAGGATTTTGGGCGCATAGACGTTTTAGTCAACAACGCCGGCATCACGCGCGACGGCCTGCTCATGCGCATGAGCGAGGGGCAGTGGGATTCGGTCATCGGCGTCAACCTCAAGTCGGCGTTCAACTTTACGCACGCCGTAGTGCCCACCATGGTGCGGCAGCGGTCGGGCAGCATCGTCAACATGAGCTCGGTGGTGGGGGTGAGCGGCAACGCAGCGCAGGCCAACTACTCGGCCTCCAAAGCGGGGCTTATAGGCCTTGCCAAGTCGGTGGCCAAGGAGCTGGGGTCGCGCGGTATTCGCGCCAACGCCATTGCGCCGGGCTTTATCATTACCGAGATGACCAACCAGCTGAGCGACGAGGTGAAGGCCAAGTGGGCGGAAAGCATCCCCCTCAAGCGCGGCGGAACGCCCGAAGATGTGGCCAACGTAGCGCTGTTCCTCGCCTCCGACCTGTCGTCGTATGTTAGCGGGCAGGTGATACACGTGTGCGGAGGCATGAATACGTAGCCCCTCGCAGGTGCACCGCTACCGAAAAAAAGCCTCGCGAAGTTTTTTCTTCTTCGCGAGGCTTTTTTTCGGCGACGTTGCCGCGGAGCCCCTCATCAGATTTGAACTGACGACCTGCTGTTTACGAAACAGCTGCTCTACCACTGAGCTAAAGGGGCATATCGCTTTTTGGCGGCCAGCAATCCTGTTTGGCAGGCATGTTCGACCATTTTCGACCAAAATGTGCGCAAAGGTAAGAAATCTTTATGACTTGGCCAAATTTGCCGTAGCTATAATTTTCTCAATATTTTTCGTTTTTTGTATATTGTTGATTTTCATTGAGTTGAGAGAAAACGGTCGAGAAAAACAGGCTTGTTTTTTGTTAAATATTATTTTTTTTGGATTTTAACTCGTGGGCAATGAAAAAATTCCTATATTTGCATTTGTAATTTTTATTTCACTTACTTAATTTTTGTTTTATGACAATCTATGTTGGTAACATTGCCTACTCAATGAAAGAGGAGGATTTGCGAAGCGCTTTTGCTGTGTACGGCAACGTGACAAGCGCGAAAATCATTGGAGACAGAGTGACGGGACGCTCTAAAGGCTACGGCTTTGTTGAGATGGACAATGAAACCGAAGGCAATGCCGCCATCGAAGCCCTAAACGACAAGGAAGTAGGAGGCCGCCACATGCGCGTGAATGTGGCTCGTCCTCGCGAATAAACTTCAACGTCTGTTTTTTAGGAGCAAGACGGCCATCCACAAGGTGGATGGCCGCTTTTTTTGGTATGACGTAAACGTTATTTACAGCTTAGCCATCCTTTTTGGTGTTGAAAAACCAAATATTTCTGCGAAATTAGCACTTTGATTTCTGCCCCTTTGCAGGGCGGAAAAGTTGATTGCAGAGGGCGTGAAAAGTAGATTATCATCTTGGAACAATAAGGAATAATGCAAATAGCTATCTATAGCCGCAACGGCATAACTCGGCAGGCCGGGTGTACCTTACAGCTGGTACGATGTCTGCACGAAAAAGGAATAACAACGCTGCTGTACGAACCGTTTTACAATAGCCTGCTGGAGGAAGAATGCCGGCAGATACATCCGGGGGCAAAGCTGTTTGCCTCGGCGCATGACCTCCCGCCGGAGGTGGCGTGCCTGATGAGCGTGGGCGGCGATGGGACGTTCCTCAACGCAGCCTCGCTGGTGTTCGGCACGGAAGTGCCGCTGGTGGGCGTTAGCACAGGGCGATTGGGTTTTCTACCAAGCATTTCCATCGATAAGGTGGACGAGGCGGTGGAGCGTATTTCGTCAGGAGAGTTCGAGGTAGAGCGGCGCAGCGTGCTGCAAGTGGAAGGCTGCTCAGGCCGGCGGCAGCACGCGCTCAACGAGGTCTGCATCCTGAAGCGCAATTCGCCTATCGCCGAAATCAGCGTACACATCAACGGAGAGTTTCTCAACACTTACTGGGCTGACGGGCTAATTGTGGCCACGCCCACCGGCTCCACAGCTTACTCGCTGGGCGCAGGGGGTCCCATCGTATCGCCCGACGCAGCGTGCCTCATCGTATCGCCCATTGCCCCGCACAGCCTTAGCATGAGGCCGCTGGTCGTCCCCGACTCGTCGCGGCTGGAGGTGAAAATGGTTACGCGCGACGGCAAAATCATTGTCGGAGCCGACAACCAATCGTATGAGCTGCCTACAGGCACCAAGCTGAAGGTTCAAAAGGCGGCAACCGCCGTGGGATTAGTCAAGTTCAAACAGGCCAATTTCTACCAAATTTTGCGCAAAAAGTTGCTGTGGGGGGTAGATGCACGTGGATAACCGATTTCAGGGTTATTATGTGTTAACCACAGGTGTAATCTATGGTACATAGCAATATTATGGCTACTTTTGCTTAATGTACCAAACGCTACAAGATGGTATCTAAAAGCCACAGGAAATATTTTTACATGAAAAACCGAAAGGTTAGCATACTACTGCTTTTATTTTTTTCTACAATGCTGGCGTCACCGCCATTGGCCGAAGCTCAGGACAAGATGAGCGTCGGCGGGCTGGTGGGCGCTTCGTCATATACGGGCGACTTCAACCCGAACGGCCTCATGCGACGTCCGGGCGCCTACATGGGAGGACTGATACACTACGCCATGTCGGAGTACTACGGACTGAGAATTGGCCTGGGCGCGGGCAACCTTCGGGGCAGCCCTGCCTCCTACAACGGACGCCTGATGTCCAACGTGTCGTACCAGAAGCCCACAGCGTTCAACCAGCTCTTCTTTGACGTAGAAGCCCGCATGGAGGCGGGTTTCCTGCCTTACGACCCGCTGGAACACAACCCCAAAAAGCAATCGTTTTCGCCCTACTTTGCCTTGGGCATGGGGCTGGCCTACAGCAGGGGGGCGCCGTTTGTGCAGTTTCCCATAGCGGTGGGCATAAGGTATCGCGTTGCCTACCGCTTTACGCTGGGCGCTGAGTGGACATTCCGAAAAACGTTTAACGACAAGCTGGATGGATGGGAAAACGTGCGGGTTTCCCCGGGAACCGGTACGCTCAACAACAACGATTGGATTTCCTACATTGGAATTTACCTTACCTACCAGCTGTCTCCCAAGGAGTGCTGCCACGAACTGAACTAACACAAGGAAAAAATATGGCCGAACAGCATACCCTACAAGAGCGTAACATTCCCCGACATGTTGCCGTCGTTATGGACGGTAACGGTCGCTGGGCTAAGCGGCGTAACCTACAGCGCATATTCGGACACCGGAGCGGAACGGAAGCAGTGCGCGCTACGGTTGAGGCGGCGGCAGAGCACGGCGTGAAGTACCTCACGCTGTACACCTTTTCGACCGAAAATTGGCATCGCCCCAAGGTTGAGGTGAACGCGCTCATGTCGCTGCTGGTTGACGCTATCGAAAACGAAGAGCCTGCGCTCAACCGCAACAACGTTAAGTTTACCACCATTGGGAATACGTTGGCGCTGCCCCAAAAGGTGCAGGCAAAGCTGGATTGGCTGGTACGGTCAACCGAAAAAAATACAGGCCTCACGCTGGTTTTAGCCCTGAGCTATAGCGGACGGTGGGACATTGTCACCGCCGCAAAACAGATGTGCCGCGACGTGGAGGAGGGCAGGCTGCGCTCCGCCGACGTGAGCGAGGCGCAGCTAACGTCGTACCTCAGCACATCGGGCATACCCGACCCCGACCTCTTCATAAGAACGGGTGGCGACCTGCGCGTGAGCAACTTTTTGATATGGCAAATAGCGTACAGCGAGCTGTACTTTACGCCGGTGCTGTGGCCGGATTTCGGAAAACAGCACTTTGCGGAGGCAATAGAGGATTTTCAAAAACGCGAGCGACGATTTGGCCGCGTGACAGAAGAGTAAGCATAGCATGGAGTTTTAAAAGATTGGTAAGCACAAATTGGTATATAATGTTGGATAGATTTTTTGCTATATGTATGTTCGTCGCCCTGCCCTGCTGGGGCTGGGCGCAAGTTACGGGTAGCGCCAACGACGTTGGCGAAAATGTTGACGCTGCGGCCGACACCGCAGCAGTGGCTGCGCCGCAGAGGGCGACGGCGGGCGACGTCTTGCTCTCCAAAGACTACTCGTCCCCCAAAAAGTACGTAATATCCGACATTACCGTATCGGGCGTGAAGTACTACAACTCCGACCAAATCATCAACATCTCCGGCTTTTCGCGGGGCGATACTATTACCATCCCGAGCGATCAGATTTCACAGTCCATCAAAAAGTTTTGGGCCAACGGCATGTTCTCCAACGTCAAGCTCTCGGCGGCCAAAATTGTGGACGACAAAATGGTGTTAGACATCTACCTCGAGGAACGCTCCCGCATCGTCAGCTACGACATTAGAGGAATCAAAAAGGGCGAAAAAGACGACCTGCAGGGCATGTTGCACATCCGCCGCGGCAGCGAGTATTCGGAGCACCTCAAAAACGCCTGCATCGACATCATCAAGCGCTTTTTTTACGAAAAGGGAAACCGCAACGTAGAGGTGACCGCCACCGTTACCACCGATTCCACCATCGGTAACGGCGTGCGCGTGGTGTTCGAGGTGAACAAGAACAGCAAGGTGCGCGTTGCCGAAATTGAGTTTGAAGGCAACTCGGAAATCACCGACGCCAAGCTGCGCAGCTCCATGAAGGAGGTGCACCGCCGTCGCTGGTACACCTTCTGGCGGTCGAGCAAGTACATTGAAAAAAAGCTGGAGGAGGACAGGCAGCACATCATAGACTACTACAACGAAAAGGGCTACCGCGACGCCACCATCCTGAACGACTCCATGTGGATTATCAACAGCAAGCGCGTGGGGCTGAAATTTACGGTGTACGAAGGGCAAAAATACTACTTCCGCAACATCACGTGGGTGGGCAACACGCGCTACCCATCGGAGTACCTCTCCAACATTCTGCGGCTGCACAAGGGCGATGTGTACGACATGGTGGCGCTGGACAAAAATCTGCGCACCGACGAAAACAACTCGGTCTCCACCCTCTACATGGACGACGGTTACCTCTTCTTCAACGTGCAGCCCACCGAGGTGCGCATCGAAGGCGATTCGGTAGACTTGGAAATACGCATCCACGAGGGCAAGCAGGCCACCATCAACAACATTTTCATACAGGGCAACACCAAAACCAACGAGCACGTTATCCGCCGCGAGCTGTGGACTCGTCCGGGCGACCTGTTCAGCAAAACGCAAATCATCCGCTCCGTCCGCGAGCTGGCGCAAATGGGGCACTTCGACCCCGAAAAGCTCGAGCCAAAGCTTAACCCCAACCAGGCCGACGAAACTGTAGATATTACCTACGTGGTGGAGGAAAAACCCAACGACCAGATAGAGCTGTCGGGCGGCTGGGGCGCGGGCATGTTTGTGGGAACAATCGGGCTACGGCTCACCAACTTTTCCATGAGCAACATTTTCAACAAAAGCGCGTGGAGGCCGCTCCCTTCGGGCGACAACCAAACCCTCACCATTCGCGGACAAACCAACGGGTCGTACTACAAGGCTATCAGCCTTGGCTTCACAGAGCCTTGGTTTGGCGGACGAAAACCTCAGGCGTTGTCGGTCTCGCTGTACTACACCAACCAAAACAACAGCCTCTACTTCTACCAGTCAGGCGACATGAGCATGTCGGTGGTTGGCGCTTCCGTAGGGCTGGGGCAACGCCTCAAGTGGCCTGACAACTACTTTACGCTCTACAACTCCATCGACTACCAGCAGTACAGGCTCAACAACTGGACGGGGCAGTTTCTTTTTACCGATGGCATATCGAACAACTTTAGCGTAAGGGCGGTGCTGGGGCGCAACTCCACCGACCAGCCCATCTATCCGCGCACCGGCTCGGAGCTGTCCATAGGGCTGCAAATTACGCCTCCTTACTCGCTCTTCAACGGACTTGACTACAAAGACCCCAGCTTGACGGACAAGGAAAAGTACAGGTGGATTGAGTACCACAAGTGGTCGTTCCGCCTGACGTGGTTCAACCGGATTGTGGGCGATTTTGTAATTGCGCTCAAAACGCAGTTTGGCTACCTCGGATACTTCAACAAAAACCTCGGCTATTCGCCTTTTGAGGGCTTCGACGTGGGTGGCGACGGGCTGGGCGGATACAACCTCTACGGCATTGAAACCATAGGCCTGCGCGGATACAAAAACAGCTCGCTCACGCCGATTACCAACGGCGTGCAGATAGCCAACGTTTACGATAAGTTCACGGTGGAGCTGCGCTATCCGTTCATCCTGTCGCCGCAGTCTACCATATACGGGCTGGTCTTCTTCGAGGCCGGTAACGCATGGTCGGATATGAAATCCTTCAACCCGTTCTCGGTAAAACGCTCTGCCGGCGTGGGCGTGCGGCTCATGTTGCCCATGATTGGGCTACTGGGCATTGATTGGGGTTACGGCTTCGACAGGATAGGCAGCGAAACCAAACCAAGCGGAAGCAACATCCACTTCAACATCGGCCTGCCGTTCTAACGCTGTGAGATTTTTTTATTTTTAAATTTGAACTTGTTGAACCAAATAATAATTTTTTTGAGTTATGAGAAAAACATTTTTTGCGGCAACAGCCGCCTTACTGCTGGGGACAGGCGTCGCACAGGCGCAAAAGTACGCCGTGATAGACTCGGAGTACATCCTGCACAAGATGCCAAAGTACAAAAATGCACAGGAACAGGTGGACAAGTTTGCCGCCGGATACCAAAAAGAGGTGGATGACCTCTACAAAAAGGTGGACGAAATGTTTCGCACCTTTCAGGCCGAAAAAATGCTCCTCACCGAGGATATGAAGCGCAAGCGCGAGGAGGAAATTATCACGCGGGAAAAGGAGGCAAAGGAGCTGCAACGCTCGCACTTTGGGCCGGACGGAACGCTCTTCAAAAAGCGCGAAGAGCTGCTCAAGCCCATACAAGACCAGCTCTACAACGCCATCAAGGATGTTGCCACCGAGGGCGGCTACGCCGTTATCTTCGATGCTGCCAACAACCCCTCCCTCATCTACATCAACCCCCGCTACGACCGGAGCGATGATGTGCTCAAAAGGTTGGGATTTTGACGGCAGCAGGCTTCAAAAAAAATCGAAAAGTATTAAAACAGCTATGATGATAGGAGCAAAAGTATCATCATTACAGGTAAAATCAAGTGTAAAACAAGTAAGTATCAATTCTAAAATCTGAGTAAAAATGGTTATGAAAAAATTAATTTTGTGTGCTACGCTTGCAACCGTAGCCTATGGCAGCGCAAATGCGCAGCAAACCTACAAATTTGGCCACATCAACGGGCAGGAAGTGCTTGCCCTGATGCCTGAACGCGATTCGGCAGAGGTCAAATATATGGCCTACGGAAAAGACCTCGAAGAAATGATAGAGGGAATGCAGGTGGACTACAATAAAATGCTACAGGAGTATCAGCAAAAAGTTCGCACGTGGTCGGACGCTATCCGCGAAACCAAGGAGAAAGACCTTCAGGATAAGGGGCAGCGCATACAGGAGTTTCAGGTTACCGCTCGCGAAGACTTGCAAAAGCGCCAAATGGAGCTTCTGCGTCCGGTGATAGAAAAGGCCACCAATGCCGTGAAAAAGGTGGGCAAGGACAACGGATTTATCTACATCTTTGACACGAGCAATGCTGCGCTGGCCTACTGGGACACTGAGCAAAGCGTTGACGTTATGGATTTGGTGAAGAAGGAGTTGAATATTCCTGCCAACAAAACGCTACCCAATCAGCCTGCTGCCACAAGGTAGGAAACCAGCAAAACACCGGCAGGCAAAGCCTGCCTCAGCTTATGAAAATCGGAATACTGTCGGATACGCACGGGCTGTTTGACGAGCCGCTACGCCGCTTCCTTGCCGACGTTGACGAGGTGTGGCACGCGGGCGACGTTGGCAGCGCCTGCGTTGCCGACGCTATTGCCAAATTGAAGCCTCTCCGCGCCGTGTATGGCAACATCGACGGCGAGGAGGTGCGCCGTTCTTTCCCGCTCCACCAGCGGTTTACCTGCGAGGGGGTGGACGTGCTCATGACGCACATTGGAGGCTATCCGGGCAGGTACGACCCTTCTATCGCCGGTATGCTACGGAGCAACCCGCCACAACTTTTTGTGTGCGGACATTCGCACATCCTTAAGGTAATGTTCGACAAGAAGCTCAACTTCCTGCACATCAATCCGGGAGCAGCCGGAAAGTACGGACTGCACATCGTCCGCACCGCCGTGCGCCTCGACATAAAAGACGGCAGCATGAGCAACCTCGAGGTGGGCGAATGGAAGAAAAATATAGTATCGTGCGAGTCAGGAACAGTAGAGTAGAGGCCTGATGCCTCTGCCACAAGCGGTATTTTTATCATCCTGATTTTCAGGAATTAAGAATGTGCAGCAGCTGCAAAAATCAGATGTTTCTGAATTTTAATTTCGAGGTTTGTATTGCATTGTTCGCAAAAAACGTTATCTTTACTGACGGAAAGCAAAACAAATAGCAGCCTTGCTCAGCGATTTTACGCAAATCTGTACGCAGAGCAGGGCTGCTGTTGCAAAAAAAAGAACGCCATGAATGAAATTTTGGTTGTGCCCGATATACACGGGCGAAATTTTTGGGAGCCTGCGTTGGATTACGCTGGCACTGTAATATTTTTGGGCGACTACACCGACCCGTACCCGCAGGAAGGTTTTACGCAGGAGGGCGCTTACGAGTCGCTAAAGCGAATAGTAGACTTCAAAAAACAAAACCCCGACAGGGTTACGCTGCTGGTCGGTAACCACGAAATGCACTACTACAACCGTAGATACGCCTGCGGACGGTTTGACAACCAATTCTTTCCGCAGTACAATGCGGTGCTGACCGGCGAGGACACCAAAGATTTGTTTCAGATTTGCAGGCAGATTGGCAAATACCTGTTCATTCACTCAGGAATAACCAAAGGCTGGTATGATAAGTACGCCGACGAGCTGGCGAAGCAGGGAAGCACGCTGGAGGAGCAGGTGAACAACCTGTTTCGTAACAACATCAAGGCGTTCTACGAAGCTTCCATGTACAGGGGTGGCTACGATGATGCGGGAAGTCCGCTCTGGGCTGACGCTTCGGAGCTCTTTGAAGAAGAGGAGCATTTCGACAACAGCATCATACAAATAATTGGCCACACGCAAATAAAAGGCGACGACCCAATCATAAAAGAAAACACTTACCTGCTGGACAACCGGCAGCTATACCTTCTGAAAAATGACGAAATCGTAAAGTGGGCGCGTTAAATCTCATCAATTTGTACGGTTACTAAAATCTCGTTAGCATGTTGATATGTGTTGCCTTCAACCCTTTGACTCGCACATATATCTGTCTGCGCAGTTTGACTTGCTATTGAATTGGGCGTAATCTCAACTTTTGATAAAGGGTTGCAGGGCAGTAGCCTTGCAACCCTTTATCCATTTGCACAAAATTCTAAAATGACACGCTGATTCCGGGGCTTATCATCACAAACGGGATTTTTTCCTGTAGCTTGTATCCCAGCCCCACGTGAATGGGTACGTTGAACATCCGGCGGCTGCTGAGGGGGTAGATGCTGCCGAGCGCAACAAAGGCGAGGTCGCGCTTGGCGTCCTCCCTAAAGTTGAATGTGTTGAGGAACAAAAATCCCGCGCCGCAGCGGTAGGGCTTCATCTTGCCGGCCTTCTCGCTGTCGGTAAAGCTGAGCTGGGCAATGAGCGCAATGCTGATACCACCAAGGTTGTCGGTAAATGACGACTTTTTTTGGGCGTCTTTCTCCGACTGGCTTTCGCCCAAGTTCTGGATGAGCATACCCGCCGGTAGCGAAAGGTCAATGTCGAACATCACCTTGGGTTGGTAGATGACCTCCACGCGCTTTTCAAAAACAGGCTCTGAATACTTTTCTGCCGAATGTTTCACGTCGAGCTGCACCTTGCCGAAGTTGTCCAGGGCGTTCGTTTTTGCGTTCAGGATGTTGTTGAAGTTGATGTTTTCGCTCAGGCAGTTTTTGTCCTTGTAGTATGCGCCGCGGGGCGAAGTTTCGTCGGGGCATATCAGCTGGTTTTTGAGCGAGCGCATTTCGATAATCTCCCCGCGCCTGCCCAGGATACGCACGTCGATGTCTATGTACTGCTTGCCGTAGAGCTTGGTTTTGCTGTCCACCTTATCTCTTCTGAACGACAATGCGAACTCCTTTAGCACGTCGCGCGATATGATGATGTTGCTGACCTCATTTACCCGCACTCGCGACTTGCTGCCGTAGGTGAGCGTGACAAAGTCAAAGGGGCGCGGGTGCTGGTATTCCTCCACCTGCAAGGCTTTGCCGGTGGACTGTCCGTTGTTGAGCAGGGCAATCTGCCGCTTGTTGATGTTCATTGGGATGCGCAGCCTGAACAGGCGGCGCGTTTCGGTCTGGCAGATGGAGTCGGAGGTGATATTTACGGCGTCCTGCCACGTAAAATTCGCCTTGTGCAGCGATTCTCCCTCCACGCTCACATCCACCTGCTCGCCGGGGTTTACCTTGTTGTCGGACTGCCAATCGCTGCCTTCGTGGAGCACGTATATGGCCGAGATTTGCGTTTTGGGCGTAATGTCAAGGTTGGAGATAAACGTCGGCACGTCGTTCATCTTGATGTACAGGTAGCCCTCGGTGTTGCGGTGCAGGTTGAAGACGGTGAGCTTGCAGAGCATTTTGTCGTTTGCTAAGTCTTTGATGGTAAAAAGTTCTCCGATGAGCGAGCCGCCGGGCGCTTCCTGGTCTTCTATGCGGTACGTCCGATTGAGCAGCAATCGATTGTGGTTGTCAATCACAATGTTCACGCCCTTGTAGCGAGCCTCGTCGTCGTAGGTAACTTCCTTCTTGTCCATGTTCAAAAACACCAGCCGACTTGCCTTGATGGTGAGCGGCTGCGACTGTAGCTGGACGGTGTTGCTTAGCTGCTTGCTGCTGTTGAGAAACGGGGCAATCGTTTCCAGCGTTACGTTGAGGTTTTTTACGCCCAGCTCGCGCGGCTGCAAAATCAGCGACAGCCTGCCATCGCGCATTGCTATGCGGTAGTCTATGCCGTTGCTGCTCTGCCATTCGCCTGAAATCCGTATGTTGTCTGCGTTGTTGGTTTCCAGGTCGAAGGTTTTTTCCTCGCCGACAAAAAGGATGTCGCTTGCCGGAAAAAACTTCACCCACGTTTGGGTATAGGGAAATAGCGCCAGCTCCCACGTTCCGGTATGGAGCGGCACATTGTCGTCATGGTGCAGCGCGCTGTCGTGCTTGGGTAGCGTTGTTACGCTGACCAGCACTGAGAGATGTTCGTTGCTGAACAGGTCGGCAAAGCGGAGGCGCGTGCGGTAGCAGGCCTCATTCTCAATGAAGGCGAGCGAATCGAGCGCCTCGTACCCGGCAGACTCAACCAGCGCAAGGCGCTGAATGTTGCTGCCTTCCTTTGGGTAAAACCGCAGCTCGCACACCGCGTGTCGGTTGTTGTACTCAAAGTAGAGCTGGTGCTTGCGGCGATGGGTGATGGCGTTTTGGCTCAGCATGTACAGGCTGGTATCTACGGCGAGCGTTACCTCGTCAAAGTACTTGTCGGTGGCTGGCATGGCGTGAACGCCTGTCGGCAAAAGTGCGGCCAGCATGACGATAGCTATTGTGTTTCGCATGGCATAAAAACCCCGGCAATGGCTGCCATGCCGGGGGATTTTTTTCTACGTTTTTTTGTGTAAAAAAGTTGCACCTAAAAGTTATCGGCCAACAGCTCAAAGTAGGCTTGCGGGTGCTTGCAGGCGGGGCAGCTGTCGGGCGCTGACGCACCCTCGTGGATGTGGCCACAGTTGCGGCATTTCCATCGGGTTGTCTCACTCTTTTTGAATACCTCGCCGCGTTCAACGTTGCCGAGCAGCTTGCGGTAGCGTTCCTCGTGGTGCTTTTCGACCGCCGCAATTTGCCTGAAAGTTTCTGCAACATCCTTAAACCCTTCCTGTTCGGCCACCTTAGCAAACTCAGGGTAGAGGTCGCTCCACTCCTCCTGTTCGCCGTTGGCGGCAGCCAGCAGGTTTTGCGGCGTAGCGCCGATAACGCCGGCCGGATAGGTTGCGGTAATTTCAACGGGGCCTCCTTCCAGGTACTTGAAAAACAGCTTGGCGTGCTCCTCTTCGTTAGCTGCCGTTTCGGCAAATATGGCGGCTATCTGCTCGTAGCCTTCCTTCTTGGCCACCTTTCCGAAAAAGGTGTAGCGATTGCGCGCTTGCGATTCTCCGGCAAAAGCCTTTAGCAGGTTTTGCTCGGTTTTAGTTCCTTTTATGCTCATAGCGTTTCAAATTTTGATAGTTTAGTAGTTGGCAAATGTACAACAAAAATCTTTTTCCTGCACCATTTTTTCCTCTCCTCAAGTTAAAATACCGTCAAGGCGCTATTGCCGTTGCTCCGGCCACTCTCTATCGGAAAATTTCTCACGGAACGCCCCGCTTTCCGGCACAAGCGCTTTCAATCTACAACTTGTAGTCACAGCTGCTATCCAAATAACCGAATATTAAATATTAATAACCAATAAAATATTTTTCTTGTTTTATTGAAAAACAATGCGTATTTTCGCCGAAAAATTTTACGCAGGCAGAATGAAAAGATTTTTTACCCTACTTTTTTTTCAGGTGATTTTGATTTTATCTGCAAAGTCGCAAACAACCGTCAACGAAACCTACCCACGAGCGTGGGCGGGAAACTCTGTCAACGCAGTTATCTTCAGAAAAAATGCTCTGGTAACCTACGATAGCATTCAATTTGTAGCCTACTACAGCTCAGAGGGCTACCTTTGCTTGGGCAGACGAAAGGTGAATGGTGCGCAGTGGGAAATCCGGCAAACGCAGCATACCGGAAACATCCACGACGCGCACAACGCCATCAGCATTATGACCGACGGCGACGGCTACCTGCACGTGAGCTGGAATCACCACGGAAGCCCTTTGAGTTACGCCAAAAGCTTGTCGCCACTGTCGCTTGATTTGGGCGGCAGGCAGGCTATGGTGGGTGCGCCGGAGCAAAACGTTACCTACCCGGAGTTCCACAAGCTACCCAACGGAAACCTGATTTTTATGTACCGCAACGGACAGTCGGGGAAGGGCAGCTTAGTGATGAATATGTACGACGTTAGGGCGAAGCAGTGGCAGCGACTTCACGAAAACCTGATTGACGGCGAGGGGCAAAGAAGCGCATATTGGCAAGCCTGCGTGGACGCAAAAGGGATTGTTCACCTTTCGTGGGTTTGGCGCGAAACGCCGGATGTGGCGAGTAACCACGACATGGCCTACGCTTGCTCGCACGACGGCGGTAAAACATGGACGAGCTCGCAAGGCAAGGCTTATCGGCTGCCGATAACCGCCCGAACAGCCGAGTACGTTTGCCACATTCCCCAAGGCAGCGAGCTGATAAATCAAACCTCCATGTATGCCGACACAGAAGGCAACCCCTACATTGCTACCTACTTCAAGGAAGCGGACACCGATATTCCCCAGTACCACGTCATTTACAGGGACGGCAGCGGGTGGAAAACGCTGAACGCAAACTTCCGAAAAACGCCATTCTCCCTGAAAGGCGCAGGCACTAAGTCCATTCCCATCTCCCGTCCGCAGGTTGTTGTGAGCGAAGCTGACGGGAAAAAGCAGGTTGTTCTTGTCTTTAGGGACGAAGAGCGGGGAAAAAAAGTCTCGGTGGCCACCTGTACGGATATTCCCGCCAACCGGTGGTCAGTTGGCGATATTACCACGTACAGCGTTGGCGAATGGGAGCCGACCTACGATACCGAGTTGTGGAAAAGCAGGCGGATGTTGCAGGTGTACGTTCAGCGCGTGCACCAGGTTGACGGCGAGGGAATTTCGAGCCTTCCGCCACAGCCTGTTTCCGTGTTGACGATACCTTTGGCATTGCCGGAGTAGGAGTTAATCTGGAGCGACGAGTTTAATGTTGACGGAAAGCCCGACTCCACCGCGTGGAGTTACGAAGAAGGATTTGTTCGCAACCATGAATTGCAATGGTATCAGCCGGACAACGCCATTTGCGGGAACGGCGTTTTAATCCTTTTGGGACGGAAGGAGGACGGAAGGAGAAAGTTTCAAACCCTGCTTAGATGCAGCTTTCCCGCTACGCTACGAGGTTGACTACGTTAGGGTGTACAGGCAGCTCAGGCTTCCCACTCGCTATTAGGTAGCGCTGGGAGGTTTACCTGCGGAGCGGATGAATCTCCTTATTTACAACAATATAGAAAATTCCAATTAAATTAAAATGTAGAATAACTCCAAAAAGAAAAGAATCGCCATGAAGCAAAAAAGTTTACTGTTAGGTGTTTTAGGATTTTGCACAGCGTTGCAGGCACAAACGCCTGAGTGGGAAAATCCGGAAATTTTCGGTATCAACAAAGAGCCTGCAAGAGCAACGGCGCTGCCATACGGCAGCGAGCAGCAGGCCGTTGCCAACGTTTACGCCGCTTCGCCCTACTACAGGTCGTTGGACGGCGAGTGGAAGTTCAGCTGGCACAAAAAGCCTGCCGACAAGCCGGAAGGCTTTTACAAGGCCGATTACGACGTGAGCGGATGGGGCTTTATTAAAGTGCCCGGCAATTGGGAGCTGCAAGGCTACGGCGTGCCCATCTACACGAATTCCACCTACCCGCATCCGGTAAAACCGCCCTTTATTGACCACAGCGACAACCCCGTTGGCTGCTACGTCCGCGAGTTCAACGTCCCCGCCGAATGGAGCGAACGCCGCGTGATGCTGCACTTCGAGAGCGGTTTAACCGCCATGTACGTGTGGGTAAACGGGCAGTACGTGGGCTACAGCCAGGTGACGAAAAGTCCGGCGGAGTTTGACGTTACGGCCTACGTGAAGTCGGGGGCAAACAAGATAGCCATAGAAGGCTACCGCTGGAGCGACGGCGCTTACCTCGAAGATCAGGATTTCTGGCGGCTGTCGGGCTTTGACAGGAGCATCTACCTCTACAGCGTTGACCAGATACGTATTCGCGACTTTTTTGCCAAAGCCGACCTGGACGCTTCATACAAAAACGGCCTCTTCTCGCTGGACTTGACGCTGAAAAAGTATCTGGAGGCAGCGGCAAACGTTCGGGCGGAGGTGCAGGTACTTGACGCTGCGGGCAAGCCGGTGTTCAGTCAGGCGCAGCCCGGCGCAATAGCGCGCGGAGCCGGAGCGGAAGCTGTGCTAACGTTCGTCGGCAAGGTGGCTTCGCCCAAGCTGTGGAGCAACGAAACACCCTACCTCTACACCCTGCTGATTACCTTGAAGGACAAGAGCGGCAAAACGCTGGAGATAACCTCCTCAAAAATCGGATTCCGCAAGGTGGAAATTAAAAAAGCCCGGCTGCTGGTAAACGGCAAGGCTATACTTGTGCGCGGCGTTAACCTGCACGAGCACAACCCCTACACCGGGCACGTGCAGACTGAGGAAATGATGCGCCGCGACATTGCCCTGATGAAGCAGAATAACATCAACGCCGTGCGCACAAGCCACTACCCGCAGCCGCCGCTGTGGTACAGGCTTTGCGACGAGTACGGGCTGTTTGTTGTCGACGAGGCTAACATCGAATCGCACGGGCTGGGCTACGGCAAGGAGAATGTTGCCAACTTTCCAGAATGGCGCGACGCTCATTTTGACCGCGTGGTGCGAATGATGGAGCGCGATAAAAACCACCCCTGCGTTATCGTGTGGAGCATGGGTAACGAGTGTAGCAACGGCAAAGTTTTTCCTGAAATTTATGCGTGGCTCAAGCAGCGCGATCCTTCACGTCCCGTGCAGTTTGAGCAGGCGGGCGAGGCGGCAAATACCGACATTGTTTGCCCGATGTACCCACGAATAGAAAGCATGAAGCGATACGCAGCCCGCACCGACGTGACCCGACCCTACATCATGTGCGAATTTGCGCACGCTATGGGCAACAGCTCCGGCAACTTTCAGGAGTACTTTGATATTATTGCAACCGCTCCGCACATGCAGGGCGGGTTTATCTGGGATTGGGTAGACCAGGGCATTGCCGCCACCGACGACTCGCAGCGGAAGTATTGGGCTTACGGCGGCGACATCGGCGGATACCGCTACACCCACGACCAGAACTTCTGCGCCAACGGTCTGGTAAACGCCGACCGCACGCCGCATCCCGGATTGAACGAGGTTAAGAAGGTTTACCAGGACATTCTTTTTTACCCGAAAGACCTTTCCAAGGGGTTGATTACCGTTGAAAACCGCTTTTTGTACAACAACTTGAAGGATTACGATTTCCGCTGGGAGCTGCTCCGCAACGGCGAAAAGGAGGCGGAAGGCAAGTTGGAGGAGATTGTGCAGGCCGCCGGAACAAAGAAGGAGGCAAAAATTCCCCTTCCGCCTGTCCAAATGGAAAACGGAGCGGAATACTTCCTGAGCCTGTACGCCTGCACGAAAACAGCAACGGAAATGATTCCCGCTGGCCACGAGGTGGCGCGCGAGCAAATGGCTCTTTCCGCGAGCAGCTACATTGCCCGGCCGTCTGCTGCGCCCGTCGTGGTAGAGACGGCATACGAGGACGACAACCGCATAGCGCTCAAAGCCGGAGAAGCATCCGTTACCTTCAACAAGCGGAGCGGCGCGCTGGAGAGCTACATGTACAGGCACAAGCGGCTGCTCTCCTCCCCGCAGCCCGATTTTTGGCGAGCGCCTACCGACAACGACTACGGCAACCGGATGCAGGAAATTTCGCACATCTGGCAGCTGGCCGGAAAAAACAAGACGCTGGACACGTTCCTGGTGAGCAGCGCAGGCGGCGAGGCGATTGTTACGGCAAGCTACACGCTGAACAACGTTGCAAGCTCCTACACGCTGCAATACACGGTTTCGGGCAGCGGAGCTGTCCGCGTAAAGGTCGCGTGGAGGGCTGGCAGGAAAGGTCTGCCCGAAATGCCGCGCTTTGGTATGCAAATGCGCGTGAGCGCCGACTTGGACTCGTTTGCCTACTACGGCAGAGGACCATGGGAAAACTACTCTGACAGAAATACATCATCTTTCATAGGTATTTACGGCAGCAGCGTAGCCGAGCAGAAGTTCGACTACATCCGCCCGCAGGAGAACGGCAACAAAACCGACGTCCGCTGGCTGACGTTGACCAACAAAGACGGCTTTGGGCTGAAGGTGACCGGCCTGCAACCGCTAAGCGTGAAGGTGGCGCACAACCCTGCGGAAGATTTGGACTTCGGCATAACGAAAAAAAACAGCCACCCCAGCGATGTAACGCCGCGCAAGGAAATTTTTCTGAACGTTGACTACCGGCAGCGCGGCGTTGGCGGCGACAACAGCTGGGGAGCGCTTCCCCACCACCCCTACCGCCTGCTGGAGGAAGCCTACGAGTACGAGTATGTGATAGAGACCGTTAACTGATATGTTGTACCGGAATCACTCCCGCTGTTAGACCTTGCCTCCAGACGTTCCGAAGGTGAGAGGGTGTAGAGATGCGATGTTCGTATCTTTGTTTTCGGGCTAAATGTTTTTATTCTTCATTGCAGCTGCGAAGTAGAAACTTTTTTCTCAATTTCTCTGTTGGGGGCGCGCCCTCAACAGAGAAATTTCCTTACTTTGGTTGCATTTACTGATTGCATTTACGTTTTTAAAAATAAAAAAATACAATGATTACAAGGGAAGAAGCGTGGGCATTGCTTACCAAATACAATCGGGAAGATTTCCACCTGCAACACGCACAAATAGTGGAAGGCGTAATGCGTTATTTCGCGCTATCGCTGGGCTACGGAGATGAGGCCGATTTCTGGGCGACTGTCGGGCTGTTGCACGACCTCGATTTTGAGGTATATCCCGAAGAGCACTGCATTCGTCAGCAGCAAATCATGCGGGAAAACGGCATAGACGAACGGCTGATACGTGCAACGGCAAGTCATGGTTACGGCATAACGACGGACATCGAACCTCTCCACGAGATGGAGAAAGTTCTGTATGCCGTCGACGAATTGACGGGACTCATTGGCGCAGCTGCACGAATGAGACCTTCCAAAAGCGTGACGGATTTGGAAGTCTCGTCGGTGCGGAAAAAATATAAATCGGCCAATTTTGCGGCAGGCTGTTCGCGGGAAGTAATCGAGCGTGGCGCCGCCATGTTGGGCTGGGAGCTGGATACGCTGATAGGAAAAACTATCCTCGCCATGCGTTCGCTGGACAGGAATATACAGCCCTGACTGTTCAGGAATTACCTGTAGGTTCCTGAATCTATCTTTTTAATAAATTATTATCGTTAAAAATTTATCATACAATACATTGTGTTTTTAATATTAGCCGTCGTAATTATGTCGAGTATGGGTGAAATGTTGTTTGCAGCAAATGTAGCAAATTGTTCGGAATTTCATAG
>JAIRSZ010000111.1 GCA_031255195.1 Prevotellaceae bacterium | reverse complement strand
CTGCTGAGCAAGGCGATGAAGCAAATTCGCGACAGGCGCTACTACGAGGCCTTTCTTGACGGAAAGGTCACGCTGCTGGCAATTGCCTTCTCCGGAAAGGAGGTGAGGTGCAGGATGGAAAACGTTAAGAGTTGAGCGCAGATAACCAGCAGTTAATAGTAAAGGGCTAAGAATAGAGAATTAATCCAAATCCTCCCTTCTTAGCCTTTTGTCCTTTACTCTTACCTCAATCAGTATTCTGTGTTTTGCGGATCGAAGTTTGTCCAGCCGCTAACCCAGCTGTTGTCGGCGGTTTCGTTGGGGCTAAATGCGCCAATGTAGGAAACCTTATCGAAGAAGGAGCCGCTTACCTTTTCGCTCGTCCATGCTGCGCCGGAGGCGAGCGGGCTGTCGCTCTGCGGGAAGGCCAGCGGGTTGTCGAGGGTGAGCGGGTTGCCTGAGAGTTTCAGGTCGGAAAGTGTGGAAAAGACACGGTTGCCGCCGTTACTGCGGCGGAAGTAGCTCGGCACGAAGCTGGTATCGCTGGCGTCAACGCTGTAAACCGAGCCGTTTGACCAAATCTGCCTGTCCTGGTAGCTTCTCACCATACCGGCCATAACGCAGCTGGCTACGTTGAGGTAGCTGCTGTCTGCCCATGCCTGGGTGGAGCTGCCCTTGTCGTTTTCGATGATTAGCCCGATGGGGAAGGCGGCGATGAGCGAGTTGAAGATGCTCAGCCGCGTGTTGCGGCGCAGGTGCAACGCTGCCTGAAAGCGGGCGTCGGTGGCGCTGCCGTTTTCACCGGCGACATTCGTGTAGGAAGCAGGGTTGGCAACAGCGCCAAAGAGGCTCACGTTGGCGAATACGGCGCTCGTGTAGGGAGCTGTCGCAGAGCCGCTGGCGTTGTTGTCCGACTCAAAGCCGTTGGAGGCCGACTTGTCGCCCACCTTGGGGTCGCGCACGCTCAGCGCAAACTGCACGCTTCCGCTAAAGCCGTTGTCGGTGTCAAAATCGTCGTCCCAGCCGCGGAAGGCTATCAGGTGCTTGGCGTTTACCGTTCCGCCAAACCACTCAAAGGAGTCGTCGCCGGAGTGGGACACCTGCACGTAGTCAACCTCTGTGCCCGAGCCTACCGACCCAAAGGTAATGCCGTTGATTTCGTTGTCCTGCGAGTACTCAATGCCGGCAAACTCAACGCGCACGTACTTCAGCACGCCCGAGCTGCTGCCGGAGTTGAGGCCGCCGTGCTTCGAGCGAACGCCGCCCTCGATGGTTTGCTCACCGGCGTTGTTGGGCGCGTTGCCCAGCAGGATGATACCGCCCCAATCGCCCGGCTTGCGGCTACCCTTGGCCTGGGCGGAGGTGAAGACGATGGGACGCTCCTTCGTTCCCTCCGCAATGAGCTGGCCGTCACGCTCAACTATCAGAGTACCCTTGCTCGCCTTGTCGCCCTTGATGACGACGCCTGGCTCTATGGTGAGCTTTGCCCCCGGGGTTACGTAAACAAATCCCTTCAGGCTGTACGTGCCCGGATACTTGAGAATTTTGTTTCCCTTGATTTCAAACTCCTCCGACCCGTCGCCGAGATGGTCAAGCGCTTCCTCGACAGGCGTAACATCGCCGCTATCGTCGTTGTTGTTGTCGTTGCTGCACCTGGTGCAGAGCAGGGCTGTGCCCAAAAAGAGGGCGCTACCCGCAGTAATCATGCTTGTTCGCAAAGCTTGCTTTGCTGTTTTTGTTTTTGTTGTCGTTGTCATTTTCATTTTTGTTTGTTTGTTTTGTTTGTTTGTTTTGGTTGGTTAGTAAATTTGTTTTTGTTTAGAAATATAGAAATTAGTTGATTAGAAGCGTATTATCCTTCCCTTCGGAAAATCCTACCTGATAGCCATTCTCAGCGCAACGGAGAAGTGCTGCCCAGGGTTGTACCGCCGCGTGATTTGCTCGCGCTCGTGCTCCGAGCCGTCCTCCCTTCGGAATCTGGGGAATTGCTTGTATACCACGTCTTCCGACAGAATATCCTTTACGGAGCAGCGCACCTCAAAGCGTTGGCCAAAGGTCTTGCCCACGGAGAAGTCGAGCAGGCCGCGCGGCATTTCGTAGGAGTTGGGTATGAGCGAGTTGACGTCGTGGCTGTCGGTGCTGTTGAGCTTTCCCAGCCCCACGATGCGCTCGCCGATGCGGTTGTAGAGCAGCGCGGCGCTAATCCCCAGCTTGTCGGATTGGTAGTATAGCCCCAGGTTGACCACGTAGGGCGACTGCCCCTGCATGGGGCGGTCAGGCTCTGTCACCACCTCGCCCGGCGCGAAGTGCACGCGGCTCTTGATGAGCGCGGCGTTCAGCGCGAGCGTGAGGTTGGGCATTCCCGCAAAGTCGAGCTTTTTCCGCGCGTCGAGCTCCACGCCAAAGCTTTCGGCAGCCCTGGCGTTTTCGTAGCAGTAGCGCAGCGAGCCGCCCATGTCGATGAACGTCCACTCTATGGGGTTGGTGAAGTGCTTGTAGAACACGCCGAAGCTCAGGGTTTCGCCCCGTTCGGGGTAGAACTCATATTGCAGGTCGACGTTGTGAATGGAGGCTGTTTTGAGGTTTTCGTTGCCGCCAATCTCGTTGAACAGGTCGAAGTCGAAGTAAACGGCTGGCGACATTTCGCGCACTTCGGGGCGGTTGAGCGAGCGGCCGTAGGCCGCCTTGAGCTGCTGCCGCTCGCCTGTCCGACAGGTCAGGTTGACGGAGGGGAGCAGGTCGAGATCGTTGGTGTGCTTCACGCTCATCAGCGTTACCGACGGCGCAATGGAGCGGTCGCGGATGAGCTTGGTGTGGTGGTTTTCCACCCTTGCTCCGGCGTAGACGGTTAGCAGCCCCACCGGTACTTCGACGGCGGCGTAGCCGGCCGCGTGCCAAACGTCGGCGGAGTAGGCGTTGGTTTTGCTCGTAATTTCGTCGATGTACACCTTGTCGGCGCCAAGGTACGCACCGGAAAACATCTCCTCTGCCGGCAGGTAGAGGTAGGTTTGCCGCGTGGCGTAGTCGAGGTTTTCGTAGCGGTACGTAAACTCGCGCGGCGCGTAGCTCCGCGTGTGGTATTCGCCGTAGGCGCCCGCCTTGAGCGTGGGGTTGTTCAGGAGCTCGCTGGTAAGGGTTTGCTTGTAGCTCAGCGACGCCGAGGCGGTGTTGTCGCGCAAATCCTGAAAGTAGCGGCTCACGTTGTCGTTGCCGACGGCTACGGACGGAATGTCGTCGCGGCTGCCTATTCCTCCCTGGTTGGCAATGATGCGGCGGTCTGGCTCGGCCTTACCCGCGTAGGAGTAGCCGGCGTCCCAGCTGAGCGTTTGGCGGGGCGCGAGGTCATGTATGCCCGCCAGCTGCCCGCTGTAGGTGAGGCGCTGGGTGTACTGCATTTCGGTTTGCTCGCGGTAGTAGAGGCTGCTCATGTCCTTTATGCCGGTGCGCTCGGTGAGGCGGCTGCGCCCCAGCACGTTCAGCAGGTTTTTAAATTCGAGGCGGTGCGACGGGTTAAGCGCCAGCGACCAGCTGTGCAGCGCACCCAGGCGCACGTCGCTGGTGTAGCGGTTGTCCACGTAGTCGTCGAGGTACACGGGGCTGTCGGCTGTGGCGTTGTAGATGCCGTACCGCGCGTTTTTCATGCCGCTAACGGTGGCCGAGGTGTTGCTGTAGCTCACGGACGTGATAGCTCCGACGTTCAGGCCGCCCGGCTTCAAGCGTCGCGCCACCGTGAGCGATAGCCGCTGGTCGGGTAGAGGGGCAACGGTTTTAACGCGCCAATCGCCGTTGAAGCCCTCGCGGGTGAGGCGGGTGACGGCTTCGGGATCGCTCTCTACCTCCGGCATGAGGTCGGGGAAGCTGCTCGGCAGGGCGCGCCTGCTGTCGAAGCCCAGAAAGTCGGTACTGCTGCCCGAATTTTTCTTGAAATCCCGACCAGCTGTGTGGACGTTGATACCCGTGGAGTAGCTCACCTCCACGAGGTTTTCGTCGGGGGCGCTCTTGGAGGCAATTTTCACGAATCCCCCCGAAAAGTCGGCGGGCACTTCAGGCGAGGGCGATTTGTATACAATCAGGTGGTCTATCTGGCTGCTGGGGACGAGGTCGAAGGGAAAGGCGCGGCTGTCGGTTTCGGTGCTTGGCGCAGCGAGGCCGTTTATCCAGGCGTTGTTGTAACGCTGCGAAAGCCCCCGCACGATGATGAGCCTGTCGTCGATGACGGTCACCCCCGGTATTCGCCGCATGACCTCCGAGGCAACCCTGTCGGGGCTTTTGGAGATTTGCGCCCCCGACATGCCGCTTGCCACCTGCGGCTGTGCCCGTATGGTGGCAATCATGGAGGTTTCCGTGTTGCGGCGCATGGCGCCTTTCACCACCACCTCCTCCAGCGTCAGCTCCTCCTTCTCCATGCCGATGCGCAGGAGCGTAGCGTTGTCCTTTGGCGGGTACGCTGCCTCCACCGTTTTGTAGGACATGCAGCGCACCTCCAGCGTGCAGGCGGCGGCTTCGAGGTTTTCTATGAGGAAGCGTCCGTCAGCGTCCGTCATGGCGCCCCTGCCGGAGCCTTTGACCAAGATGCTTGCGCCAACCACAGGCGTTAGCGTTTTTGTGCTGTACACAAATCCCTCCACCTTTTTTTTAGGCGCTCCGCCTGCGCAGAGGGGGTGAAGAACGGGGCAGAGCAGCGCTGTAGCAAGTACCAGCTTCAGCGTGTTTTTTACGTGTAGATGTAGCATAGTGCTGTTTTTAGTTTTTTTACAGCGCAAAGGTCGGGGCGCAATGCTACCGTGCGGTTACAGCAGTGTAACCATTACGCTACGGACAGGCTATGGTTTTGTTGCGAAAGGAGGGAGATTTATACCTCAGCAAGAGCTGTTTTCTGCTGAATATCAGCAAGTAGATAGAAGGAAGCGGCAGCACGCGGCACAAGGATGTGTACGAAATGAAGCCCACCTTTGCCGTCACCTCGGCGTAGCAAATGCGCTCGCCATTGTCGCCGGCAGCTACGGGTTGAGTTTCCTCCGTTTAGCTACGGAATGACGGCGCTACTGTCGCTTAAGGAATTAAATTATTACTAACCTGTCAACCTTTTTCAGGACGTGACAATCCAAGTGGGGTGGTCAGCGTTCAGGTCATTGACAAGAGCAGCGGCAAGTACAAATTGCACAAGACCATCGGCAGCAGCTCCGTCGAAGCGGAGGTGGAAAAGATGTATCTTGAAGGCAAGGAATGGATACATCGTCACATCGGACAGGTGGATTTGTTTGCCGGGTTTGCACAGGATGTGCAGAAACAAAATGAAGCGGAAGAAACGAGACGTGTACTGCAAAATATTGAACATTTGTTGATTAATGGCACGGAAATGATACTTGATCGTGT
>JAIRSZ010000101.1 GCA_031255195.1 Prevotellaceae bacterium | reverse complement strand
GAAAATACGAATATCGGCAACCTGCGGGAAACCTTTTTCTACAACCAGCTGCGGACTGTGAGCAGAAGCGTAACGGATGCGCCGAAAGGCGATTTTACTGTCAACGGACAATTTATTTTTGAAGTGGGCGGAAAAAGCAAATCGTTTGCGCAAATAGCAAATATCCCGAACTCGTACCTCGCCATTGACGAGGTAGAGGTTGGCTACGGAAATCGCATCCCTCTATGGATGTTTGGGCTACTGTACTAAGCTGGAGTGCTATAAAAGGTTGGCTTTTATAGTATTCCGGCTTGGTATTTTTGGGGCTTGGTATTCAATACGCTATATTTTAAGAGTAGAACATTTAGCATGGTACTGAACTATATTTGGGTAGGCTTTTTTCTTGTAGCCTTTGCCGTTGCGCTGGTTAAGGCTTTTGCCTTTGGCGATACAGAAATTTTTACGGCTCTTATGGGGTCAACTTTTGAATCGGCTAAGGCTGCTTTTGAACTTTCCCTCGGACTCACGGGTGTGCTGTCGCTATGGCTGGGCTTTATGAAGATTGGCGAGCGTGGAGGAGTTGTTGCCTTCCTTTCGCGCTTGGTGGCGCCTGTTTTTCAAAAGCTATTTCCAGACTTACCAAAAAATCACCCGGCGGGCGCATCTATCTTCATGAACCTCTCGGCCAACATGCTGGGGCTGGACAACGCCGCAACCCCGCTCGGGCTAAAGGCCATGCAGCAAATGCAGGAGCTTAACCCACAAAAAGACAGAGCCACCAACCCCATGATTATGTTTCTTGCGCTCAACACCTCCGGACTAACGCTCATCCCCATCAGTATTATGGTTTACCGTGCGCAGATGGGCGCAGCCAACCCCTCCGATGTGTTCCTGCCCATACTTATTACTACCTATTTCTCTACGCTTGCGGCGGTTGTGGCCGTTTGTCTGTACCAGAGAATCAACCTGCTCAACCGCTCAATGCTGCTGTTTTTTGGGGGACTTACGGCTGCCATTGCGCTGCTCACATTTTTCTTTTCATCGCTGCCCAAAGAAAAGGTAGGGCTTTACTCTGCTTTTGGCGCAAATTTGCTGCTGCTGACTATAGTTGCAGGGTTTATTACGGCGGGGTTGCGCAAGAAAATCAACGTGTACGAGGCGTTTATTGACGGCGCAAAAGATGGGTTCAAAACGGCCGTTACCATCATCCCGTACTTGGTGGCGATGCTGGTTGCCGTGGGTATGCTCCGCGCTTCGGGGGCTATGGATGCCCTAGTGGACGGCATTGCAACTTTCTTTGGGTGGATGGGCGTAAACGCTGATTTTGTAGGAGCGCTACCTACAGCGCTCATGAAGCCGCTGAGCGGAAGCGGCGCACGCGGCATGATGGTTGATGCCATGAGAACCTACGGCGCAGACTCGTTTGTGGGTCGCCTGTCGGCAACCATACAAGGCGCTACCGATACTACGTTTTACATCCTTGCCGTTTACTTTGGGAGTGTAGGCGTGAAGCATACGCGCTACGCCGTAACCTGCGGCCTGCTGGCCGATCTGGTAGGTATTGTGGCGGCTATTCTGGTGGCCTACATATTCTTTTAGCCGCTACGCTTTTTTACTCAAAAAATTCGTATCTATCAGCGTTTCCTTTTTCCACGTCAATTTCTTGCCAAAGCCGAAGCGGTTGTCGGTCAATTTTGCCCAAGTAGGCTCCAATATCCAAATGGAGGCGCTGAGCAGCGCGGCATACGGAAAACGGCGCATGTATGCCCGCCGCGCTGCTTTTTGCGTATCGTCGTCCACCGGGCGATAGGCCAACCCTTGCAGCTGCAACCCCTGAATTTTACCCACAGCCTCGGTTTCGAGCGCAATGTTGGCGCTTACGTACATGTTGTGAGAAATGTCGCGCACGTGCCTGGTGCTGCTTTCCGACAAAAATATGAAGTAGCCCTCCTCCTCCATGTACACATAAAACAAGGAGCAGCAGTAAGGCTCATCGTTGAAGCACGTGGCCAGCGTCATCACGTGGTGCTCGTTGATGACATCAATAAAGGGTTGCGGCATGTGATTCATGGTAATGGCAGAAAGATTGGTTACCCGCATTTGGAGTTACCGCAGTTTGAGCAGATGAGACACCCCTCCTGGTACACAAACTGGTTTGAGTCGCACACGCTGCACCGCTTTCCCTGCTTGGCCTCGGTGCCGTTAGGAATGTAGCGTTTTAGCGCACGCTCAACGCCATTTTTCCACGTGTTGATGGTCTCGTTGCTGAGGTGCAGGCCTTCGATGAGGTTGATTACGTCAACAATAGGCATACCGTTGCGCAGCACGCCGGAGATAAGCCGCGCGTAGTTCCAAAATTCCTTGTCAAACATGTACGAAATACCCTTCACCAGCTGCGTAATGCCGCGCTTGTCGGTATACTCAAGGTTGTAGATTTTGCCCAACTCAGGGTCGATTCCCTTCATAATGCGCCCTTTATCTACCGCCTTTGGCAGCCAAAGTCCGTCTTCGGTAGCTACGCCGGTAAAGATTTCGTAGGGGTTTCCGTTGTACAGACCAACAAAAGCAATCCACTCCTCGCTACCGTTTTTGAAGCGGATAATATCAGCGTCCAGAGATTCCGGCCGCTTGGTCGGCATTTTCTTGCTGTCCTCTTTTTTGCTGTCGGTAGCGATTAGTATTCCGTCGCGCGATCCGTCGCGGTACACCGTAATGCCTTTGCATCCGCTTTCCCACGCAGTTTGATATACCTTAGCCACCATTTCTTCGCTGATGTCGTTGGGAAGGTTTACCGTAGCGCTTATTGAGTGGTCTACCCACTGTTGCATTTTCCCCTGCATTTTCACTTTTGCAACCCAATCCACATCGTTGGCGGTTGACTTGTAGTATGGCGATTTTTCGACCACCGCTTGTAGAAATTCAGGGCTCGCGCTTGCCATTTCGTCCACGTTATACCCGTTGACCTCGAGCCACGTGACGAACTTGTGGTGTCCCACGAAATACTCCTCGTAGGCATCGCCCTTTTTGTCCACGAAGTCCACCTTTATGTTTTTGTCGTTGTGGTTTACCTTGCGGCGGCGCTTGTAGAACAAGCTGAATACCGGCTCAATGCCAGAGGTGGTTTGCGTCATGATGCTCGTAGTGCCGGTGGGGGCAATTGTGAGCATGGCAATGTTGCGGCGACCGTGCTGCTTCATTTCCTCGTACAGCTCGGGGGCAGCCTCGCGGATGCGGTTAACCATCGGGTTGTTCTCCTCGCGCTTGGCGTCGTACAGCTTAAACGCGCCTCGCTCCTTTGCCAGCGTTACCGAAGCGCGGTAAGCTTCTACGGCGAGCGTTTTTTGCTTCTCCACCGAGAAGTCTATAGCCTTGTCGCTGCCGTAGCGCAGCCCCATGGCGGCCAGCATGTCGCCCTCGGCTGTGATGCCCAGCCCTGTGCGCCGCCCAATGATTGCCTTCTCGCGAATTTTCTTCCACAAATTGTACTCCACACTTTTAATATCGTTCTGCTCTGGGTCGGCTTCTACCTTGGCGAGGATAGCGTCTATTTTTTCGAGCTCAAGGTCAATCACGTCGTCCATAATGCGTGCAGCCTTGTGCACGTGGCTTTTGTAAAGTTCGGTATCGAACGTTGCCTTTGGCGTAAACGGATTTTTAACGTAGCTGTACAGGTTAATGGCCACCAGCCGACAGCTGTCATACGGGCACAGCGGGATTTCGCCGCAGGGGTTAGTCGATACGGTGCGGAAGCCCAAGTCGGCGTAGCAATCCGGCACGGACTGCTCTATGATGGTATCCCAAAAAAGTACGCCCGGCTCGGCGCTTTTCCATGCATTGTGGATAATTTTTTTCCACAGATCTTGTGCGTCTACCTCCTGCCGTATTTTAGGCTCGCTCGAATCTACCGGATACTGCTGCATGTATGGCTTGCCGCTTTTTACGCACTCCATAAATTCGTTGTCTATCTTCACCGAAACGTTTGCTCCGGTAACCTTGCCTGTTTCCATTTTGGCGTCAATAAACTTTTCTGCATCGGGGTGCTTTATGGAGACGCTCAGCATGAGGGCTCCGCGGCGGCCGTCCATAGCCACTTCGCGGGTAGAGTTGGAGTAGCGTTCCATGAAAGGCACCAGCCCTGTTGAGTTGAGCGCGCTGTTGAGCACGGGGGTACCGCTGGGGCGAATGTGCGACAAGTCGTGCCCTACCCCGCCACGGCGCTTCATAAGCTGCACTTGCTCTTCGTCAACGCGGAAAATGCCGCCGTAGGAATCGGCGGGAGGCGTAGAGCCAATCACAAAGCAGTTGGACAGCGATGCTACCTGGTAGCTGTTGCCTATGCCTGTCATGGGGCCTCCCTGCGGCACTATGTACCTGAATTTGTCAAGCAGCTCAAAAATTTCGTTGGCAGCCATCGGGTTGGGGTATTTTTTTTCGATACGTGCCAGCTCGCGCGCCAGGCGCCAATGCATATCGGCGGGCGTATGCTCGTAAATGTTGCCGTATGAATCCTTCAGGGCATACTTGTTTACCCAGTTTTTTGCGGCCATCTCGTCACCGCAAAAGTATGCGGTAGCATCGGCTGTGGCTTCTGCGTGGGTATACGTTTTTTTCCTGGCTGGTTTCGATACTTTCAATTTCTGCTCGCCAGCTGTTGTCCTGGTAGCCTTCTCGTCCGTTACCATCTCCTCTTCTTTCGTTTCAGCAAAAAGTTCAACTTCCATAATATTAAGCAGTTAGAATCCGTGAAAAATAAATTAATGTGTAACTAATCATTGTTTTGCAGGTGATTTTTGACCTTACGAAAATACAACTTAACGAGCTTGCAAAACGAATTTTGGCAAGCGCAATTATCAACAAAATATTAAGGCAATGGGGTGCAGATATTTAAAATCGTGGCGAATGGGTGGTCAACTTTTTGCTGCGCTACTGTTTCATATACATGATACTTTCACCAGCAGCGCGGAGGCGTAGGCGGCAACTCCTTCTTCGCGGCCTACGAATCCGAGCGTCTCTGTAGTAGTAGCTTTTATGCAGATGTTGTCGGGGTCGGTTTGCATAGTGCGGGCAAGGCACTGCTGCATGGCGGGGATGATATCTTTCACCTTGGGGCGTTGCAGGCAGAGGACAACGTCGGCGTTGCCCAACTCGTAGCCTTTTTCGCGCAGCAAGTTCATGGTTCGCGCCAGCAGAATTTTACTGTCAATGCCCCTATACTCAGGGTTGGCGTCGGGAAAGTGGTAGCCAATGTCGCGCAGATTTGCCGCTCCCAGCAACGCATCGCAGAGGGCGTGGATAACCACGTCGCCGTCGGAGTGGGCAACAGCGCCCTTGCTGTGCTCTACCCTTACGCCGCCCAGCCAGAGCTCCAGCCCGTCGGCCAAGCGGTGCACGTCGTAGCCGTTGCCTATGCGAAATGGGATGGTGGTCATATCGTTGTGCGTTGTACGTTTAGCGGTTAGCATTGCCGCTGCTCCGGTATCGCAGGTTGAAATCGAACATCAGCGATATGCGGAGCGTGTTCGACAGCGGGTCGTTTGTGGTAAAGGGGTTGTGAAGGTACGAAATGTCCAGCCCCAAAAAGTTGTACTTGATGCCTGCGCCAAAGGTCAGGTTGTTGCGGTTGCCCTTGTAATCGTGAAAGTAGCCCACGCGCGTGAAGAAAAGCCCGCGGTACGCATACTCTATGCCTCCTCCCGCCATGATTTCGCTCAGCTCCTCGCGCCACCCGTAGGGGGCATCGTAAAAGGACTGTATCCAGCTCTCAACCAGCCCTACCGAGGTGCTTCTACCCAGCAGCTGCCCGTTTGAATCTGTGATGGGCGGCGTGGGCACCAGCAGCTTGCTAACCTCCAGCCCCAGCATGATGCTGTTATCAACGTCTATGTTGAAGGTGTACTGCCCTCCTATGCGGAGGGTTGTGGGAAGAAAGTACCTTTCGGCATTTTCTTTGATGTACGCCACCTTTGGCCCCAAGTTGGTGATGGTAACGCCCAGCGAGTAGTCGTTTCCTCTGTGATTATTCCGGTAGTAAAAGGCCATGTCGAAGCCAAAGGTGTTTGCCGGCGAAATAACCTCGCTATCATCGGAGCTCATAAAACCTCCGGTGAGGTCGGAGCGGATGTAGCGACCCGTAAGCGCTGCCGATACGTGGTACCCAAAGCGGCGGGCGTAGGCCACATCTACAGAAAATTCGTTGGGGTTTACGGTCGT
>JAIRSZ010000032.1 GCA_031255195.1 Prevotellaceae bacterium | reverse complement strand
ACAGGACACACCCACGTGTGGTACCGCCGCTCGTTCACCGTTCCAGACGGGTGGGAGGGGCAGCGGGTGCTGCTCCACTTCGGGGCGGTGGACTACTCCTGCGAGGTGTTTGTTAACGGCGTAAGCGTTGGAAAGCACACCGGCGGGTACGACCCCTTCAGCTTCGACGTCACCGACAAGCTGACACAGGGGGGAGCGCAAGACCTCGCCCTGCGGGTGAGCGACGAGACCGACGAAAAAGGCTACCCCCGCGGCAAGCAAACCCTCTACCCCGGTGGCATTATGTACACCGCCACCACAGGCATCTGGCAAACGGTGTGGCTCGAGGCCGTTCCGCAGAGCTACATAGATAACGCCTTCCGCATGATACCGGACATTGATAAGGGCGTTCTGAAATTTTACGTAAACAACTCTTATGGCATGGCAGGCAGCTACCTCTCTACCCCGAAGCTTCTCTTCAAAATCTACGACAACGGGGTGGAGATTGCCTCCGAGAGCAAAAATATTGCTACCGAGATAACGCTCACTATTCCAGAGCCTGTCAAGCTGTGGTCGCCTGACGACCCCTTCCTCTACGACATGAAAATTTACCTCACCGGAAAAGTAGAAAACGAAATCGTTACGGTTGACTCGGTATCAACGTACTTTGGGATGCGGAAAATCTCCAAAAAGCTGGTTAACGGCTACCAGCGGATGTACCTGAACAACAAGCTACTCTTTCAGATGGGACCTCTCGATCAGGGCTTCTGGCCAGACGGTATCTACACCGCCCCCACCGACGAGGCGCTGCGGTTTGACATTGAAAAGACCATAGAGTCAGGTTTCAACATGACGCGCAAGCACATCAAGGTAGAGCCTTACCGCTGGTACTACTGGTGCGACAAGCTCGGCCTGCTGGTGTGGCAGGATATGCCTTCGATGAACTCGTACATCGGCGGAGGCCGCCCTGTTCCTCCGCAGCAAAGGTCGGCCTACAGCAGCGAGCTGGAGAGGATGATAAAAACCCACTGGAACTCGCCGAGCATTGTTTCGTGGGTGCCCTTCAACGAGTTTCAAGGCTCGCACGATGAAAAAAACGTGGTGGATGACATCAAAAAATGGGACAACACCCGCCTGGTGAACGTAAACAGCGGCGGCGATGAACGCTACATCAACTGGACGAACACCGATATACTTGACAACCACAACTATCCGGGTCCGGTATGCCCGCCGAAAAATGCGAAAAACACATCAATAGCCGTGTGCGGCGAATACGGCGGAATAGGCTACTACGAGCGTGGCCATATATGGGAGGAGGGCAACCCCTACGCCACTGTAAACAGCCACGAGGCGCTGCTGGAAACCTACACGCTCTACGGCGAAGCGCTGATAGACTATAAAAACAGCGGGCTGAGCGCCGCCGTATACACCGAAATTACCGACGTGGAAATGGAGCTCAACGGCCTGCTGACCTACGACCGCAAGGTGTTTAAGGGAAACATTGAAGATTTTGCTAAGGTAAACCGGCGGATTATAAGCGAACGCAGGCAGTACAACGACCTTATTCTCACCTCGCAGGAGAGCGGGCAACGGTGGAAGTATACCACCGACCGGCCGGCGGACAGCTGGCAAAATCCGAGCTTTGACGACAGCGGATGGGGAGCCGGCGTGGGCGGCTTTGGCAACAGTCAAGGCCCGCCGCCCGGCACGTCGGTGAGAACGAACTGGACGACGAGCGATATTTGGCTGCGCCGCACGTTCACCCTTCCGGCCAACGCGCTCGACACGGGAGCGCTGATGCTCAAGGTTTACTACGACGAAGACTGCGAAGTTTACATCAACGGCACGCTCGTTTTCAGCGTAGAGGGCTACGTGTCGAGCTACCGCAGCTTTGCCCTGCCGGACGCAGCCAAAGAAGCGCTGGTGTTGGGCGGCGAGAACACGCTCGCGGTGCACTGCCACCAAACAACAGGCGGGCAGTACATCGACGCTGGCCTTTCCGTAATGCACCTGCTGGATCCCAGCTACGAAGAGGAGCCGGAAGTTTCTGATCCTAAGCCCAATCCTAATAACCCCAACGCCGTGGATGCAGTAAGGGAAAGCTCGTGCAAGGTTTACCCCAATCCGGCGTCGAACACGCTGAACATCATCAGGAAGCATCCGTCGACTCGAATAAAGGGGATATACAACGTTCAGGGCGTTCTGGAGCAGCGTCCGTCGCCCTACGACGAAATGGTGGACATTTCCGGCCTGGTAGACGGCATGTACATCCTTGAGGTGGTTACCGGCAACGTCCGCGAAACGATTATGTTTATGAAGAAGTGAAGCTGTTGAAAATTATAAACTGTAAAATAAAATTATGAGCTATGAAGAAGAAAAGTAAAGTATCGCTTTTGCGAGGATTGAAAAGTGCAGCCGGAAGCCTTGCTGTTTCGCTGCTGCTTGCGCTGCTGGTAATACCCGAAGGCATGGCGCAGTCGGGGGTGTACGTTGGCGGTCATATTCGCCGGGAGCGGCCGGGAACAATCACCAAGCTAAAGGAGTCGGGGTTTCAGTACGTAATTCTGTTTAACGTTCACGTTGAGGAGGACGGCACGCTAACCACAGACGGCGAAACGATTTGCCGCGACGGGAAGTACGTTTTTGCTGAAAAACAGCCGCACTACGTGTCGGACATCAAGTCGCTGAAAAACCAGCCCACGTCTATTAAACGGATAGAAATTTGCATAGGCGGATGGGGAAATACATCCTACGAAAACATTAAAAAAATCCACAGCGCCAACGGGCTGGGAAGCAGCGGAACGCTGTACAAAAACTTCAAGGCGCTAAAGGATGCAATACCCGAAATAGACGCTGTGAACAACGACGATGAGCATACGTATGACGTAAGCTCGGCCGCCGCCTTTCATCTCATGATGGACGAGATTGGGTATAAAACCACCCTGGCTCCCTACACGCGGAAGGACTTCTGGACAAACCTTGTCAGCGAAATTAACAAGGTGCGCACCGGCGTTGTGGAGCGGGTGCTGGTGCAGTGCTACGGTGGAGGCGGGGGCAACAACCCTGCGGATTGGCACATAGCCGGTATTCCGCTTCACGCCGGACGGGAGAACTACCAGGATTTTCAGGAAACACAAACCCTAATGCAGGATTGGAAAACGAATAAAAACGTTACGGGCGGATTTTTCTGGGTGTACAACGACGAAACGTGGGATTTGAAAAAGTATGCCACCGCTGTAAATAAAATATTTACCAGCTACGTCCGCAACAAGCAGCCGCTTACGGAAACGCCGTTCATAGCCCTGCCCATAGGGGCAGTCCGCGCCGAGGGCTGGCTGCTCAAGCAGCTGCAGCTGCAAAAGGAGGGCTTGACGGGTCACGCCGAGTCGCTGTACAACAACAAAAACGATTTGGGCGCGGACAACGACTGGCTCGGCGGAACGGGCGACAGCTGGGAGCGCGCCCCGTACTACACCAAGGGGCTTGTTGCCCTCGCCTACGTGCTCAACGATGACGAGCTGAAAGCAAAAGCCCAAAAGTGGATAGACTGGTCGCTCAATAACCAGCAGGGCAACGGCAACTTTGGCCCTGCCGGAAACACCGACTGGTGGGCGCGTATGCCCATGCTCTACGCCATACGCGACTACTACGAGGCCACCGGCGACGCCCGCGTGATACCGTTTCTCACCAAGTATTTTCAGTACCAGAACAGCACGATAGGTAGCAACAGGCTGAGCAGTTGGGGAAAATCCAGAGCGGGCGATAACATTGAGATAGTTTTTTGGCTCTACAACCGGACGGGCGACGCCTTTTTGATGGAGCTTGCGGATAAGCTGAAAAATCAGGCATACAGCTGGACGGAAATATTCACCAACAACCTGTTCAACCAATTTGGAACGGACTTTCAACCCAAGCACAACGTGAACATTCCGCAGGCCATGAAGACGCCGGCCATTTACTACCAGAAGTCGCAGTCGCAGGCAGACAGGGACGCTTACGTGTGCGGGAGGTCGCACCTGCTGCACGACCACGGCCAACCACATGGTATGCAGTCGGGTAACGAAATGCTCGGCGGCAAGTCGTCGCTGACCGGCCTGGAGCTGTGCTCGGTGGTAGAGCAGATGCAGTCGAGCGAGACCGCCCAGATGATACTCGGCGACGCAAGCATTGGCGACCAGCTGGAGAAGGTGGCGTTCAACGCGCTGCCCGGCGGGTTGACCAGCGACATCAAAGGGTTGCAGTACTACCAGCAGGCCAACCAGGTGATCAGCAAGCACGGCAACTACTTCTTTGCGCAAGCCTACGACAACGGCAACATGCCCGGCCCGTACTCCGGCTTCGGCTGCTGCCGCTTCGACTTCCACATGGGCTGGCCTTACTTTGTGAAAACGCTGTGGGCTGCTACCAGCGACGACGGCTTGGCAGCTATGGCCTACAGCCCCTCCAGCGTTACGGCTCTGGTGAGCGACGGCGTGAGGGTGACTATCGCCGAAAACACAAGCTACCCCTTTGACGAAAAAATAGAGCTGAAGCTGACAACGCCAGAGGAGGTTAGCTTTCCCCTAAAGCTTCGGATTCCGGAATGGTGCAAAGCGCCTGTGGTGAAGGTCAACGGCGCGGTGCAGAGCGGGGTTAATCCAGGCTCGTTCTACGCCATCACCCGAACGTGGAAAAACAACGATGTGGTAACCCTTGATTTTCCCATGTCGGTTGAGGTGAATGAGGAGGTGAGCGGCTCCGTGAGCATCCAGCGCGGCCCGCTGGTGTACTCCCTGAAAATAGGGGAGAGCTGGACTGTTCACAACGGGAACGACTACGGAAACGGCTTCCGGGAGTGCGAGGTAACCCCCACAACGGAGTGGAACTACGCGCTGATAATTGACAAAAATAACCCCGAAGCCTCCATTCGGGTGAACAAAAAAGCCATGCCCGCAGACGCAAATCCCTACGAGCAATCAGCCACTCCGGTAACGCTGACGGTTTCTGCGCGGAAGCTGCCCTCGTGGAAGTACTCCCACAACGGGCGCATTGCCACCGACCCGCCCTTTACTGCGGAAGACGCTGATAGCAAAACGGAGGAGGTAACGCTTGTACCCTACGGGGCGGAAACGCTTCGCGCAACCTGCCTGCCCTACATCAGCTCCAACAAGCTCATCAACACATCGTTCACTGAAGATTTCGCCAAAGGCCAGCAGGGATGGATTCAGTACGGCGGGAGCTTTTACGTGAAGGACGGCGCATATTTTGCCGGTAATTGGACGGCAGGCCACCCCTGCTCCAAATCGGTTTACCCCGCCACCTCCTTTTCCGATTTTGCCTACAGCGTAAAGGTGCAGGTGGGCAACGACGGCGGCGGCAGCAACGGCGGAGTCATGTTTCGGGCAAGCCGCCTGTCCTTCGGCCCCGACGAGTACAGCGGCTACTACGTTGGCATTAGCAGCACGGACGGCAAGGTTGAGCTGGGGAAGGCAGACGGCAGCTGGACTTCGCTGAAATCCGCAAGCATGAGCGTACAGGCCAACCGCTGGTATAAGCTTTGCGTGGTGGCAAAGGGCGCCAACATCAAAGTCTACGTAGACGATATGGAAACGCCCAAGATTGACGTTAACGATGCTTCGTTTGCGTCGGGCGTTGTCGGGGTGCGCTCCTACAGCGCGCTGACCGCATGGGACGACATTAAGGTTACGGCGCTGGCGGAAACAGACCCTGCCGAGCCGCCTGCTGAGAAAACCTGGACGAATCCGCTAACGCTGAACGGCGAATGGGATAAGTACGGCATAGGCGATCCCTACATACTCAAGTACAGGGGCGTTTACTACCTCTACAGCAGCACAAGGGATAACATGGTTGGCGTCAAGTGCTGGGCAACCAAAGATTTCATTACGTGGTCGGACGCATACACCTGCACTGCCGAAGATATTACCAAAACGGCCTACGCCCCCGAAGTGGTGTATTGGAACGGCAAGTTTTACATGTACACCTCCCCCGACGGCAAGGGGCACTACATTTTGCAGAGCGACAGCCCCACCGGCCCTTTCGTCTCCATTACCGGCAACATCGGCAGGGAAATTGACGGCTCGGTGTTCATTGACGACGACGGCAAGTGGTACTTTTACCATGCAAGCAACGACGGCATCAAGGGCTGCGCCATGTCATCCCCCACGAGCATTGGCAGCGCCGTCAACCTGAATGCCAAAACAGGGTACGGTTGGACGGAAGGCCCCTGCGTGGTTAAGCGCAACGGCACGTACTACCTCTTCTACACGGGCAACCACGTGATAAGCAAGGGCTACCGCATAGATTACGCCAAAAATACCGATGGGGCGATAAAACCCTACACGCCAAGCGCACAGAACCCTATTTTGATAAGCAGCGAAGGCTCGTTTACCGGTCTGGGGCACGGCTCGGCGTTTATAGGCCCCGACTTGGACTCGTACTACTTCACCTACCACAACCTTGCGGGCGACTACGGCGTTGGCCCCTACCGCCGCCTGAACTTCGACCGCATTGCCTGGAACGACGAAAAGCTGCTGATGCTTGGCCCAACCACCTGGCCGCAGCAGTCTTTTCCGCTGGCCGCCGCCGACTACTTTGACCGCAACGAGCTCGGAGAGAAATGGACAACACCCGACGGCGGAAGCTGGGGGATTACCGGAAAGGATTTTTTTTTTCTGAACGCTTTGAACGATTCCAGCAAGACGGTTTTTACGACAACGACAATGGCAGCCAACGACTATACGGCGGAGTTTACCGTCAGGGAGGAGACGAAAAATGGTAGCGCAGCGCGGCTGGGCGCGGTGTTCAGCTACAGCAGCGAGCAGAGCTACGGCGTGGCGCTGCTCAACAGCGCCGACAACCGGCTCGAAGTTCGCTTTCGGGTAAATGGCGCATGGACGGCTACGCAGAGCTTTGCCCTGCCAACGGGCTTTATCTACACGGCGTGGCACAGCCTGCGCATAGAAAAGCGGCGTGGCAGCTACAGCTTTTTTGTTGACGGGATGAAAAAGGCAACTCTCGCAAGCTCGCTGTCGGGAGGGCGCGTGGGCTACATGGCCGTCCGCTGCAAGGGGAATTTTTCTTACATCGCCATGAGCGATAAGGTAAACGGGTCGAGCATCTACGATATTTACAAGCCTGTGCCGGGTATTATTGCCGCCGTGCACTACAACACGGGCGGCAACGGCGTTGGCTACTACTCCGCATCGCCCGGAAGCTTCGGCGACGTCGCTGCCGAAGCTTTCAGGGGCGACAGCGTCAGCGTGGAGCGCAACGCCGCGGGCGGCTACCACATCCGCAGCTCCGCCGGAGAATGGTACCGGTACAGCGTAAACGTTGAGTCTGCCGGAGCGTACAACATGGACGTGAGGTACGCCGCCGCCGATACGTGCCGGTTGAGAATTTTTAAGGGCGAAACCGCCATAACCGGCGCTATCAGCCTTCCCCCAACCGGAGGCGCAGGCGCGTGGCATACGCTAACGCTCAAAGGTCTCAACCTGGATGCGGGCTACCAAACCCTCAAAGTGGAAACCCTTGCGGGCAGCCTTGGCTTCTACGAAATGAAGCTTGTGCACGCCGGCAACGAGGAGGTGGTCAAAACCGACAACTTCGACGCTGGTTTCAGCCACGAGTGGAGCTACGTAGACGGCAGCTGGAGAATTGAGTCGGGTCAGGCGGTCATCGACGGGGTCGGCAAGCGGACGCTTGGCAATGCAGGCTGGAGCGACTACGCCGTCGAAGTCGACATAACCTGCGTGAAGAACATGAACGGCGGCCTCATTTTTCGGGTTAACAACCCGGCGTTGGGCGGCGCAGGCAACGACCCGGGATTGGGTACTGACTACCTGCAAGGCTACTACGTGTCGCTGGGAGGCGATGGCGTGACACTTGGAAAGCATAACTATAATTGGAAGCACTTGAAAACCGCCTCCGGCTCTTACTCGCTCAACGTCAAGTACCACGTCAAGGTGGTGGCGCACGGGGCAAATATTAAGGTTTACGTTCAGGACATGTCTACTCCGGTAATCGACTACACGGATACCGATCCTTTTATGAGCGGAAAGGTTGGCCTTCGGGTTTGCTGCGATACCCACGTGCGCTTTGACAACTTTAGCGTGAGCGCCTCCGCAACGACAGTTCCCGAGCCGGATCCGTCCACCGACCCGGAGCAGCCTACAGAGCCTGAGCAACCCACCGATCCGGGTCAGACCGCCGTGGCGCAGCAGGAAGAAGATTCCGGCCGAATTTACCCCAATCCGGTGCACGACATCCTGAACGTTATCAGAGAACATCCTGCTACCCAAATTGGAGGAATATACAGTATCTTTGGACACCTGAAAAAGTCGCCGTACCCCTATGCCGAGGCGGTGGACGTATCCGACTTGGCGGCAGGAATTTACATCATTGAGCTGACAACCGGCAGCCACCGCAAGGGGTATGTATTTATAAAAAAATAGCGCGAAAAATAGCGCAAGGCAAGGTTTTGAGAGTATGCAAGACCGATTAAAACGAGAAAAAAAACAATAAATTAAAACATGCAGTACAAGTACAGATTTGTGGCGGGACTTCTTCTTTTTCCCGCAGTGACAACCTGCTTTGGCGCTTCGGCGGGCAGGGAAAAAACAACGTTTCAGACCTCCCGCGAGTGGCGACCGTCCATAGACAACAGAGCCGATGCGGTGATGGTTTACGGCGTGGGCGGCAACCCCTCCGACCGCTCCAAAAGAATCCCTTTTGAAGACCGCGTGAAGTCGTGGCGCGACAGGGGCTACACCGTGCACTTCATGACGGGCATTGCCTGGGGTGAGTACGGGGACTACTTTACCGGCAAGTGGGACGGGCATTGGCATCTCGACGAGGGTCAGGTTACGGAAAAGGGCGACACTATATGGCACGGACGAATGGTGCCCTACATAGTGCCCTCCAAAAACTTCCTGAAATACTTGAAGGAGAAGCACGTGAAGCGGGTGATAGATGCGGGCATAGACGCTATCTACATGGAGGAACCCGAATTTTGGATGGGCGGCGGCTACAGCGCGGCCTTCAAGCGCGAGTGGCAGGAGTACTACGGCTTCCCGTGGCGGCCGCAGCACGAATCGCCCGAAAACACCTACCTCTCCAACAAGCTAAAGTACTACCTGTACTACAGGGCGCTGGAGGATGTTTTCACCTACGCCAAAGAGTACGGCAGGAGCAAGGGCATGAACGTTCGCTGCTACGTGCCCACCCACTCGCTGGTCAACTACTCCTCGTGGCAGATAGTCAGCCCCGAGGCGAGCTTGGCCTCCATGAGCTGCGTGGACGGGTACATTGCGCAGGTGTGGACGGGCACGTCGCGCGAGCCTACGTTCTACAACGGCTTGCGGAAGGAGCGCGTTTTTGAAAACGCCTTTCTCGAGTACGGCTCTATGGAATCCATGACGCGCCCCACCGGACGCAAAATGTACTTCCTCACCGACCCCATAGAGGATTGGCCGCGCGATTGGGCAGACTACAAGAAGAACTACGAGGCCACGTTTACCGCGCAGCTCCTCTACCCCATGATAGCCGACTACGAGGTGATGCCCTGGCCGGAGCGAATTTACGAAGGTCTCTACAAAACCTGCGCCGCCTGCGATACGAAGGAAAAAATCCCGCGCTTCTACTCCACCCAGATGCAGGTGATGGTGAATACCCTCAACGACATGCCGCTGTCGGAGAACAGGGTGAACGGCTCGCAGGGCGTTGGCGTGCTCATGTCCAACTCGCTGATGTTTCAGCGTTTTCCCACCTTTGAGGGCTACAGCGATCCGCAGTTCTCCAGCTTCTACGGGCAAACCCTGCCGCTGCTCAAGCGCGGAATACCGGTTGGCACGGTGCACATCGAAAACGTGGGCTACCCCGATACGTGGAAAGACCTCAAGGTGCTGGTCATGTCCTACTCCAACATGAAGCCGATGAAGGAGGAATTTCACCGGCACATTGCGCAGTGGGTAAAGCAGGGCGGAACGCTGATATACTGCGGAAAGGACGCCGACCCCTACCAATCGGTTATGGAGTGGTGGAATACGGGCGGCAACGCCAGCAAAGCGCCCTCCATGCACCTCTTTGAGCAGCTGGGGCTTCCCTCAACCGAGCCTCAAACGGGAGAGTACGCCGCCGGAAAGGGAAAGGTGTACGTGCTGCGCGAAGAGCCAATGGATTTTGTGATGCGCTCCGGCGGCGACGCCGCGTATTTTTCCCTCGTAAAAAAGGCGTTTGAGGAGCAGCCCGGCGCAGGTCAGCTCGAAACGAAAAACCACCTTTACCTCGAGCGAGGCCCTTACGTCATCGCCTCGGTGATGGACGAAAGCGTGTCCTCCGAGCCGCTGGCGCTCTCCGGCACGTTTGTTGACCTCTTTGACCCAGAGCTGCCCGTGCTGCACGCCAAAACCGTCCGCGTTGGCGAGCAGGCTTTCCTCTACGACGTGAAGAAGGTGACGGACAGAAGCAAGCCGTTGACGCTGTGCAGCGCGGCGCGCATATACGAAGAAAAAGCGACAAAAAACAGCTACTCGTTTGTGGCAAAAGCCCCCATTGAGACAAGCAACGCCATGCGCATATACCTCCCCTCGAAGCCAAAGAAGGTTAGGGCGAACGGCGCGGCGGGCGACTACACGTGGGACGAGGCTTCGCACACCTGCCTGCTAAAGTTTGAGAATAACCCCGACGGCGTGGCCGTCAACATTCAATTTTAAATGTCAAACCACTAAAAACAACCACTAAAAAAATCACTAAAAACACAAAAAGAGATGAAAAAAAGATTACTGCTTTTTACCTGTATTCCTGCAATGGCGCTTTTTGCCGCCTGCCAATCAAGCGGAGTTGAGCGCGTGAAAAACACCCTGCGCGCCCCGGCCTATCCGCTCGTTACCATTGACCCCTACACCTCCGGCTGGTCGTTTACCGATAACCTGTACGACGGTACGGTGAGACACTGGACGGGCAAAGACTTCTCGCTCATCGGCGTAATTAAGGTGGACGGCGAGGAGTTTCGTTTTATGGGAAAAGAAAGACCTGCGATAGATCCGGTTGCGCCCAACTCGGAGCAGCAGCCCTGGGCTGGAAAGTACACCACCGCCCAACCCTCCGCCGGCTGGATGGACGTTGACTTTAACGATGCCAAGTGGCAAAGCGGAAACGGTTCATTCGGCACTCTCTCCAAGCACAAAGAGCCTACCGCCAAAACCGACTGGATGGAGAAAGAAATATGGGTGCGGCGGCTGATAGATTTTCCTTCCGACTTTGTGGGGAGAAACGTCTACCTGGAGTACTCCAACGACGACGACGCCGTGTTTTACATCAACGGGCAGAAAATTCTGGAGGTAAAATGCTGCAACAAAAACAAGCTCTTCCTGCTACCCGAAGAGGCGGTGCAGCTCCTGCAGGAGGGGCAAAACCTGGTGGCCGTTTACTGCAACAACCCTGTAGGCAACGGGCTGATAGACTTTGGGCTGTATGCGGAAAGAGAGAACAGCGTCCGCTATGCTCAAACAGCCACTCAACAGTCGGTAGATGTGCAGGCTACGCAAACGCACTATGCGTTTACCTGCGGAAATGTCGACCTGAAAGTAACGTTTACAGCGCCTTTGCTGATGAATAACCTGGATTTGCTCTCGCGTCCGGTGAACTACCTCTCGTATGAGGTCACCTCCAACGACGGGCGTCCGCACGAGGTGGAGCTGGTGTTTGAAGCCTCCTCGCAGTGGGCAACCAACACATCTTACCAGCAAACAACCGCCAGCTACTTTGAGCAGGACGGCCTGCATTTCCTGAAAACAGGCACTATAGAGCAGCCCATACTTGCCAAAAAAGGCGATGACCTGCGAATTGATTGGGGATATTTTTACCTTGCCGTCGAAAATGGTGGGGATTTGTACACCGTGAGGGAGGAAAAAGCTCCGGGGTCTTGCCTGGTGTTGAAGCAAAACCTCGAAAAGGCCAAAAGCAGCTCGGGCAAAATCATGCTGGGCTACGATGATATTTACTCCATTCAGTACTTCGGCGAAAACCTGCGCCCCTACTGGAACCGGTCGGGAAAGGAGAGCATCGTTTCTCAGTTCAGGAAGGCGAACGTAGAGTACGAAAAGGTTATTGGCGAGTGCGACAGCTTCGACGCGGAGCTGATGCAGAAGGCCACCGCTGCGGGCGGCAGGGAGTACGCCGAGCTCTGCGCGCTGGCCTACCGGCAGGCTATTGCGGCGCACAAGCTGGTGCAAGCCCCCAGCGGAGATCTGCTCTTCTTCTCGAAGGAAAACTTTAGCAACGGCTCCATCGGCACGGTGGACATAACCTACCCCTCCGCGCCCCTCTTCCTGCTCTACAACACGGAGCTGTGCAAGGGCTTGCTCAACCACATATTCTACTACAGCGAAAGCGGAAAGTGGAAAAAACCTTTTGCGGCGCACGACGTGGGCACTTACCCCCTGGCCAACGGCCAAACCTACGGCGGCGACATGCCGGTAGAGGAAAGCGGCAACGCGCTGATCATTACCGCCGCCATTGCCGACAGGGAGGGGCACGCAAAGTACGCCGAAAAGCATTGGGACGTGCTCACCACGTGGACGGACTACCTGGTGGATAAGGGGCTTGACCCCGAAAACCAGCTGTGCACCGACGATTTTGCGGGGCACTTTGCCCACAACGCCAACCTCTCCATCAAGGCTATTCTGGGCATTGCCTCCTACGGCAAGCTGGCGGCCATGCTCGGCAAGCAGGACGTGGCCGACGTGTACACCGCCAAGGCGCGGGAGATGGCGCAAAAGTGGGTTGACATGGCCGACGACGGCGACCACTACCGCCTCACCTTCGATAGGCAGGGTACGTGGAGCCAAAAGTACAACCTTGTGTGGGACAAATTGCTGAAGCTGAACATTTTCCCCAATGAGGTGGCGAAAAAGGAGATTGCCTACTACCTCACGCAGCAGAACACCTACGGGTTGCCGTTGGACAGCCGCGAAACCTACACCAAAGCCGACTGGATTGTCTGGACGGCAACGATGGCCGACGATAAGGAGACGTTCGAGGCGTTCATCAAGCCGCTGCACGCCTTTGTCAACGAAACCGTCGACCGCGTGCCCATGACCGACTGGTACTTTACGGACAAGCCCAACCAGCGGGGTTTTCAGGCGCGCTCGGTGGTGGGCGGATTCTTTATTAAAATGCTGGAGGAGAATTAAGCGCTTTCAGCCCGCAAACCTCGCCCCGGCCACTCTCCCTTCGGAGAGTAGCCGGAGTGGGGGCAAGGGCGCAGGGCGAGCGATATTCTCAACCTTGGCCTGATTCACATAAATAACAAGAAATCTGCAATTTTACGTTTGGTCAAATCAATAAAAACACAAAAACATGAAAATTTTACTACCTCTTTTATTTGCCTTTACCGTATGCGGTATGGCCTCATGCGGTGAAAACAAGGGCGTGCCGTCAACGGGAAAGACAGGAGGCACGGAAAAAGTGACGGCTGCGGAATGGGGCGCGCGAGCCGACAGCGGCAGCCGGGCGCTGCTACGCTCATTCTGGGACCCGGAAATGTATTACTTCTGGACGAACAACCACGGCAACAAAGAGTTTCAGTATTGGCCGCAGGCGCACGCCTTGGACGTGCTGGTAGACGCCTACGAGCGCAGCAACGACGACTTTTACAGGGAGTACTTCGACTTGTGGTTTAGCGGCGTGTGGCAGCTCAACAACAGCCGCCACCATAAAGGCTGGTATAATAACTTTTTCGACGACATGGAATGGATTGCCCTTGCCCTGCTCCGCACTTACAAAATCACAGGCGAGGAAAAATACAAAGAGGCAACCCTGGAACTTTGGGAGTACATAAAAGAGGGTTGGAACGATCACGCCGGCGGCGGCATTGCATGGGAGCGATACGACCACATCTGGAGCAAAAACGCCTGCTCCAACGGTCCTGCCAGCATACTTGCCTCCCGCCTGTACCGTGAGTTCGACAACGAAGAGGATAAGGAATGGGCGCTGAAAATCTACGAATGGGAATACCGCAAGCTCTATCACAGCACTACCGGCGCAGTGGATGACAATATCAACGGAAATACGGGACAGATAACTGATTGGAAATTTTCCTACAACCAGGGCACTTTTGTTGGGGCGGCGGTAGAGCTGTACGGGATTACCGGCGAGCAAAGATACCTGAACAATGCCATATTCGCAGCCGACTACACCCTTACCGAATTGATAAACAAGGAAAAAAATATACTTAGAAAAGTAGGCGACGGCGACGGCGGATTGTTCAATGGTATTTTTATCCGCTACTTCACAAAGTTGATTCAGGTGGAAGATTTGGAGGAAGCCACCAGAAAGCGTTACCTACAGTTTATGCAGCACAACGCAGAAACGCTGTGGACAAAGGGCAAGAGCAAGGAGCATCTGTTTAGCCCCGATTGGAGTCAAAGTCCTGATCCGGGCTATGAAACAGGACTGACGGAGCATACTAGCGGCTGCATGTTGCTGGAGGCCATGAGCGTGCTGCAAGCGGTAGAAGAGTTAGAGTAGGGTAGGGGGCGGGTGTGCCGCCGAAACCGTCAAGGTAGCCAAGCAGAAAAATGCTTATATTTGCATAAAAAAAGTGTCATGGAGCTATCGTTAGACCTCAACCGTCGGTACACCTACGCCGACTACCGCACCTGGTGGGACAATACGCGCAGGGAGCTGCTGCACGGATTGATCAGGCAGATGTCGCCTGCGCCCGCGTCGGTACACCAGGAAGTGGTGGGAAATCTATACATGGAATTGCGCAGCATAGTCAAGAAGCATAAAGGCAAGTGTAAGGTTTTTGTCGCGCCCTTTGATGTGCGGTTGCCAAAAAACGGCGAAAAGGAGGACGACAAGGTTGATACCGTCGTTCAACCCGACCTCTGCATTGTGTGCGACCCGACAAAAATTGACCGGCGCGGATGCCTCGGCGTACCGGATTTTATTGCGGAAGTGCAGTCGCCCGCCTCCTCCAAGTACGACCTGACCGAGAAGTTCAACCTCTACGAAGCCTCCGGCGTGCGCGAGTATTGGGTGGTGTTTCCTGTCGGAGGCGTGCAGGCGTTCCTGCTTCAACCCGACGGAAAGTACGATAACGGAACGCTGTACGAGGAGGGAAAAGCGCCCGTATCCATTTTCGACGGCGCAGAAGTTGACTTGAAAGAAATATTTTAGCAAAGCGGAGTAAATATTTTGTATGGCTTGCCTTTGCGTACTTTGCGTATTTGCCTTTGCGTACTTTGCGGTTTAATATTTTTCTCACCGCAAAGGGCGCAAAGGTTTTTCGCAAAGGGCGCAAGCAAAGCCAGGAGAACGCTTGGACTTTTGACGTCCCCCTTTTTTTGTTTTGCAACTTTTTGTACCTTTGCGGGAAATTTTTAAAGGAGGACAACAGCAGAGTTTACATTGATTTTTTGAATCATTGAATCATTTCTGCTGTACTGTAAATGCAAATTTGCATCCATACTTGATAAAACTATTTTAAACCATCTCAAAGCAAGCTATGAGCAAAAAATTTCCAGAGTACAAGGGCTTGGATTTACCCAAAATCAATCAGGAGATACTGTCTAAATGGAAGGCGGAGGGCGCTTTTGCGCGATCGCTGGAGCTGCGCAAAGGGCGGCAGCCGTTTGTTTTCTACGAGGGGCCTCCCTCGGCCAACGGTATGCCGGGTATTCACCACGTAATGGCGCGCACCATTAAAGATGTTGTCTGCCGCTACAAAACGCTCAAGGGTTTTTTGGTCAACCGCAAGGCCGGATGGGATACGCACGGGCTGCCGGTGGAGCTGAGCGTAGAAAAAATGCTGGGCATCACCAAGGAGGACATCGGCAAAACCATCAGCGTGGACGAGTACAACGCCGCCTGCCGCAGGGAGGTGATGAAGTACACGCGGGAGTGGGAAAACCTCACCGAGCAAATGGGCTATTGGGTGGACATGGGAGCGCCCTACGTGACCTGCGACAATCGCTACATCGAGTCGGTGTGGCACTTGCTCCGCCTGCTCTACAGCAAAAACCTGCTCTACAAGGGCTACACCATTCAGCCGTACTCTCCGGCGGCGGGCACAGGTCTCAGCGCCCACGAGCTCAACCAGCCCGGCTGCTACCGCGAGGTGAAGGATACCACCTGCGTGGCGCAGTTCCGCGTGGTGCAAAACGAGACCTCGCAGCAGCTCTACAGCAGGACGGACTCGAGCAACCTCTTTATCCTTGCGTGGACAACCACCCCGTGGACGCTCCCCTCCAACACTGCCCTCTGCGTGGGTGCAGACATTACCTACGCCATAGTTGATACCTTTAACCCCTACACGGGCGAGAAAATTGCGGTGGTGTTGGCGCAGGAGCTCATTCCCCTGCACTTCAACCCCAAGGCGGCCGACCTGCCGCTCGACGGCTACAAGGCGGGCGACAAGTTCGTCCCCTATCGGGTGGCGGCCACCTGCAAGGGTAGCCAGCTGGCGGGCATAACCTACGCGCCCGTCCTGCCGTTTGTGCGACCTATGGGCGGCGGCGCTTTCAGGGTCATCACCGGCGACTTTGTAACCACTGAGGACGGCACAGGAATTGTGCACATAGCGCCCACCTTTGGCGCTGACGACGACCGCGTTGCCCGGCAGCACGGCGTGCCTCCGCTGATGCTGGTAGACAAGGCAGGCAGCCTCCTGCCGATGGTGGACAAAACCGGAAAGTTTTTCCGCCTGGAGGATTTAGACCGGAGCTTTGTGGACGATTACGTGAACGTGGAGGTATACAAAGAGTTTGCAGGCCGCTTTGTGAAAAATGCCTACGACAGCAACCTGACCGACAGCGACCCGTCGCTGGACGTGGACTTGTGCGTAATGCTCAAGCAGCAGGGGCTTGTTTTCAAGATAGAAAAACACCAGCACAGCTACCCCCACTGCTGGCGCACCGACAAGCCCGTGCTCTACTACCCGCTCGACAGCTGGTTTGTCAAAACTACCGCCTGCAAGGAGCGCATGGTGGAGCTAAACAAAACCATCGGGTGGAAGCCCGAAAGCACGGGTACAGGACGCTTTGGCAAGTGGCTCGAAGAGCTGAAAGATTGGAATCTCTCCCGTAGCCGCTATTGGGGAACGCCCCTCCCGATATGGCGCACCGACGACGGCAGCGAGGAGAAGTGCGTCGGCTCTGTTGGCGAGCTGAAGGACGAAATAGAAAAATCTGTGGCGGCAGGCTACATGTCTGCCAACCCTTACGCAGATTTTGAGGCGGGCAACCTGTCGGAGGAAAACTACGGCAGGGTAGACCTCCACCGCCCTTATGTAGACCAGCTCATCCTTGTTTCCGACAGCGGAAAACCCATGAAGCGCGAGGCCGATTTGATAGACGTGTGGTTTGACAGCGGCGCTATGCCCTTTGCCCAGGTCTTCTACCCGCACGTTAGCAAGGAGGAGTTCAGCAGCGTTTACCCGGCCGATTTCATCTCTGAGGGCGTTGACCAGACGCGGGGATGGTTTTTCACGCTGCACGCCATTTCGTCTATGGTGGCCGACAGCGTGGCGTTCAGGAATGTCATCTCTACGGGGCTGGTGCTCGACAAGAACGGCAACAAGATGAGCAAGCGGCTGGGCAACACGGTTGACCCGTTTCTGGTGATGGGCGAGTACGGCGCAGACGCGCTGCGCTGGTACATGGTTACCAATGCGCAGCCGTGGGACAACCTCAAGTTCGACGTTGAGGGCGTGGAGGAAGTGCGCCGCAAGTTCTTCGGAACGCTTTACAACACCTACTCCTTCTTTGCCCTCTACGCCAACGTGGACGGATTTTCGGGCAGCGAGCCTCAAGTTCCCGTGAGCCGCCGCCCCGAAATTGACCGGTGGATGGTATCCCTTCTCCACACCCTTGTCCGCGACGTTGGCGAGGCTTACGAGTCCTACGAGCCTACGCGTGCCGGACGGCTGATACAGGACTTCGTATGCGACCACCTGAGCAATTGGTACGTGCGCCTCAACCGAAAGCGTTTTTGGGGCGGCAGCATGACGGACGATAAGCTGGCCGCCTACCAGACTCTTTTTGGCTGCCTGCAGGCCGTCTGTATTCTGGCTTCGCCAATTGCCCCCTTCATTACCGACAGGATTTTTAGCGATATTTACCCCGAAGATTCCCCTTCGGTGCACGTGGCGGACTTCCCGACGTTCGACGAAAGCCTTGTGGACAAAGCCTTAGAGGACAAAATGAGCATGGCGCAGCAGGTAACGTCCATGATACTTGCGCTGCGCCGCAAGGCCGACGTGAAGGTGAGGCAGCCTTTGGCTAAAACCCTCATCTTTGCAGCCGACAAGCGTCGGCTGCTCCTGCTCACGGAGGAAATAAAGGGCATTATCCGCACCGAAACTAACGTTAAGGAGGTGGAGGTGGTGAGCGACGATGCTGGCATTGCGGTAAAAAAAGCCAAGGCCAACTTTAAAACTCTGGGCGCCAAGTGCGGCAAGAGCATGAAGGAGGTAGCGGCAAAGATTGCGGCCTTTACTTCGACCGACATTTCTGCGCTGGAGCGCGAAAAACGCTGCTCGCTGTCCTTGGCGGACGGCAGCGCCGTTGAGCTCTCTATCGAGGATGTGGAAATCATCAACGAGGATGTTGAGGGATCGCTTAGCCTCACCGAAAACGGCGTTACCCTTGCCCTCGACGTTACCATCACCGAGTCTTTGCGCCTTGAGGGTCTGGCGCGGGAGCTGGTAAACCGCATCCAAAACCTGCGCAAGGACAGCGGGCTGGAGATAACTGACCGCATCCGCATCAGCGTTGAGCGCAGCCCTGCGGTGGCGGAGGTAGCTGCCGCCTTTGGAGATTACATCAAAAGCCAAACGCTGGCGGTGGAGCTCTCCCTGCCGGAGCGCGTTGAGTCTCCCGTCTCCTTTGACATTGACGGCCTTGCCGTCAACCTCAGCATTGCGAAAATGGAAAGCTGATAATAGCTGATAATGTGCGGGGCGAGAACGGAACGCTGACAAGTAGAGCGGCCAAAAGCGACGGCGTCTGTTGCCGCTGCTTTTGGCCGCTCTGCTTTGTCAGTTCGGGCAGTTGAAATTTCTTCTTATGCCTCCAGCGCCGAGTCCAGCACCTCTTGCACCGCCTCTACGAAGGTAAAGTTGAGGCCTTGCAGGTACTTTTCCTTTATCTCTTCGATGTCTCTTTTGTTTTCGGCGGGCAGCAGGATGTCGGTGATGCCGGCGCGCTTGGCGGCAAGCATTTTTTCCTTGATTCCTCCCACGGGCAGCACCTTGCCGCGCAGGGTAACCTCGCCGGTCATGGCTAAGCCGCGGCGCACCTTGCGCCCCGTAAACACCGAAGCGATAGCCGTTACCATCGTTACCCCTGCCGACGGACCATCCTTGGGAATAGCGCCCTCGGGGACGTGAATGTGCAGGTTGTTTTCCGTAAACATTTTGGGGTCGATTTTCAGGCGTTCGTCCTGTGCTCGCACGTACTCCAGGGCTATGACGGCGCTTTCCTTCATCACGTCGCCCAAGCTGCCGGTGGTGGTGATAGTACCCTTGCCCTTGCTGATGCTCGCCTCGACGAACACAATTTCGCCGCCGTTGGGCGTCCACGAGAGGCCGGTGGCCACGCCTGTGAAGGCGTTTTCCAAGGCTTTATCCTTAAAAAATTTCGGCACGCCCAACGCCTCACGCAGGGCGCTAAGGGTAAGCGTCGGCTCGCAGGCTTTGCCCGAGGCGATAAGCTTTGCCGTATGCCGTATGATTTTTGCCAGCTGCTTTTCCACGCTCCTCACTCCCGACTCGCGCGTGTAGTCTTCTATGGTGGCGACAATGAGTTCGTCGGGGATTTGCAGCTGCTGTGGCTTCACCCCGTGGTCTTGCAGCAGGCGCGGCAGCAGGTGTCGCTTCACTATTTCCACCTTTTCCTCCTGCGTGTAGCCGCTCACGCTTATCATCTCCATGCGGTCGCGTAGCGCGGGGTGGATGGTGGCAGCGTTGTTGGCTGTGGTGATGAACAGCACGTGCGACAGGTCGTAGTCGAGCTCCAGAAAGTTATCGTGGAAGGCGGAGTTTTGCTCAGGATCGAGCACCTCCAGCAGAGCGCTTGAGGGGTCGCCGCGGTAGTCGCTGCCCACCTTGTCCACCTCGTCGAGCACGATGACGGGGTTGCTCGTTTTGCATTTTTTGATGGTTTGGACAATTCGCCCCGGCATAGCGCCGATGTAGGTTTTGCGGTGTCCGCGAATTTCTGCCTCGTCGTGCAGCCCTCCCAGCGATATGCGTCCGAACTCCCGCCCCAGGGCTTTTGCCACCGATTTCCCGAGGGATGTTTTTCCCACTCCGGGAGGTCCGTACAGGCACAGTATGGGCGATTTCAGGTCACCCTTGAGCTTAAGCACGGCGAGGTGCTCAAGCATACGCTCCTTCACCTCCTCCAAGCCGTAGTGATCGTTGTCGAGCGCTTTTTGCGCCTCGTCCAGGTCTAACTTGTCCTCGCTGTACTCGCCCCAGGGCAGGTCTACCAGCGTTTGGAGGTAGTTGAGCTGACCCGGATACTCGCCGCTGTGCTGCATCATCTTTTCGGTTTTGGTTGCCTCGCGGTCGAACACTTCAGCAACATCCTCGTTCCACTTTTTTGTCTTTGCCTTTTCGCGCAGCAGGCGCACCTCCTGTTCAACGGGGTTGCCGCCCAACTCGGCCTGAATAGCCTTCATTTGCTCGTGCAGGAAAAACTCGCGGTTGTGCTGGTCAATTCCCTTGTTCACCTTCTGCTGAATTTCCGATTTGAGCTCCAGCGCCTGCCGCTCGCGCAGCAGCACCTCCAGCAGGGAGGCCGCGCGCTCGTCCACGTGGTCGAGCTCCAGCAGCTTTTGCTTTTCGTCGCCGCTCACCTCCGTGTTAGAGGCTAAGTAGTTGATGAGGAACTGCCGGTTGTCGATGTTTTTTATGGCAGATACAGCGTCGGGCGTTATGTGCGGCGACAGCTTGACGATAGCCATCGACACGTCGCGGACAGAGCCGACGGTCAGGTCGTAGTTTTCGTTGGGCATTGCCGGCATGATTTCCTCCTGCACGCTCACGGAGGCCACAAAGAACGGGTCGTCCGATACCATGTTTTCCAGCAGAACGCGCCGCGTTCCCTGTAGAATTATGGTGATAGAGCCGTTGGGTATTTCGAGCAGGCGGAGTATGCGCGCTGCCGTGCCCATTTTGTGCAGATCGTCAAAGGAGGGGTCGTCCTGCTTGGAGTCGCGCTGCATCACTGCTGCTATGTTTTTGGCGTTGCTGTAGGCTGTGCGCGCCAGCTTCACCGACTTTTCGCGGCTGATGTTGATGGGCATAATTACGCCCGGAAAGAGCACTGCGTTGCGCAGGGCAAGCACCGGCAGTTGCTCTGGAATGTTCACCTCGTTCAGGCGTTGTTCGTCGCCTTCGGAGAAGATGGAGATGAACTCGTCGCCATCGTTGGGCGACAGCATTTTGTAGGAAGATTTCATGTAGTAGTGCCGTATGTCAACAGAGTAATTTTAAGTACAAAAGAGCTTTCGAGGCATCGAAAGCTCTTTTGAGTAGCGGTTATAAAAGCTTCGGCAAGGTAAAAAGTTTTACACTTGCGTGGCTGGCCGGTGGTTTTTGTAGCGGCTCATGAACTTGTCCACGCGACCGGCGGTATCTACCAGCTTCATTTTGCCGGTGTAAAACGGGTGCGATGAGCTCGATATTTCGACCTTGTACAAGGGGTACTCAACGCCGTCAACGGTGATGGTCTCCTTGGTGCTGACCGTCGACTTGGTAATAACAAGGCTATCGTCCGACAAGTCCTTAAATACAACCGGGCGGTAGTTTTCTGGGTGGATTCCTTTTTTCATTTTCTGATGGTATAAAATAGTTTGGCATAAAAATCCCGCATTTGGGCTGCAAAGGTAGCTTTTTTCCGGTTCAAAACAAAAAAAAATCTGAATTTTACGCCCCCGCCGGGGCTGCACGGTAAATTTTGTTGGATAAATTCTTACTTATTGGCGTTATTCGTGGAGTTTTTTTATTCGTGATGTACCATTCGGCCTATCCCGTTTTATCCCGTTTCGGAAGAAATTCCATGTCCCGTTTCGGAAGAAATTCCTTACTTCCGATGGGCAGGATGGCATGATTCAAAAGAATCTCTAACGAAAATCCGCTAACGGCAAAATTTTCATCACTAAAAAGAGTGAAATACGATGTGTAATTTTTCCGAAAAACGTATATATGAATAATAATGGCTGGTTAATTGATAGTAAAGATGGCAAAAGGGATTGAAGCAAGCAAAAAAAACATTACGGATTTTTGCCCGCAGGCTAAATGTGGCGGGCTTTCGCACTTCTGCTCCTGCTGTCGGAAGCTTAGAAAATCGACAGGCGACGGCGCGGTTGGATATACATTGTTGCAATATTTTAAGCTATAGCAAATAGATGCCGCAGGCAGAGATTTTGGCTCAACCGTTCCGCTTATTCTGAGCAGTGGCGGGCGATTCCTTGCATGTGCGCTACGGCCTCAGTATCTTTTACCAAACAAAATTTAAGGCGTGGAGTGAACTTGCTTTTATGAAAATTCCTTTACTTTGCAGTTCACCTCATAAAAACTAAGTTTTATTATGCTGTACAAAATTCGACGAGTTGTTGCTGCTGTATTTTTTGCTCTTATTACGCTGCTGTTTCTTGACTTTACGGGAACGGCGCACCTGTGGTTTGGCTGGTTGGCCAAGGCGCAGCTCTTGCCGGCAGCGCTGGCGGTGAACGTCACCGTCATTGTGCTCCTTGCCGTGGTTACGCTGCTTTTTGGGCGCGTTTACTGCTCTGTAGTCTGCCCGCTGGGCGTTCTGCAGGATGGCATATCAGGAGCTGCCGGAAGGAGGCGGAAAAACAGGTTTCGCTACTCTCCCGCCAAGTCGTGGCTGCGCTACGGCTTGCTTATCCTGCTTGCTGCTGCCGTTATCTTTACGGGCAGCGCAATTGTATCTCTGCTCGACCCCTACGCCGCCTACGGGCGCATGGCGTCGAGCTTTTTCGTTCCGGCATACCGCTGGGGCAATAACCTGCTGAGCTGGTTTGCGGAAAGAGCCGACAGCTACGCCTTCTACTCGACAGAGGTTTGGGTAAAGGGCGGAGTAACGTTTGGAGTAGCGGCAGTCACGCTATTGGCAGTCGGCGTGCTTGCCTGGCGCGGCGGGCGCACCTACTGCAACACGGTGTGCCCGGTGGGATCGCTGCTTGGGCTTCTCTCCCGCTTTTCCATTTTCAGGATGACTATCAACGCGGAAAAATGTAAAAAATGCGGCCTGTGCGAGCGAAACTGTAAAGCCTCGTGCATCGACGTCAAGCGTCTTACCGTAGACCGCAGCCGCTGCGTGGCGTGCTTTGGCTGCGCGGAGAGGTGCAAGTTTGGGGCAATGAGGTACGCGCCGGTGAGCGTTGGGAAAAAGAAAAGCGTTGGGAGCAGGACGGATACTGCTGAGGAAGACAGCGCGAGCGGCATGTCCCGCCGCAGCTTTATGTCGATAGCGGGTATCTTTGCGCTAACGCAAACGGTTAAAACAGTTAGGGCGCAGCAGCTCAAAGTTGATGGCGGGTATGCGGAGATTAAGGACAAGAAAGCGTCGCAGCGAAAAACGCCGATTGTGCCTCCGGGCGCGGTGAGCCTGCACAACATGAACAAGCACTGCACCGCCTGCCAGCTCTGCGTTTCTGCCTGCACCAACAGCGTGCTGCGCCCGTCGACGAGCTTTGCAACGCTGATGCAGCCCGAAGTGTCCTACGAAAAAGGCTACTGCCGTCCTGACTGCATTGCCTGCTCGCTGGTCTGCCCGACGGGCGCAATCCTCAAAATTGCACCTGCCGACAAGTCGGCCATTTCGGTAGGCAAGGCAACGTGGGTAGCCGAACGCTGCATAGTAAACCGCGACAAGGTGCAGTGCAACAGCTGCGCAAGCAGCTGTCCTTCGGGCGCTGTCACCCTTGTTGCCGCCGACCCCGAAGATGAAAAATCGCTGAAGTTCCCTGTAATCGACGGGGAGCGGTGCACCGGATGCGGCGCGTGCGAAAACCTTTGCCCCGCCCGCCCGTTCAGCGCTGTTTATGTAGAAGGAAATGTTGTACATCATTCAATTTAGCAATGAAAAAGAAAAACGGATTTAACCGCAGAGATTTTTTAAAGTTGTTTGGCGCAGGAGCGGTTGCCACAGGCGCTGCTGCTTCCGGCTGCGTTTCGCGCAGCAGCGCCCCGTCTGAGGGCGGAGCCGCTATCGGCGAGACGCCAACAGGCCAGATGACCTTCCGCACCCACCCGCGAACGGGTGATGTGATATCGCTACTTGGCTACGGCTGTATGCGCTGGCCGCTAAAGCAAAAGGCCGACGGCAGCGGCGAAGAAATTGACCAGGAAAGGGTGAACGAGCTGGTGGACTATGCCATAGCGCATGGCGTGAACTACTTTGACACTGCGCCCGTGTACATTCGCGGCTGGTCGGAAGCGGCGACGGGCATTGCCTTGAAGCGTCACCCGCGAAACAAGTTTTTCCTCGCCACCAAAATGTCCAACTTTGGCGATACGGGCAGGCAGACGGCAATCGACATATACCACAAATCGTTCAGGGATTTGCAGGTTGACTATATCGACTACTACCTTATCCACAATGTTGGCCGCCCCAACGAAGGCGTCGACGGGATGGAAATGTTCCGCCGGCGATACATCGACAACGGCATTCTGGACTTCCTGATGGAGGAGCGCAGAGCAGGCCGCATCCGAAACCTCGGCTGGTCGTTTCACGGCGAGAAGAAGGTTTTTGACTACGTGCTGGCAATGGAGGATGATGTGCGCTGGGATTTTTGCCAGATACAGCTTAACTACCAGGATTGGCGTCACGCAACCGGACGAAACATTAACGCGGAGTACCTCCACGGAGAGCTGGTAAAGCGTAACATTCCGGCAATTATCATGGAGCCTCTGCTGGGGGGGCGGCTTGCGAGAGTCCCCACGCGGGCGCTCTCGATGATGAAGGAAGTCCGTCCGCAGGACAACCCCGCGCAGTGGGCTTTTCGCTACGCCGGAACTCCGAAGAACGTGCTGACCGTGCTTAGCGGCATGGTTTACATGGAGTACCTCCGGGAAAACATTCACACCTACTCGCCGCTTGTGCCGCTGAGCGAGCAGGAGTACGGGCTGCTCGAAAGGGTAACCGACGTGCTGGTCAACTCGGACTACATACAGTGCACGGAGTGCCAATATTGTATGCCCTGCCCCTACGGTATCGACATACCCGGAACGTTTGGGCACTACAACCGCTGCGTGAGCGCAGGAAAAATTCTGAAAAGCGCAAACGACGAAAGCTACAGAAAGGCGCGCCGCGAATTTTTGGTGGGGTACGACCGCAGCGTGCCCAAGCTGCGCCAGGCCGACCACTGCATTGGCTGCAACATTTGCATCTCGCATTGTCCGCAAAGCATCAACATTTCCACCGAAATGCAGCGCATCAACCGCTACGTGGAGAATCTCAAGCAAAACATAGATTTCTGACAGGCTATGAAGAGAGTAGCAGCTGAGCTGCACGGAGGCATTTCGTCCGCAGGCACATTATTCTGCCCACAGCCGATTTTAAGTACGGTGTAAGTACTGTTTCCCAATCAATTCAATATTCACGCTAAAACCAGTTAAAAAAACATTTGTAGTAAAGCATTATTTTATGAAAAGAAAAATTTTCGTCTCCCTGTTGTGCCTTCCTTGCACAATCTACGCGCAGAGCGCAGCGCATGACAGCGTTCACAACATCGAACAGGTGGTGGTTACCGCCAACCGAACAGCGGTAAACCGCAGCAGCGTGCCCATGACCATATCGGTGGTGAGCCGCGACGAGCTGGAGCAAAGCAGCGAATCGAACATTCTGGCAGGTTTGTCGGAGCGCATACCCGGCATGTTTGTTACCGAGCGCGGCGTTACCGGCTTTGGGCTTGGCGCAGGTGGCGGAGGCGGAATTACCATCCGCGGCGTAGGCGGAACGCCCACCGGGCAGGTGCTGATGCTGGTTGACGGGCAGCCGCAGTTCATGGGTATCATGGGGCATCACCTGCCCGACTCCTACGTAAGCTCCGACGTTGATAGAGTGGAGGTTATTCGGGGTCCGGCGTCCATCCTTTACGGCAGCAACGCTATGGGCGGCGTGGTGAACATCATCACCCGCAGGCAGCACGCCGACGGGTGGAACGCCGGTGGCCGCCTGATGTACGGCGCTTACAACACCCAAAAGTACATGGGCAACGCAGGCTTTAAGGCCGGAAAATTCGACGCCTTCGTTTCGGTAAACCACGATCGAACTGACGGACACCGCGAAAACTCCGACTTCTCCATTACCAACGCCTACGCCCGCGCCGGATACCGCATGACAGACCACCTTAACCTCTGGGGCGACGTGATGGTTGCCAAAAACAGGTCGCACAACCCGGGGAAAGTTAGCGTCCCCATTACTGACCACATTGCCGACGTGCTGCGCGGCATGGCCAGCATCACCCTGCAAAACACCTTTGAAAAGGCGGACGGGGCGCTAAAGCTGTTCTACAACTTTGGTGAGCACGAAATCAACGACGGATACGGAGACGGCCGCCAGACAACTCCTCGCGATTACCGCTTCCGCTCCAACGACTACAACCTGGGTGTTTCTCTCTACCAGGCGCTCCACCTTTTGGAGGGCAACACCATCACGGCAGGCGTAGACTTTATGGGGTACGGCGGGAGAGCGCGGACCGCGTTTTTGGATGGCCGGCCTGACGCTCCTATTATTGACACCTCTCACCACGCTGCGGCGGGCTACGTCATCATGCAGCAAAGCCTGTTCGACAAGCTCACCCTGAACGCAGGCGTGCGCTACGAGCACAACGCTCTCTACGGCGGCGAGTGGGTGCCGCAGGCGGGGCTTGCCTACACGCCCTGGCGCACAGCCGTTGTTAAGGCGTCTGTGGGCAAGGGTTTTCGGAGTCCTTCCATCAGGGAGCTTTACCTGTGGGGGGCTGCCAACCCCGACCTCGAGCCGGAGCACGCATGGAGCTACGAGCTGGCTGTGGAGCAGCGCCTTTTTAGCAACCGCCTCGACCTGGAGCTTGCCGCCTACGCTATCGACGGCAGCAACCTGATACAGGTGGTGCCGCCATCTACCGGCAAGAATATGAACACCGGCAAATTTCTGAACACCGGCTTTGAGTTTTCGTTTCGTTGGCAGGCGCTCAGGGATCTTGGGTTGCAGGGCAGCTACTCTTACCTGCACATGGACACGCCGCTTTTGTACTCGCCCGAACATCAAGCCTTCCTTGCGGCAAGCTACCGATTCTTGTCTCGGTGGAATTTTAGCCTCAGCGGGCGGCTGGTTGACGGGCTTTACTCCGAAATCGGCGCAAATCCGGCAACCGAAACTTTTGTAACGCTCGATGCCAGAGTATCCTTCCAGCCCCTGCGGTGGCGGTGGATAAGCTTTTTTGCGAAGGGCGAAAACCTCGCCAACCGCACCTACCAAATCATTACCGGATACCCCATGCCGGGAATCACGGTGTTTGGCGGCGTGAACGTGTCGCTGCGGTAGGAGAGAGAGGGGTCAACTTTCGGCGTTGCCTCCAGAGTTCCAGAGTTCCAAAGCTTCAAAGTTTCAAAGCTCAGCTAAAGGCAGCGTAGACGTCGTAAACGCGCTGGTTTACGCGTAAGTGTATAAAGCACAAAGGGTAGGGGCATTTATTTGGTCATCCAAAAAATGTTCTTACCTTTGCTTTATATTTATAAGAGTTTAATAAAATAGCATATCCGAAAATGGCACACCATCACCGCGATGATGATGAGCATCATCGCCACAGCCATCATGGGCATGGCCACCACCATGAGATTGACGTATCGCGCACCAGCCGCGCCTTTGTCGTTGGCATTGTGCTCAACGTTGTGTTTGTTGCGGTAGAGGCGGCGGCGGGCTTCGTTACGGGGTCGCTGGCGCTGCTCACCGATGCGGGGCACAACCTGGCTGACGTGGCAAGCCTCGTCATTGCGCTGCTTGCGCTCAAGCTGGCCGCCGCCAAGCCCAGCGCTCGCTACACCTACGGGTACAGGAAGGCTACCATTCTGGCGGCGCTCGTCAACGCGGTAATCCTGCTGGCGGCCATTGGCGGCATTGTCTACGAGGCGGTAGAGCGCATGTTCACCCCCGTGTCCGTCGAGGGCGGCGTGGTGGCTGTTGTGGCGGGGGTGGGGATTGCCATTAACGCCGTTACCGCCATGCTCTTTTTCCGCGACAAGGACAAGGATTTGAACGTGAAGGGCGCTTACCTGCACCTTGCCGCCGACGCGCTGGTGTCGGTAGGCGTGGTGGTGGCTGGCGTAGTCATGACCTTTACCGCGTGGTATTGGCTCGATAGCGCGATAAGCATGGCGGTGGCCGTCGTCATCTTTGTCGGCACGTGGTCGCTCCTCAAGGATAGCGTGCGCCTGAGTCTCGACGGCGTGCCGCAGAACGTGAGCGTGGGCGCTGTGAGGGAAAAAATATTAGCGGTGGCGGGCGTGGTAGACGTTCACCACCTTCACATCTGGGGGTTGAGCACCACGCAGGCGGCGCTCACCTGCCACGTGGTGCTCTGCGACGAAGCCTCGCTCGCAGAAGCTTCGCGCATCAAAGCCGACATTCGCGCAGCCGTCCGGCAGCTGGGCGTTCAGCACGCCACCGTAGAGGTAGAGCCTCGCTCAGAGAAGTGCGGCGACAGCGAAGGCGACTCCTGCGGAAAGATTCAATGATTCAAAAATTCAAGGTGTAAATAAGGTATAGTCGCACCGCTCGTCGACCGTAGCTGCTGATGCCCCTCCCCCGCGCGCCGCCGCCCGTCATTCCGCAGCCTAGCGCCCGAGGCACGAGCGAGCGGAGCGGAGGACGCCCAGCCCGTAGCTGTTGACGAGCGGTGGCGTCACCTGTACTTCATTTTCACCTAATTGTCATGTCCTGACATAGGTTGACATAAAAAAAAGGAGAAGACATGACAAAAAGTAAGCATCAAAGCTACCGGTACAGTATTTGCTTTAAGCAGGAGGTAGTAAAGGAGGTGAGCCGGGGAGCGAGCCTGACAGCCGTTAGCCG
>JAIRSZ010000012.1 GCA_031255195.1 Prevotellaceae bacterium | reverse complement strand
TGGGTTGTAACCGAAGGACGGAGGGCGTATGCCAAACAGACAGCGAGTAAAAACAAAAGTCCTACCGCCATACAGTTGACACTTTTTAGGGAGCGGTAGGGTCTTTATAATAAAAATTAAATTATTGTAAATCAATATAATAGCAAGTCGAAATCGGCAAATTTTCAAGTTTGTCGGTCAGTAGTGAAAAAATATTGACCCATGAGCGAAAGAAATTTGTAATACGCGAACTTAGAGTTCTTGCAAGGCAGCTTGACGGTATAAAGTTGCGCTACAAGTACGATTGGGAAACCAACGCGCACGTGGTGGAAGTTCCTAAATCCATTTACGATTCAGAGAATTTTATATCCTTTGATATGAAATTGTGGGATAGATTCCATAAACGCTTCCCCTGCGTAATGCTTGTTTTTATTCCTGATGATAGCGATATGGGCATTGACGACATTAAGGACGGCGAAGAGTACATAATTTACGGCAAAGGCTATACCCATTCTGATGCAAAGCCGCAAGGCGTGCTACCCTCCTTCTGGAGAATACGAAAAAAGGTGGCGAGTATGGCCGCCGTTTAGCGGCAATTGCGCCAAAAATTGAAGTTCATGTCAGCCGTCGCCTTTACTGCGCAGACAGATTGCCCGCCTCGCAAGTTTTACTTATCTTTGTGAATGGCTTTGCGCAAAAAATGCGTAAATCCTTCATACAGCAAACATGAAAAAGCAAGTCATCATCACCATAGGCCGACAGTTCGGCAGCGGAGGCCACCTCATTGGGAAAAAGCTCTCCGAAGACCTCGGCATTGCCTGCTACGACAAGGAGCTGCTCGCGGAGGCGGCAAAGGAAAGCGGGCTGTGCGACGAAGTATTTGAAAAAGTCGACGAAAAAGCGTCCAGCGGGCTACAGTACGTTTTTTCGGTGGGACACCCAAGCATGGGCATCTACATGCCCTACCCCGACATACTGTCCAACGAGCGGCTGTTTTTGCTGCAAAGCAACGCCATTCGGAGCATCGTAGACAAGGGGGAGTCGTGCGTGCTGATAGGCCGCTGCGCCGACTACGTGCTGCGCGAAAACCACAGCCTTGTCAGCTTCTTTATCCACGACAAACCCGAAAACCGCATCAAAAACATCGTGGAGCGTAGCCACGTGAGCAGCAGCGAGGCAAAGGAAATGATGAGAAAGGCCGACAAGTCGCGGGCTACCTACTACAAGTACTACACCGACAAGGAGTGGGGCATGGCGTCGTCGTACCACTTCTCCATTAACGTGTCGCTGCTGGGCATCGACAACACGGTGGAGCTGATGAAGGCAATCGTGGAGAAGAAAATGAGCGGCAAAAGTTGAGCGGCTGCATTTTCCACCTTTTGTAAAAATGCCGGCGTAAAATTCCGGTTGAAATTTCTTACCCCCATTCGGCATAACGGAACGTTCGGCAAGGCGGCGAAAAGCTTGAGCTGAATCACCCTCCAAACGCTCAACGCTTAACGCTTAACTCTCAGCTCTATCACCGTTATCTCCGGCAAAATACCCACGCGCCCCATGAAGAATGGTATGAATCCAAAGCCACGGTTGACGTAGAGGTAGCGGTCGTTTTTTTCGTACAGCCCCGCCCAGCGCGGGTAAATCCACTGCACGGGACTCCACTTGAACAGCGGCGTTTCCACTCCAAACTGAAATCCGTGCGTATGCCCCGACAGGGTGAGGTGAATTTTTTCGGGGTAATCGCTCACCTCCTTGTCCCAATGCGAGGGGTCGTGCGAAATAAGTATCTTGAACGCCGTCGAGTCAACGCCGCTGAGCGCTTTTTTCAGGTCGCCGTAAATCCTGAAGTGGGAGTACATGCCAATGTTTTGCACGCCTGCCACCACAATTTTCTGCCCGTCTTTTTCTATGGTCACGTTTTCGTCCAGCAGCACCTGCAACCCTATGCTTCGCTCCTGCTCAATCAGCGATTGCAGGTTGGCCGCCTTTGCCTCGGCGGTTGCCCACGAGGAGTAGTCGCCGTAGTCGTGGTTGCCCAGCACGGCAAGCTGCCCGTAAGGCGCTTTTATCGCTGCAAGGTGCGCCGCCCAGGGGTACAGCTCGTCGGCAAAGTTGTTGACCATGTCGCCCGAAAAAACGAACAGGTCGGCGTGTTGCTCGTTGGCCAGGTCGATGCCCCGCTGCACATCCTCCGGCGACGAGAAGCTGCCCGCGTGGAAGTCGGAGAGGTGCAAGATGCGAAATCCATCGAAGGCCTGCGGCAGGTTGTTGAAGTAGACCACCTGATTTTGCACGCGGTAGCAGTACTTGCCCCACGTCACGCCGTGCAGCATGACGAGCAGCGACACGCCTCCCAGCGCCAGCGACACAATGCTCACCCACTTTGCCCGAGGCAAAGCAGCAGGCGACAGGTGCAGGCAGTAGCGCACCGCCAGCAGCACCGCGCGAGCCACATCCTCCAGCAGCAACACCACCGTCATTGCTATTGCCGGCGCAAGAAATATCGCCAACATGCTCACCGCCCACCCGCCAACGCTCATCACCTCGCCCAGCCGGGCGATGATACAAAGCGCCGCCACCGGAGTTACCACGCTCAATCCTATCACCACCCAATACGCTATGCGCAGGTATGCGGGGGCGGACAGCGTGCGTAGCGTCTGGTAGGCATACACGTTTAAAAAAAACACTGCTGTAGCAAGCAGAATCGGCATGAGGAGATGATTCATGTTTTGATGTCTTCGCTCTAAAATTAAACGCCAATATTCGGCAAAAATTATGCCCTGCGGCAGGGTAATTCTGCCAACGCAGGATATTTTCCGATGAACAACCGGATTTTAGCGACAAGAAAGCTGCTCTTTGGTTGTCTTTTAGCGATAGCAATGCCGATTCGGATTGGTCATAACGAACTGTAACGAAAATGAAATCGTACACATCATCGTTTTCGAGTGTGTCAATGACGTTTACTTTTATAGCTCTAACCGTGCCGTTTTCACTATATTGCAGGCCGTTTTCTTTTAACGCTTTAAATTTCTCGGAACGTGCAAACACAGTAACGTCAATCCCTGCCTTAATGAATTTGATGGCGTACACGCTTCCTATAACCCCAGCTCCAAAGACTAAAATTCTCATTCTTCTCCTCCTTCAATTATGCTAAAGCCCATTTATTATTTATGTTAAAACCAGAAGGGAAGGGGGAGATTACTCTCTGCTGCTGATCTTGCTGAGCAGCCTCAGCATCTCCAGGTATAGCCATACCAGGGTGAGCATGAGGCCAAACGCGCCGTACCACTCCATGTACTTGGGGGCGGCCATTTGCG
>JAIRSZ010000191.1 GCA_031255195.1 Prevotellaceae bacterium | reverse complement strand
TACCTCCTCGCCCATCAGCTCCAGCGTCAGCGGCTCTACCGCGTCCAGCAGGTCGTCGGCGCTCACAATTTTGGTCTTTTGCCGGTCTACGGTGGCCGTTTGCACGTCAATCACCTTTACGCTAAGCATGTTTCGCCCGGTGGCCAGCGTCACCACCGAGAGCACCACCTTGTTGGCGCCGGCCAGCCGTCCGAGCTCGGTGGCCTGGCTATCGTCCACCATGCCGGTGTTCGAGAACGCCTGCTCTTTTATGACCTTGTCGAGCAGCGAGCGCTCCACAATGGTGTACTTCCCCGTGTTGACAAAGGTGGAGCTGATGATTTCGCGCACGGCCATTCTTGTGCCCTCGTCAACGGCCTTGCCCGAAGAGGCGGGGTCAAAAACCGCCACCCGCAGCTTTTTGCTTTGAGCCGTTAGCGTCGGCGCGGCTACGGCCAGCGCACATAAAAGTGTCAGCAACTTTTTCATTTTTAAGCTATTGTTGTTTTTTTGGTTAACGTTCTATTCTACCCAGGGGCTTACTTTTTCCGCAATTTTGGGGGCAATGTCCGACAGGGCTTTCCGCCCGGCCTTGTCCCACGAGGTCGAGCCGCCTTTTTGCGAAAGGTTATCGCTGTACACGGCCTTCCGCTTGCGCATGTCGTAGAGCTCCACGACAGCGTCGGCGTAGCAGAACACAATGCAGCTGCTGCCGCCCGTCTGCCTTGTGGAGATGTTGAGGCGCAGGCGGAAGTCGGCCTGCGCCGCCTCCTCAGTAAAGCTGCACCCCTTGAGCGACAGCGCCGCTTTTACCTTATCTACCGCAATGTTTACGCCTGCGCCAAACAGGTTTTCGCGGCCTTCCATGTACACGTACACGCCCTGCGCCAGCCGCGCCGCCAGCTGGGTAGAGCGGTTGTGCAGGGCTTCCAGCTGCGCCTGCTGCTGCCCTCCGCTGCCGGAGGGGCTTACGGCGGTGAGCAGGTCGCAGGCGGCGCGCGCCTTGCCCAGCAGGGGGGCTATTGCCTCGCACTGCCTGCGGGCTTTGGCCTTTTCGCCGCTCTGCTCCAGCTCTCCGGCGGTGCGGAGCAGGCTCTCGGCCTGCTGCACCAGCGTGCCAACGCTGGCCTTGTAGTAGCCCACCACCTCGTGCCGGTTGGCGTAGGCAAAGGCGTAAACCACCTTTTTCCGGCTGTCGAAGTAGGCGTCGGCTGTTACGCCGGCAATCTCAACGTCAGACGAGGTGCGCGTAACTGCGTCGTAGGTGGAAACGATTTGCTCCTTTTCGTTTACCCGCACGCTCCTGTCGCTGGCCTGCGTAGAGCCTTCTATTCTGAGGCGGATGCTCTCCGAGAGCTGCTTCTGCGCCTCCCGCTTTAGCCGCTCGCGGGTCTGCGCAACGTCGTCGCTCGGGCGCACGGTTTCGGAGACAAAGCCCGTAAGGAAGGTGCTGCTCGGGTAGAGCTGCTCGCGCGCCGCCCTGTCTATCCAGCGCGGCGCGTCCTGCCCAAAGAGGGCAAGCGCGCACACGGAAAGGTATATGGTTGAAATGTACCGTTTCATGGTCAACGAAATGATTTGCCGCTGCACGGTTACTACTGCTTGCTACGAAAATTCTCCAGCTCTTTTTCCATCTCCTTCCTGAACCGGTCTTCCTCAAACTGTATGGATATTTTCTTCTCCTGCGACAGCTTCTTGTAAAGGTTGCCCACCGACTCGTCGCTCATCTCCACACATGCGTACACCGTGTAGGTTCCCGTGCCCTCGTTGTAGTAGGTGTTGCTGCAAATAACCTTGCTCGATAGCACGCCGTCGATAAGCGCCTTTTGCTCTTCTCCCGTCTGGTTGACAAAGTCCGTAGCTTTGCTTGCACCTGCGCCGGCCTGATGCTCCTGGTCAAAGTTTTTAATCATGCCGACAAGTATAGACTGTATCGCTGCCTGCAGGTTGGTGCGCGCGTCGAGGGCGGCCGAGTTGGTGGCAAGCCGCTCCGATTGGCTGTTTCCTGTTCCGGCGGCGCGCTTGGGCGCCATCATTGCCATTTTTTGGCACTCGTCTTTTTCCATTTTTTGGCCTCTTGCGGAAGAGGCTGCCTGCTTTGGCCCTTTGCAGGACATAATCATTACGCTTGCGCACGCCGCCATAACGACGGCAATCTTGAGATAGTTTCTTTTCATGATAGCAATAGTTTTTTTGTTTTTAAAATGGTTGTTTGATGATGTATGAAATAAAAATTTATACGCCGCGCCTAATACTAAATAGCTGTTTACTGCCATGTACTTTGACAGAATTGTGCTACCTTGGAGGTACAAAGGTACTCTTTTATTTCGCAAGCGAAAGTTAAACATCATTAAAGACGAAATAAAAACAGCGTATTGTCCGTTAATACTTTGATTCTCAACGTATATATTTTTTTGATGAATTACCATAAGATAAAAATAGAGCTGGAGAGGCGAAAAATTACCATAAAGGCTTTCTGTCAGCAGGTGGGCACTACAGAGCAATCGTTGCACCAGATGATTCGCAACCGGTCGATGAAGGTGGACATGCTTGAGCGCATTTCGCTGGCGCTCAAGCTGCCTGTTGGCTACTGGTTTGATGATGGAGCGCTGTCTGCGGGCAGCGAGGCTACCTCGGCGCAGAAAAAGACGCCGCAAGCTGTCGGCACGGCAGAGCGCATAGACGCTGTAACAAGCGAGCTGAACAGCCTGCTAAAAGAGCTGCACAAAAAATGACACGCAGCTGTAAGCTACCCGCCAACCTTACTACCCTCTAACGCCATCTTTTCTCACCTTCCCCCGCGCGCCGCCGTCGTCATTCCGCCTCTCGTCGTCCTCTTTTGCCTGAGCTGTGATTTTTTTGATTCATTTGATTTTTGTGACTGCGGTAACGCGCCCACTCTCACCGCTCGCCGTCGGTAACTACGGGCTGGGGTTCCTCCGCTGCGCTACGGAATGACGGGTGGGGGAGCGCGCGCGAGGGAAAGGTGGTGGAGGGAAGAGGAAGATGGCGAAAATAGTGCGTCAGCAATCACCGTAAATCACCAAAATCACAGCTCAGACAACGGAATGACGGGGAGGGCGTGCGAAGGGAAAGGCATCGTCCCTCCAAATTTTTGTGCCTGCCCTACTTTTACTTTGCTACAAAAATAGCCTGACTTTTAGCGTTTTATTATTCGATTGTTGTTATTTAACGATGATTTACCGCGTCATACCAAAAAATTGTATAGATTTGCTGCGTAAATACATTTCAATAGATAGATAGTTGAAAATGATTTTTAGTTGCCTGATATTAATGTCGGCACTGCAAGCGCCTTCGGGCGTAGCATCGTGCGATATGCTAAGCGCTGAGCGTATGCTAAACAGCATACCTTCGCGCGAGCATGTCCAAACTCTCAATATGTACACTCTTACTTACACATACACACTTACACACACTTTCACTTACTCTCACACACACAACACTTACATACATATTCACACGCACATTTAAGTAAGGCGCGTGCGCACATGCACGCGTAGTATCGCGGTATATTCTTGATCGCTGCAAGGGAAAAAGCCTTTTTCCTTAAGGACGCTTCCACCCCCTTCTGGCGTGGGATATTTCCGTAACACCCTATAAATCAGATAAAAACAGATGAAATCTTTGAATCATACTTCGGGTAAAATAAGTAAAATATTTTTCGCGCTGCAATGCTCCTGCTGCCTACTGCTGGCGGCTGGCAAAGCTGCGGCGCAAGCTCAGGTCGTTCCCGACGCGAGCGGCATTGTGTACGTCAAACCCAGCGGCACGGGCAGCGGCAGCTCGTGGAGCAGCGCCTGCTCCAGCCTTGCCGATGCGCTGGCCGCCGCTGCCGGCTCAAGCTCCGGCATCCGGCAAATTTGGGTGGCCGAGGGTACGTACAAGCCCAACCGCCCGGCCAACAACCCCGGCTCCATTGCCGACGGCAACCGCAACAGCGCCTTTGTGCTGGCGCCCGGCGTGAAGCTCTACGGCGGTTTTCCGGCTAACGCCGACGACGTAAACCACAAAACGCTGGCGTCGCGCAGCTGGTGGGTGCACCCCACCGTGCTGAGCGGCGACCTCAATGGCGACGACGTTGAGGGCGATTTGTCGACGAACAAGTTGGACAACGCCTACCACGTGGTGGTGGCCGCCGGCAGCATGATTGGCAACGCCGACACCGCACGCTTGGACGGATTTACGATAGCGGGAGGAAATGCCAGTGCCAACAACAAAATTACCGTGAACGGCATGCCCAACATTAGCAACGCCAACGGCGGCGGGATATACGTCAGCGTATCGCAGGTTGTGGCGTTTGCCAACATCATTGTTAGCGGCAATAAGGCCAGAGAAGGCGGCGGCGGGATACAATTTGACGGAGGCTCATCGGTGTTTACCGGTGTGAAAATCAGCAATAATACGGCCACCAATGGCGGCGGCATGCTCGTCATTGGTGGTACTCACACCTTTACCAACCTGTACGTTGGCAGAAATTCAGCCGACTACGGCGGCGGAATATACACCTCCTCAACGACTTCGAGCACCTTTACCAACGTGCTTATTTGCGGCAATACGGCTGTTAACAGCGGCGGCGGGGTGAACTGCAACGGCAGCGCCACCGCTACCTGCATCAACACCACCATTGCCAACAACTATACCAACTCCGGACAAAGCGGCGGAGTGAACATTCAGGGTGGCGTGGTGAACCTCTGCAATTCCATTGTTTGGGGCAACAACAACAAAGTCGGCAACTCCGGCAAAAATGTCTCCAACGGCGTTGTCTACGACCGCTGCCTGGTGGAGGGCGGCGCTGTAAGCGGCACGGGCATTATTTCCAATGCCGACCCGCTCTTTGTTACCGCCGCTGTGGCAACAACGTCCGGGCCTGCCGCCACCGAAGGAAACTTTCATCTGCGCCCCGGCAGCCCGGCCTTAGACGCAGGCAGCGGCGTGTACGCCGCCGGCGTTGCTACCGACCTGGCCGGCGACAGCCGCGTGCAGGGGTACAGCATGGCGGTAGACCTTGGCGCCTACGAGCGCAGCGCGGTGCGCCCCGACGCCAATGGCGTGGTGTACGTAAAGCAGGGCGGCACGGGAAGCGGCTGCTCGTGGGCCGACGCTCACCCCAGCTTATCCGCAGCCTTGGCCGCCGCCAGAAATGCGCCTTCGGCAGGCGACGTTGCCATCAGGCAAATTTGGGTGGCCGAGGGAGTATACAAGCCCAACCGCCCGATGGACAACACAGATATTGTTGATCCCCTCAACCGCAAGAACACCTTTCTAATGGCGCCCAACGTGAAAGTTTACGGCGGCTTCCCCAAAAATGCTGACGACGTAAGAAACAGTACGCTATCATCTCGCGATTGGCGGGCGTACCCCACCGTGCTGAGCGGCGACCTTGCGGGCAACGACGTGTCCGGCAATATGTCTACGAATAAATCCGACAACACCTACCACGTGGTGGTGGCTATAGGCAGCAGCAAGATGCTTAACAGCGATACCGCGCGGTTAGACGGCTTTGTGGTAACAGGCGGATATGCCGACGGCAAAATGAATAAGGAGGAAATTTACAACCACAGTGGCGGTGGAATATACGCCACATACACAACCATGTTGTTTACCAATGACAGCGTTACGGGCAACTTTGCTACCGGTAATAGCTTTAGTGAAAGCGGCGGTGGCGGTATTTACCTCAGTGGCAATATCTCTACGCTCACCAACATGTCTGTATGCGGTAATATTTCCAATGGATACGGCGGTGGAGTGGCTTGTATTCACGGCACTAACAACCCAAAAGTAGATGTTGTTTTTACGGGAGTGCGTATTTGCGGAAATACCTCCCGCGACGGCGGCGGGGGGCTATACCTCTATGTCTGGAACAAACATACCTTTGTCAACATGGATATCTCTAACAATGTTACTACTAACGAATACGCCGGCGGGGTATACCACTATTGCAGTGATAGTGTTACCTTTATCAGCTCACGCATTAGCGGCAATGTTGCCAAATCTGGTGGAGGATTTTATCACGAAGGAGGCACCTTTTTCCTTTTATCCGTGCTTATTAGCGGCAATGTTGCCATCGACGAAGGCGGTGGTATGTGTAGCTATAGCAGCATGGGAAATGTTATTAATAACGCAACCATCGTCGGCAACTACTCCAAAAACGGTGACGGCGGCCTCCATTGTGGCAACAATACAGAAATACAAAACACAATTATTTACGGGAACAATCCCGTCAACTTCTCCAAAACGGGAATCATTTCTACAACCTGTAAGCGCTGTCTTGTGCAGGGCGGCACGGTGGACGGCACGGCCATTATTTCCAACTCCGACCCGCGCTTTGTTAACCTCGTTGCGGCAACGGGAACAAGCTCTCCCACCACGGCAGGCGACTACCGCCTGCAAAGCGGCAGCCCGGCCATAGACAAGGGCAACAACAGCCTGGTTTTGGCTGCCAATACCACCGACGTTTACGGCAATACCCGCATACAGGGGTGCAGCAGGACGGTAGACCTTGGCGCACACGAGTATGGCGTGGTGCGCCCCAATGCCAAAGGAGTGATATACGTGAAGCAGGATGGGGGAACAGGCGAAGGCTCGTCGTGGAGCAGCGCCCTGGCAAGCCTGTCGGACGCGCTGGTGGCGGCGGCCTCGCCGCAGTGCGGAGGCGTAGTAAAGCAAATTTGGGTGGCCGAGGGTACCTACAAGCCTACCCGCCCGGCAGACAACCAAAACACCGTTAACGCCACCGACCGCAAGAACTCCTTCGTTCTGGCGGCGGGCGTGAAGGTTTACGGCGGCTTTCCGGCTAACGCCAACGA
>JAIRSZ010000167.1 GCA_031255195.1 Prevotellaceae bacterium | reverse complement strand
AGATTATTGCAGCTTTGGCAGCAACGGAACGGACTATGACGGAGATAGATGCTCACTTGTAATGTCGGCATTGCCAAAGTCAGGATGCTACCACTCGTCGGCAGCTGCGGGCTGAGGTTCCTCCGCTTCGCTACGGAATGACGGGGAGGGGTAACGCACATTCGCTTGTCGTCGCGGGGAGGAGCTGAAATTTCTCCACTTCGCTGCGGAATGACGGCGGGCGGGGCGCGGGGGGAGGAAAGAGTGGTGGTGTTCAACAACACCTTGTTGCCATTGAGAAAATCAGCATCAAAAAAGCAATGGCTAAGCTAAACCCAAACAATAAATTATGAGCAAATACGACTCTTTATGGAAACATCCCTTATAGCTGCTATTGATATTGTCGGAAGCATAAACAAACAGAACCTAATAAAATCTATTCGTTCAGGATGGTCAAAAGATACAAAAATAGTAATGGTAAACTATCGTGGACAATGGTATGAATTAAATAAGAATAAGGTTTTTAGCAAATGGATTGATGAGAATATAAAATAAAAAAACGGTGTTTGGTACACCGTTAGAAACCGCAAGCCCATCGTCTGTATACCGACCGCAGCCGGGAAACTTGCAAAGCTTTTTACGTGCGCAGTCCACGGTAGATTACTACACTACAAAAGTACAATCTTTTTCCGAAACCCGCAGGCTTTTTCCGAAACCCGCAGGAGGATATTTGTTAAAAATCATGAAAGCCCCGAAAAGGGGCTTTCATGCAAATTATTGAGAAACAATGCTACGCAGATTCAAGTAGCCAATGCGCAAAATGATTGAGCCGTTGGAATTGCGCTCAACTTGCTGCTGAACGGCTTTGAAAATTCCCGTTTAAAACCAACCCTTCCCGATTTCTCTCCGGCTCACTTACTATTCTCCTCCTTCCGTATCGTTTTTAGGATTTCTTCCCCTGTGCCGATGCGGTAGCCAACAGCAGAGTACAGGATGCCGCCGTTGCGGGAGAGGTAGATGGTCAGCGGGAAGTTGTCGCTAAATTCTATTTGTAGAGCGCTGGTTACGGCTCGCAGCAGCTCGCGGTTGCTGTCGATGGCGTGGCTCGTGTTTTGCGGCAGCCCCTTGAACGCGGAAATGGCGGAAGCGGTGGCGGCCTTGTCGCCCGGGACGGCGAGCAGCACGCCTCCGCCCCACTCGTTCAGGTCGTCCCGCACGGCTGGAATGTCCTGGAGGATGTGCTTCGACGGCTCTTTGCCCATGTCGAGGAAGCACAGCATCAATCCTCGCCCTTTCGACAGCTCCTTTAGCGTTGCCTTAGAGCCGCTGCTTAGGGTAACGATGGTGTTCATGTCCACTATTCCCTTCACAAACAGCTTCCCTTCCGTTTCCGGCAGGCGGATGGTTACGCTGGCAGGCACATCCTTTTTGAGCGTAAAGTACTCGGTATGGACGAATACCGACCCGTCGTTGGCGCGGCTGCCCGCCATCAGGCGGTAGTAGCCCTCGTCGAGCTCCAGCGTGCAGGGGAGGCGGGAGACCTGCGGGCTGCCCTCAAAGTCCAGCGTTTGAAAGTCGCCGTCCTTGAAGTACGCCAGCGTGTAGTGGCTGTAGTAGCCGGGTCTGGTGAGGTTGTCCGGCGAGCTGTGCACCGCCAGCTTAGCCTTGGGCAGGTTGAGGGAGGTACTCGGCTCAAAGGCTACGTCTATCCACTGCCCGTTCTCGAAGTATTGGGTTTTCCCCGTGCTGCCCTCCACGCGCGCCGGTATGCCGAAGCTTCGGCAGGCGGCCACGAAGAAGATGTTGCGCGAGCGTCGGTCGGCTATCTTCAGCTCGTGCACGCCCTGCGGGGTGATGCGGCAGCTGTAGTAGTTCTCTTCGTCGCTAATTTTCACCTCGCTTCTCACGTAGTCGGCAATCAGCCCGACGTTGCTGCGCACGGCCTCCTGCTTCTCTGCGCTCAGCTGCTGTTGGGCGTAGCTCCGCCAGGGCTTTATCAGCTCCCTGTCGATGCGGGGCGAAAGGATGTAGGGAACGACCAGCTCTTGGGGCGTTCCGCTCTTTACCCGAATGGAATCTCTGTTTTGCAGGTGATCGCGCAGGTAGCCGGCCGGCGTGTCGCGCAGGTCTTTTGCCGTCAGGGAGGCCAGAAATGGGAACAAGTCCGGGTGACGCTTGTTTTCGACGATAAAATCTCTCACCTCGCGCCAATTGCCCTGCGAGAGGCTCAGGTACTTCCACATCTCCGTTGGGTTTAGCCGGTGCTGCTGCGCCAGCCGGTGCGCCTCGTCCTCCCCAATAAACGTGCCCATGTAGGCGTTGCGGATGGAGTCCTCGTAAGCCAGGCGGACGGCGTTGGCCGCAACTTTTTCGGCCGGCAGCTCCTTAACCGGCTGCTCGGCGGGCACGTTGACCACAAAGTTCTCCTCGTAGGTTGCTCCGGCCTTGCGGCTCAGCTTAACGAGGGTTTCCCCGCCTTTGGCCTCCGACTTCCGGTAGCCAAAGCGGTCGTCCTTGCTTGCCCAGACAACTACGTCGCCCATGCCGGAAACGATGGATGTTTTGCCTTCTTTTCTGGTAACGGTTTCCGCAATGGGGTAGAGCTCGGCGTAGTTGTAAACTTTGAACTGCACTTTGGCGTTCTCCACCGGACGGTCGTTTTCGTCCACCACGCAGACTTCGACTTTGCGCGTGTCGGCGTAGTTGGCCAGCAGGTTGATTTTGGAGTACAGGGGCGTTTCCACATTTTTCTCCTCCGTGCCGGTGTAGAGGCCAAACACAACGGTGTGCACCATCATGGCGCGCTTGGCGGGGCCGGTAAACCAGGCGACATCCAGCTCCGGCTCCGGCTCGCAGGCGCCTAAGTAGCGCCACTGCCCGTCGACCCAGACCTCCACCCAGGCGTGGTTGTCGTCGGTATGCACCCAGCGGGGCGTGTAGCATTGGCGGGCGGGGATTCCCACGGCGCGGAGCGCGGCGGTGGTGAAAGTCGACTCCTCGCCGCAGCGTCCCCACGAGGTCTTCACCAGCGCCAGCGGCGACGACGTTCGCCCGTCTGTGCCACGGTACGTCACCTTTTCGTGACACCAATGGTTTACCTCCAGCGCGGCCTCGTACATGGAAAGGTTTTTCACCCGCTCCTTCAGCTCCTCAAAGAAGACGGAGCGCGCCGTGTCGAGATATTCGTTGTTGATGCGGTAAACCAGCACGAAGTGGCGGAAGATGTCGTCGGGAACGGTTTTTCCCCACGAAAAGTAGCTGCGGGCGTTGAAGGCGGCGTTCACCTGCTTCAGGAAAAACTCGCCGTCGTAGTCGGCCAAGTCGCACAGGGGCATGTAGGCGTACAGAAATTCGAGCGCCTCGCGCTGCTCAAGGCTAAGGCTTTCCTTATCGAGCACGGAGAACAGCGCATCGCTGCGACGCCAGGCTTCGGACTTTCGCTTTTCGAGCTGCTCCCGGACTTGCTTCCGGTAAGATTTTTCCTTTAGAAAATGCTTTTCTTTTTCGCACGACGAAGTAGAGAGCACAGCGCAGAGCGCCAAAACGGGTAAAAATAAATTTTTCATGGAGATGTAATTATTTAGACATTAATAGATTTCAACACTTTTTTGATTTTTTCGGCATCCGTTGTCAGCAGCCCGTACTCTTCGTGCTGGCGGCTCAGCTGCGCGTTGCGGTGCTGCATCCGGCTTTCCATCCGGCTGCGGAAAGTGCCGTGCAGCTCGCGCGCGCCGGTTGCGCGGGCTAACGCTGCGGCATTTTCGGGCGTAACGCCGGAGCCGGGCATAATGGCAATGCGGCCGGCTGCCTTTTCTACCAGCTGCCGAATGGCGGCTGCCCCCTCGACGGCCGTGTCGCAGCCGCCCGACGTGAGGATGCGCTCGCAGCCCAGCCCGATGACGGCCTCCATTGCCCGAAAAAGGTCATTGCTCCTGTCGAACGCCCGGTGAAACGTAACGCCCATCCCGTGGCGGTGGGCAGCGTCCACCAGCGCGCGGCAGCGCTGTGCGTCAACCGTCCCGTCGGGGTGGAGCATACCGACGACCACGCCGTCGCATCCGGCCTGACCGCAGAAGTCAACGTCCGACAACATGATTTCGTGCTCCTCGTCGCTGTACAGGAAGTCGCCGCCGCGCGGCCTGATGAGCACGTAAAGCGGGATGTGCAGGATTTTGCGCGCCGCCCGGATTTGCGCCATCGAGGGGGTTACCCCACCTTCGGGAAGGCCAACGCAAAATTCAATCCGGCCTGCGCCCGCCGCCTGCGCCGCCTGCGCGCCGGAAACGGAATCGGCGCAAACCTCAAGTATGAGCTCGTTTTCTTTCACCATTCGTACTTTTTTTCCGCAGCTTGCCCAAATTTTTGCAGCAGCTTGCCCAACAACAAAGCGCGTCGGCAAAGCTGCGCCGCCTGCGGATAGAATTTACCTTGATTTACCTCGCAAAGCTACATGAAATTCCCGCAATTTCCAAGCGTGGAGCGGAGGAATCTGCTCCAATCAACCCGTGTCCGTTGCCCAAATGTGCTCGCGCCTCGCGCGCGTCGGCCGGAATGACGTGCCGCACGAGGCGGTGAAGGGGTGGTTATGCGTGCCGTAAGCGGCATAATTTGCCATTTTTTCGGCGTGTTTTTTTTCCAACCATACTACTTTTTTTCACCCCGATGAAGTAGATATGTATTTGCTTTGCAAATACATAAGCTTTTTAACATGCTACTTTTTTTACTACAGCTGTCATCAAGTTGCGCTTTAGCGACTACTTTTGTTGCAGCTATTTCGCCCGCTTTTTTGTGCACGAGGAGGGAAGCTCTTGCAGCTGCCGCGCTTAACCTTCGTGCCCGAAAAAAACGGGATTGGTGTAACATCATTTAAAAAAAATACTTGTTATGAAAAAAATGGTTTTTATTTCGGTTGCCGCGGCGCTTTCGGCCTGCGCGTCGCAGCCGGAGGACAGCGTTGACAGCCGGGCTGCCGCCCTTGTAGCGCAAATGACGCTGGAGGAAAAAATTGGCCAAATGGCGCAAATCACCGTCGACGTGGTGTGCGAAAGCGAAGGCACGCCGCCCACCGGCACGCTACAGCTGAACATGGACAAGCTGCGCGACGCGGTGGTGAACTACCACGTAGGCTCTATCCTCAACTCGCCCTACAACCGCGCGCGGGATACCGAGTGGTGGAACAACGCCATTGCCCAAATGCAGGAGGTGGCCACTAAGGAAACACGCCTGAAAATACCCATCCTGTACGGGCTGGACGAAATACACGGCGCTACCTACGTGGCCGGCGCTACGCTGTTTCCGCAGGAAATAGGCCTGGCGGCCACGTGGAATCCCGAGCACGCAAAGCGAATGGGCGAGGTTGCCGCCTACGAAACCCGCGCCGCCAACGTCCCCTGGAACTTTTCGCCGGTGTTAGACTTGGGCAGCGATCCGCGCTGGCCGCGGCAGTACGAAAACTTCGGTGAAGACCCCTACCTCTCGTCGGTTTTCGGATACCACCTGGTAAAGGGCTACGAGGGCGACCTCAACAGCGTGGGCGACGCCACAAAAGTGGCGGCCTGCATGAAGCATTTCCTCGGATACTCCGTGCCCATGAGCGGAAAAGACCGCACCCCGGCCTACATCCCCACCAACGTGCTGCTGGAGTACCACGCGCCGCCCTTCCAGGCCGCCGTAGACGCCGGCGTGCACACCGTAATGGTCAACTCGGGCAGCATCAACAACCAGCCCGTACACGCCAGCTACGAGATCCTCACCACGCTGCTCCGCGAGCAGATGGGGTTTAAAGGCATGATAGTGTCCGACTGGGGAGACATTGAAAACCTCTACCGCCGCGAAAAAATGTCGCCGTCGATGAAGGAGGCAATTAAGGAAAGCGTCAACGCCGGCGTGGACATGTCGATGATTCCCTACGACTACGAAACGTTCTGCACGCTGCTCTGCGAGCTGGTGAACGAGGGCGCTGTGCCGCTGTCGCGCATCAACGACGCGGCTACACGGGTGGTGGCGCTCAAGCTCAAGCTCAACCTGCTCGAAACGCCCAACACCTCCCGCCACGACTACCCTGAGTTTCACTCCGCAGCCTTTCAGGAGGCGGCTTACGAGGCTGCCGCCGACGGCGTTACTCTGCTGAAAAACAGCAACCACATCCTGCCGCTGAAAAAAGGCGCAAAAATTCTGGTGGCTGGCCCCAACGCCGTCAGCAAGCGCGCGCTCAACGGCGGTTGGACGTTCTCGTGGCAGGGCGAAAAGGTTGACGAGTTCGGCGCAGACTGCCTCACCCTGCTGGAGGCCATACAGCAGCGGTTTGGCGAGGAAAACGTGCGCCACGTGCCGGGCGTGAGCTACACCGGCGCTATCGAGTACGCCACCGAGCACAAAGACAGGTTTGCCGAGGCCGTTGCCGCCGCAAAAAACGTCGACTATGTCATTCTGTGCCTGGGCGAAAACTCCTACTGCGAAAAGCCCGGCGACCTCCACGACCTCTACCTGAACGACCTGCAAACCGAGCTGGTGCAGGAGACGCTGAAAACCGGCGCAAAGGTGGTTGTGGTGCTGAGCGAGGGGCGACCGCGCGTGATTTCCAAGTTCTCGTCGCAGGTGGACGCTATTGTGCAGACCTACCTGCCCGGCATGTACGGCGCGGCGGCGCTCGCCGACGTTCTTATCGGCAAGGTCAACCCGTCGGGAAAGTTGCCCTACACCTACCCCGCCTTCCCCAACTCGACAGTACCCTACTACCACAAGCACAGCGAGGAGCAGAGAAAAAGCGCAGGCGCATACAACTACGAGGGCGACTTCAACCCCGAATACCCCTTTGGCTTCGGGCTGAGCTACACCACGTTTGAGTACGCCAACCTGAAGGTTAGCGAAGCGCAGCTGCCGCTTGGCTCTCCCAGCGAGGTGAAAATTTCGGTAGAGGTGAAGAACGCCGGCAGCCGCGCCGGAAAGGAGGTGGTGCAGCTCTACTCGAGCGACCTCTACGCCTCGCTCATCCCCGATGTGAAGCGGCTGCGGCGGTTTGAGAAAATATCCCTCGAGCCGGGCGAAACCAAAACCGTTACCTTCAAGCTTACCCTGAGCGACCTGTCGTTCGTCAACCTGAAAAATCAGCGCGTAGTAGAGCCGGGCAAGTTTGAGCTGCAAGTCGGCGCGTCGTCGGGCGATATAAGGGAAAAGGCGCTTTTCACGGTGACGGAACGCTAAAAAGAATTCCAAGATTCAAAAATTCAAAGTGTAAATGAGGTAGCGTCACTTGTCTCCGCGGGTGGGGGTTGAGGTTCCTCCGCTGCGTGTCGAAATGACGACGGCGCTGTCGCTTAAGGAGTAGCAGGGAAGAGCGTTGAACGCTCTTCCCTGCTACTCCACCTTTTCCCCTTCACCATCGCACGCTCCCGTCATTCCGTAGCGAAGCGCGCGAGGCACGAGCGAGCGTAGCGGAGTAACCTCAGCCCGTAGCTGCCGACGACGAGCGGCGATTGTGCATTGCCTTATTGATTAAAATGAATTATTAACTATTTCATTACCAAATGCTTTGGTCGTTGTTGCATTATTAATTATTCATTATTTTCATCGTGCTGCCGCCTGCCTTTACGACGTAAACGCCCGGCGCAAGCCGCGATACGTCAATGACGGTAACTTCCGTGCTACCAGCTTCGTACACGCCAACCAGCGCACCCGACAGGCTGTAAATTTCTATTTTTTCGCCTGACTTGAGCAATTCGCTCTCCACCCGGAGCTCTCCATTGGTTACGGGATTGGGGTAGAGCCGCAGCGCGCCCTGCGCGTTGCCAGAAACTGCGGTGGACGTTTTAGTCCACTTGGCGTAGAGCATGAGGTCGGAGGTTACCGGAGTGTCAAAATCCCACCGGATGGTAAGCTCGGCGTCGCTGTACCAACCGGCAAAGGAGTGGCTGGCGCGCCTGGGGTTTTTGTCGAGCTGCTTTACCTTGCCGTTGGCCTCCACCGTTTGCGGGGCAACGCTGCTGCCGCCGTTGCTTTTGAAGGTTACCGTGTAGGTGGTAACGCCGCCTGTAGACGCCACCGTTACCGTGGCGGAAGCATGCTTGCTGGGGTCTGTTGCAGCGGTGGCCGTGATGGTAACCCACCCCGTCGGCTTCGCCGCCACCCCGCCCAAGCGGGGAATAGGGGCTAGCTTGCGACATAGCAAGTTCTCCTCCTGTGGAGGAGTGGCCGCAGGGCGAGGTGGTTTACCCAAGGTCGACCTGTGGCTAACCCTCCCCGTCTGCTCGCTTACGCTCGCATCCACCCCGCCCCAGCGGGGAATTGGGGCTAGCTTGCATTCATCGCATAATGACGGGGAATTCGGGCAAGCTGGCGCCGCACCATGTCTCCCCCACTTGGGGCGGGGTGGTCACGCCGTAGCAAAGCGTAGGCGGAACGGGGTGGGCCACCTGCGCTCTTCGCTCTGCGACCTTCGACCTTGGGTAAACCCGGTGGTGGATTATTTGCCGCGCTCGATATCCAGAACCTTTACCTTGAACACAACGTCCTTGCCGGCAAGACCCGGGACATACTGTTCTGGGAATGTGATCTTTACGTCGCGCTCTTCGCCCTTTTTAGCGCCAATCAGCTGGTCTTCAAAGCCAGGAACAAACATGCCGCTGCCCAATTTCAGCTTAAAGTTTTCAGCAGTGCCGCCTTCGAACTGGACGTCGCCCAAAAAGCCCGCAAAGTTGATGACAACCGTATCGCCGCTTTTCGCGCTGCGATCGCAGCCGCCCAAGACCAACGCGCCAACCAATGCGAACACTGACATTATTTTTTTCATATTATTTCTCCTTTTTTGTTTGTGAACATGCCAATGTTACAAGTTAAATAAAAAAATATCCAGCAATTTTACCGGATATTTCGTTATTTATTTTTCGGCGCTGGTTTTATCTGTAAACGCAGCGAAAGCCGTATTCGCGCATAGTCGACCCTTCGGCTTCGATTCGAAAGTCAAAGTACGGCGTCGGGCGCATCGCGTCAAACGAAGGCCGGTCATAGACTATGACTATGCTGTCCGCGTTGCGGCCGCAGACGCGCTTCATTTCATGGTCGGCGACCTTGGCCAGAAC
>JAIRSZ010000158.1 GCA_031255195.1 Prevotellaceae bacterium | reverse complement strand
AGTCCGTATCGCCCGAAGGCGCCGTATCGTACAGCTACACCACCCCCATGCTGATTTTTACCGCAATTGCCGTGCTGTCGCTGCTCGTTGCCTTCATGCTCAAGCGCGAGGACAGGCGGAGCGGTTACGGCTTGGAAAAGCCCAACACAGGCGGCTGATACTTTGTGCTGCGGAAAAACGGAAAAAGCTGCGATTTTTCTTTCGTTTTCCGCACTGTCATTTGCAACATTCTGCCCACCACTTTCATTACCTCCCCTCCCTTCAATCGGAGCGCACGGAGCGAAGTAGCCTCATCCCACGCCAGCGGCGACAAGCTGTGTAGTGGAGGGGTAAGGCGGGCGGGGCTAAAATTTGCCTGCAACGCCTACTGCTACAGCATAGAACTTGCAGCAATGTATCCCTGAGCATATTGCGACTTGCAGATTTCTAAAGCGTCAACGTCAGGTGACGTCCTTACCACGTCATTGCCTGCCTTTTGGCGAGCAAACAACACAAAAAATTCAAAATTGTTTTGCTTGTTGAAAAAAGATTTTTTACCTTTGCAATCTATTTTTTATCCAATCTATTATAAATGAAACGTAACGCTATAAAACCCATAAAATCAGAGACTATTTTTCTTCCTTCTGCTCTTGTGCTTGTTGAAGGCGCTCGTGAAAGTTGCGTTATGCTGCTCGCAGGCTGCAATCAACGAATTTGCGTTGCTTCTAAGTTTAATTTAAGGAACACACACACACACACACACACACACACACACACACACACACACACACACACACACACACACACACACACAAGTATATATAAGAGCAAAGGTAACCTTTTTCCCTCTTTCTTACAACACCTTTGCAGCAACAAAAGCGTCTATCGCACCAATAGCGACGGGCGTTTTTTGTACCCATTTTGTACCCATACCTTTGCCACTATCCGAACCTGCAAGCTTTGCAGGCTTCGTATTCCTCCAAGCGCTATGCAGGCGCTTGCTTTCACCCCTATTTATTCACTATTAACCATTTTAAATGTATGAAAAAAAAGCTAAGATGTTTATTGCAGCTTGCCTTGCTTCTGAGCATGTTTCCGGCGCAGGCTGCGCTTGTCTCCGGTGTTGTTACCGGAGAAGGAGGAAAAGGAATACCCGGCGTTGGCGTGGTAGTTGTAGGCTCCTCCGTCGGTGTAGTAACCGACGCCGGAGGACGCTACGCCATCAACGTGCCCGACGGCGCAACCCGCCTGACCTTCTCCTCGCTCGACTACGCCACTGCGGAAAGAGAAGTACCCGCATCGGGGGGCGAGCTTAACGTAGAGCTCAAGGCAAGAGCCTACGACGTGGAGGAGGTGGTGGTAACCGCCCTGGGTATTGCCCGCAGCAAAAAATCGCTGGGGTACGCCGCCGCCTCAATCGGAGGCTCCGACGTGGCAAACGCGAAAACGCTAAACCCTATGGCTGCGCTACAGGGTAAAGTGGCCGGCCTGGAGGTATCCTCGTCGCCAACCCCCGGAGGAACGCAAAACGTCAACATTCGCGGGTTTAACGTTCTGAACAGGACCAGCCAGCCGCTGTACATAGTTGATGGCGTTCCCATCACAAACAAGCAAAATCGGGCTGGAAGCGACCTGAACGGACAGGCGGACTTTGGCTCCGGCATCAACGCGCTTAACCCGAACGATATTGAAAACATCACGGTGCTGAAAGGCTCTGCCGCTTCTGCGCTGTACGGTTCGCGAGCGGCTGCCGGCGTAATTATGATCACCACCAAGTCGGGCAAAAACACAAACGGGCAAGTGCTGGTGGACTACGACGGTGGCGTAACCGTTCAGCAGATAGGCCGCCTGCCCACTGAGCAAACCCTGTTTGGGCAAGGCTGGAGCGGCGACCGCGCCCTCGACGAAAACGGAAACTGGGGCGCTCGATTCGACGGGAAAGACCGGGTGTGGGGCAACGTGGTGGACAACAGCCAGCAGCTCAAACCCTACAGCTACCTGAAAAACCGAATCCGCGATTTTTACGGCTTGGGCGTGGGCTACAACAACGCGCTTTCGCTCACCGGCGGAACGGAGCAAACGCATGTCCACGTTTCGGTATCGCAAAACCACACCGACGGCCCAATCCCCACTGACGACGATTCGTATGACCGCTATACGCTTGGCGCCAACGCTACGCACAAAAACAAAAGGGTGACCATAAGCTCGGCGGTAAATTTCAGCATCGAAAAAAACGAGGTGGCGCCTACCGGACAGGACAACTCCATCTACCGCTCGCTGAACGAAATTGCTACCGACATATCCATTGTGGATTTGAAGGACTACAACAACAAGTTCAACAACATCGACAACTACTTCACGCCCTACGGCATCAACCCCTACTACGCCCTGGCAATGAAGGAGGCGGTGCAGGACAAGTACAAGCTCTTTGGGAAGCTGCAGCTGGACTACGAGGTGTTGAAAAACCTGAAGCTGACCTACCGCTTTGGCGGCGACTTTGAGGCGGCTATCGAAAACATACACGTTGACGCTCTTAAGTATGCCCCCGATTCTCCCAACAAGGGAAACGGCGCTACCAACGAGCAAGCCGGATCGTACTCCGAATCAAGGATACAGAACATACAGGTTAACCATGAGTTTTTGGTTGGCTACACGGGGCAGCTTGGCGATTTTTCGCTCAACGGCATCGCCGGATGGAATGTAAACGAGCAACGCTACAGCCTGCTGGAAGGCCGGATAACCTCCATCGACGTGCCGGGCTTTTACCAGCTGTCCAACTCGCTAACCCCGGCTGAGGCCTTTCAGGAATCCAGCCTCTACCGCGTGCTGGGAGCCTACATCAACGCCGATCTCGGGTACAAAGATTACGTCTACCTGACGCTGACGGCGCGCAACGATTGGTCGTCTACCCTGCCGAAGGGGAACAACTCGTACTTCTATCCGGCCTCCATGCTGAGCTTTATTCCTACCGATTTTCTAAAGGAGCAAAACATCAGCACGGGAGCGCTCGATTTTGCCAAGCTTCGCTTTGCCTACGGGCGAACGGGCAAGGATGCTCCCGTGTACGGCGTGTACGAAAAGTTCGTGGCCTCTACGCTGCTCAATCCGGGCTACCCAAGCGTTGACAACCTGTCATTCCCCTTAGCGGGAATAAACGGGTGGACGCTCTCCAACACGGCGAACAACCCTAACCTGAGGCCGGAGCTGACGGACGAATTTGAGGTGGGTGCGGAGGTCTACCTTCTCAACCGAAGGCTTGGCGTTGACGTGGCCTACTACGACAAGTTCACGAAAGATTTGATTGATAACCTTCCCTACGACCCCTCAACCGGCTACACGGTGCAGGTTGCCAACCTTGGAGATGTGCGCAACAAGGGCGTTGAGCTGACCTTATCGCTGGTTCCTGTCAGCGCCGGTGACTTTACCTGGGACATTTCCTACAACTTCACCAAAAACTACAATAAGGTGGAGCGGCTGGAAGTGCCGGAGGTATACCTTGGCGGATACAGCGGCATAGGCATCTACGCCACAGAGGGGAAAGCGCTGGGGCAGTTTAAATCCCAAAAAGCGCAAACGGTGACGATTGACGACGTGGAGCACACGGTGGTAGACGGCGCAGGAAATCCTACCCCCACGCCCGACATGGTGTACTTAGACAAGGACATCAACGAAAAATTCCGAATGGGGCTGACCAATACCTTCTCCTACAAGGGACTGTCGCTATCGGGAACTTTCGACTTCCGCTACGGAGGCCACATCTACTCCTACACCAAGGACTACATGCATTGGGTGGGCAGCGGCCCCGAAACCGCGTACAACGACCGCTACCCGTTCATCATACCCGGCTCGGTGGTGGAGAACGGCGACGGTACATACAGCGAAAATACAACGCCGGTAGACCCCACCGCGCTGCACACGTTCTACAGCAACGGCGGATTTCAGTACGCCGATTTTGCCGTCATCGACCGCTCATACCTGAAGCTACGCAACGTCAGCTTGGCCTACCAGCTGCCGAAGCAGGTGTGCAGCAAGCTCGGAATTGCCTCGCTGCGGCTTTCGCTCACTGCCTCCAACATCCTGCTGTGGACGCCCACCGAAAACCAGTACATCGACCCCGAAATAACCACTTTTGGGAGCGACATAAGCGGCAAGTTCGGAGAGTTTGCCGTTACGCCTCCCTACAAGTCGTACATATTCGGCCTAAGTCTTTCATTTTAGCAACCATTAAACATTACAGAATATGAAAAATAAGTTTACCATACTATTTGCAGCCGCCGCCCTGCTCGTGGCTGGATGCGACGATTACCTGGATGTAAATCGCGACCCGAACGCTCTGGCCGAAATACCGGACGCTAAAGCGCTGCTTCCCGCTGCCGAAGTGGGTATAGCCAACAACCTGATGGGATGGGATTTTGGCTTTGGGGGCGCTTTCTGGGTAGAGTATTGGACGCAGTCGTACTCTGCCTCGCAGTTCAAAACGCTCTGCGAGTTCCAGCCGGAGGATTTCAACACCGCCTACCAATCCTTGATGACCCAGCCGATGGCCGACCTGGTCAGGATAAAAACGCTGACCATCGACGACGAAAACAGGGGGTACTACTTCATTGCCGAGGCGCTATCCATTTTCACGTGGCAAATCATTACCGACGTGTGGGGTGACATGCCCTACTCGGAAGCGCTGAAAGGCAACGAAGGTATCCTGCACCCCAAGCAGGACAAGGGCGAGGACATCTACGCCGACCTGCTGGCACGGGTGAACAAGCTGCTGGAGGAAGACCTGAGCGACGCCTTCGTGGAGGAAAAATACGATTTTATCTACGAGGGAGATTTGGAGGCGTGG
>JAIRSZ010000147.1 GCA_031255195.1 Prevotellaceae bacterium | reverse complement strand
GGGATAACAAGAGCAAAAATATTGTAACCCTATCCAACAGCGTTGGCTATAACGCATGGACAGCGATTGTCGGCAACCGCCTGATACCCGGCTTTCCCGGAGCGGGCGGCAACATAGATACCGACATTTTGGATGGGCAATTCTCCAAAAAAGTTCAGGGTAGCATATTCGGTGAGATTAACGGAGAGCGCACAGAGCGAATAGAACAGCTTGCCCGCGTATTCGAGAGCGCCCACCTCCCCTATATGATTTCCGAGAACATACGGGCTTTTCACCTGTCTCACGCCGCTTTTGCCGCGGCAATTAAGCATTTTTACACCCCAACCGGTATGATGGATACAAAAACGGCAAAACGCGGTGAGGTTTTGCGTAAAGTTGCCTCCGGCATAAAACAAAATGTCCATTTGCTCCATTTGGCGGGTATTCCTGTCTTAGACCCAAAGCTAAAGGCTGCCGGAAAGCTACCGGAATGGGTTATCGCAGCTGTTTTCCGAATGATGCTGAGCATGAAGTTTACACGCAGCGTACTGCTGGGAAGCCATGCTTTGTCGGCAAGAGAGGAAACTATGCAAATGGACAGGGCATTTACCGAAATGAAATGTTTATGCTATAACGATAAAAAGATGTGTTGAGCCGCAAAACATGGTAAAGATGTAATTATGAATGTAATTGAGACAGAAAATATTACCAAAGAATTTAAGGATATAAGGGCATTGGATAATATTTCCATTCAGGTAAAGGAAGGGGAAATATACGGGTTTCTTGGCCTCAACGGGGCAGGGAAAACAACGCTTATCCGCATACTGCTTAACATGGTAAAGCCTGCAAGCGGAATGGTAAGAATTTTTGGAGCCCACCCGAATAAAGATAGCAGGCTGTGGAACAACGCAGGCTATATGGTGGAAACGCCTCACGCCTACCCTAACTTGTCGGTAGCTGAAAATTTGGCTGTTTACTTTGAGCTGCGGCAGCTGAAAAATAAAAAGCTGATAGGCGACATAATGGAAAAGCTCAACCTTACGAGCTATGCCAACACAAAGGCAAAATACTTGTCACTCGGCAACGGGCAGCGGCTTGGGCTGGCAAAGGCATTAATGCACAGCCCGAAGCTGCTAATTCTGGACGAGCCGGTAAACGGACTCGATCCGGAAGGCATTGTTGAAGTGCGGGAGCTGTTAAGGGATCTTTCCCGCAACGGAGCTACCATATTTCTTTCGAGCCACATTCTTGGCGAAATATCAAAATTGGCAAACCGCATAGCCATCATTCACAGGGGAAAGCTCATGAAGGAGCTGAGCGTTGACAAGCTGAACGAAAAGCTCGTGAAAAAGCTGCTCGTGAAAACAAGCGAAAATGAACGCGCAGCGCAGTACCTGAACAGTGAACGCTACCATGCGGTTGTTGCCAACAACGAAATAGAAATAACGGACAGGAGGGCTATTGAAAAGCCGGAAGAAATATCGAAGCTGCTGGTGGAAAAAGGACTTCCTGCAAAACAGGTGTACCTGTTTACGGAAGATTTGGAGCATTATTTTTTAAGAGTAGTAGGAGGAAACGACCATGAATAGCCAGATATGCGCGCTGAGAGCGGAATTTATCAAAAACAGGCACTCAAAAATACTGCTTATCAGCTTCATCGCTTTCTCCATTGTGCCGGTTATGGGCGGCGTATTTATGCTTGCCATGCAAAACCAGCAGGCAATGGAAAAGGCAAACCTCCTCAGCGCTAAAATGAGCGCAATGAATTTTTCTGCCGATTTGGAATCTCTTTTTATGATACTGACGATGGGCATGGGCATCGGCGGAATTATAATTTTTGGATTTATTGCCAGCTGGATTTTCGGCAGGGAATATTCGGAGGGTACGGTAAAGGATTTGCTTTCGCTGCCAACGTCAAAAAGCAGGATACTCCATGCAAAGTTCATGCTGTATTGCCTGTGGTCGCTTGCGCTGGCAGCAGTCAACGCTGCGTTGGGTATGGCAATAGGCATGGCGCTACGGTTTTCAGGATTTGAATTTGAGAATCTTCTTGCCTGCTTGAAAGATTATTTTACAACAACTCTCTTAACCATACTGCTTGGGCCTCCAATAGCCTTTTTCTCAATATGGGGTAAAGGATACTTAGCTCCGCTGGGTATTCTTGTCCTGACTGTGGTTTTTTCACAAATAATCACCGCGTTGGGTTATGGCCACTATTTTCCGTGGGCTGTTCCCGCTCTTTTCAGCGGCGCAGGCGGCGAGTATAAAGAGCAGCTAAACGCAGCGAGCTACTTCATTTTGCTTATGGCTGCTGCTGTGGGATATTGTGCTGCCATATTTTATTGGAAACACGCAGATCACCATAAGTGAGCCGTTTTTTTACGCAGACAAGCCCCGCCTGCTCCCCCCACCCTCACGCCGGTTTGCACCAGGCAGAGGATTAAAGGAAGCAAGCGGGGCTTGCTTTTACGTAGAAAGCTAACGCTTAAATTAGGCTGCGGAGGGCTACTTACTTTGCAACCAAGCTACAGTTGTCAAATACTCCTTCGGTGCCCCTTGTTGCCCTGAGCTCAAAGTTAAAACCAACAGCTTTATCCGGCGCCATAACATCAACCGTGTATAGCGTCCACTCTGTTGTTGGCTTTAATGTATTGGGATGTAAGATTTTATCAGCAGAAGCATCTTTAATCGGTTTACTATTCCCATCCAAGAAGCTCGCCCAAATCCTTACTCCCGAATTATCGGAGCTGCCACCGGTGTTATTCTTATACCAAAATGAAACAGTATAAGTTGTTCCCGAAGCTATTCCCGGAATTACTTGCTTCAAAGCACGTGTACCGTCGTTGCTGGCCACAATCTTTACCGCAAAGCGGCCTTCTTGCGCTGATGATGTTTCTTTGAAAATAGAGGAGCTGTCGGTTTGTGCTCCATACGACCATCCTACAGGTAGCGCTCCGCCGAAATCCTCAAAGCTGCCGTTCACCACAAGGTTTGACGAGGGTGAAGGTTTTTTCGCAACCGTGATAATCAGCTCTTGCGTTGCCGTTATGCTTCCGTTGGTGGCGGTAACGGTAACCAGGCAGCTGCTGGCGGTATCAGGAGGCGTTCCGGTAATCGTCTTTTCGTTGAAGCTGATCCAGTCCGGCAGGCCGCTGCACGATATGACGGTGGAATCTTTCAGATTTTTCTCCTCTAACGTAAACGTGTGGCTAAACACATCCCCAACAATTGCCGCGAGCGAAGCCGTAGAGGTAAACCGCAGCACAGGCGTAGCGGTAGCGTCAACTCCAAACAAGAAGTTATCCATCTGGTAGGTGGTGGAGTTGCCGGAGCCGCTTGTTCCCTTGTAGTAGAATCCAATGCGCTGCACGCCGCTGTACGCCGACAGGTCGATGCTGCCCGATGAGGCAAATCCGCTGTAGCCGTTGACAGGTATGGTTTGCGGCTCATTCCACGCCAGCTTTTCCTTAGATGCCGTACCGGGGTTGCTGCCGTTCAGGATGTACACCTCAAAAATTGTGCCCTTGCTGTAGTAGCCAGCCGAAACGTCAAACGAAACGTTTTTTGAGGTGGCTTTGTCCAAGTCCAAGCTCGGCGATATGAGCCAAAACTCTTGCGTTTCGGCAGCCGTGATGGAGCCGCGATGCGCCGAAAACTGCACGTACTTGTTGTTGTTGAACTCGCGCACGTCAGGCTCTAACTTGTCTTTGCCGCCCTGAACATTTACCCCTATCCAGCCTTTGCTATCGGGTTGCTTGCTCATGTAGGAGGCGCCCCTGCCATCCACGAATGACTCAAAGTCTTCGCTAAGGGATGGTACGCCGGTTTCGTCTCCGCCCGAAGAGCCTCCGTCAACTCCCAGCGTCACGTCGTCTATGCGGAAGGTGGTTGACTTATCCGCCCCGCCTTTTGCGGCGTAGCGAAATGCAACGTAAACTACGCCCAGACTTGCGTGGCTGCTCAGGTCTATGCTACCGGACTCTATCCACTTGTCGGCAGCGTCCTCCTGCTTGGCGATGCGGACGTAGTCGGGGGCTTCGCCAATCGCCAGCTTGACGGCGTTGTCGGTGGAATGTTTGGCGAGCAGGTACACCTCAAGCGAAGTGTTTTCGCGCCAATAGGCATACTGCGTTTTGAAGCTCAACTTTTTGTCCGGCGCGTTTGCCAGGTCGAGCGCGGGGGTAAGCAGCCACGCCTCGCAGTCGGCGTCGTTTGCGCCACCTGTGGCCGAAATTTCGACGTATTTGTTGTCGCCTTTGGCTGCGCCCTTCCACGAAATACCTCCTTTGACGTTCAACTCCGACCACCCGTTGTAGGAGGCGGCTTTGGCGTTGAGGGCAAGGCCGCTGAACGTTTCGTTCAGCGAGGTAACGCCTTCAACAGGATCTACTATAAGCTCATCATCCTTTACGTTGTCTTTTTTGCACGACGTAGCGCCGGCTGCAAAAATGAAAAACACTGCGAATATTCTTAATTTTCTCATGATTTGTTGTTTTTAAATGAATAATTATGAATGACTATTTGCCTGTCACTTTGAAATTTGCTATGCTCCACGTGGCAGCATTGTCTTTTCCGCTGACGTACTTAAACGCTATGCGGACGTTACTGCTGCCTGTGTATTTTGACAGGCTGATTCTTCCTGAGCATGCAAATGTCCATGTAGTCCCCGACGGGTATGCGGGTATCGTCAGCGATTCCCACGTTGCGTTGTCGGGTTTGTCGGGGTCTACACAATTTGTCGATACCAGCACGGTTTGCTCCTGCCGCATCACCTCCACAGAGGGCAAGCCCTTGTTGATGCTATGCTCAAAGATGAGCGTTGCACCCTGCACGCGGCTAAGGTCAACGGACGGCGAGATGAGCCAGTCTTCGTTGGGGTTGGAGTTTCCCGAAACGAAGCCGCTTATTTTGGCGGCGTGCGTATAGGGAGCGTTGGCGGTGTTGCTGTTCCAGCTCCACTGCTGTGCTCCGGTTTTGCTCACCACCGTAAATCCGCCCAAGCTTTTCGTAAAATCTTCCGCAAGCAGGGGGACGTTGGGAGATTTGCTCACATCCCCAAAGGTCACATCGTCAATGCGGAATGACGTGGAGGCCGAAGCGCCCCCCACCGCCCTGTAGCGAAAGCCAAGCATGGCAACGCCCTTCACCCCGCTCATGTTCAGGGTGGTTGTTAGCCACTTGTTTGTCGTACTTTGGGTGGGCAGGTTGGCCTGTAGCGGCACGAGCTTTTCAGGAGCGCCTATCGCCGAAATATCCTTTACCAGGAACACGTCGAGGGTAGTAGAATCCATCCAGTAGGCCGCCTGACTGCGGAAGGATAGGGTTTTGTTTGCGGTGCGGTTAAAGTCTAAGGGCGGGGTAAGCAGCCACGATTCGTAGCGTATACCTCGGTTGCTGTCGTCGTACTTGTGCGCCGAAGCCTGCATTACCATGTTGCACCCCGTTTCGTATGCCTGCCATTGCAGCGGCGCGGTGTAGGCGCTATCCACCACCATAATGTTTGTCCATCCGCTAAGCTGGCTAACGCTGTTCTTGCTGCTCAGCGACTCAAAGGTTTCGTACAGCTGGGTAAGCCCTCCAGGTGGCTGTGGGTCGCCCTTTTCCATATCGCACGACGGCGAGGCCACAGCAAAAAGCAAGGCCACAGCCCATAAAATATTTTGTTTCATTTTTTTGTATGATGTTTTTTTTCTTTGACTTGTCACTTACGCCTGAAGACAACGTTGTCTATGTAGTAGTTGGCGCGCTTGGCGTTGTCTTCGGCAATGCTCTCCAGCGAGACCACGCTTCGATACCTGAAGGCAACGTACACCACGTTGCGGTTTCCGCCCAGCCCATACAGCGAGATGGGGGGATGCTGCACCATCTCTACCGGCCCCGATGAGGTTGCCGGAACATTTACGGTTATCAGCTCCTTCCACTCGTTCGGGTCAAAAGTATCCGTGCCGCCGCTATAGCGATCGCTGTATACTATCGAAAGCGTGGTGCTCGCGTTGTCGTAGGTAAGCCCTGCCTGAAAAGTCAGGCGGCTGGTGGAGTCCGACACGTCGAGCGGCGGCATCATCAGCCAGAAATCGTTTACGGTGTCAGCGGAGAGGTAGCCTGTTCCCATTACGCTGCGCATCACGGTTTTGCCCTTTATGGCCAGCACGCCGGTTTGGAAGGCGCGCACACCGGAGACGGCAAAGTTCGACCAGCCGGGGGGCGGTTGTAGCATTTGCCCGTCAACCTTGGCCACAGCGTCAAAAGTTTCGTTGACGTACTTTGTAGCCATGTCCATAGTAGGTATTGCAGGGAACAGCGGAGCGTAATCGTACCTGCTTTTTATGCACGAGCTCAGGCAGAGCATCGCCATAAGCAGCATGGAAAAATATATATTGCATTTCTTTTTCATATCCTTATTCGTAATCAATCGTTTGGTTAAATAGGCGTTGTTGAAGTTAGACGTTGCTACAGCGGCTTCTCGTTAGAAGCGGTAGTAGGCCTGCACGAAAAACGTAAAGCCAAAGCTGTAGTAGTACTTTGAGGGAAATTTGCTCAGCGAAGTCACGTCGTAGCGCAGCTGCTCAAACCCGCCCGTTTTAAAATTTTTGTTCAGAAGATTTTGCACGTTTCCGTTAATTCCTACTGTGCCGGCCTTCCTGATTCGCCACGAGATGCCGGCAAATGCGTCTATCGTGTAGGCCACGGGGTATCTTTCCTGCTCCAGCTGCTGGCTGTACTGTGGAGTTCCGGGTAAAAATGATATGGCCTCGTGGGTACGCCTGTCGTAGTTTATTTCGATGTAGGTGTTGCCCGCCACGCTACCCGTAATACCCACAAACCAATACTTCGGCGAGCGGTAGGTCAGCGTTGCCGTACCCGCTGTTTGGGGGCGTCCGCCAACGTTGTAACCTTTAATGTAGGCTTTGTGAAACCTGATAGCGTCCACCCGTGCAGCATCGTCGTCGGCTATGACCGAGGTGTTGGGATTCGAGGTGTAGCCGTACCAGCCGTGCGTCAGCGCCATCTCGAGGGTGAAGGTAGGCGACAGGTTGCAGCTTGCCCCCAGCTCGCCGCCTATGTATCGCTTGTCCAAATCCTGCGCTATGTACTCCACCAGCGCAGACGAGCCTTCCATGTAGAACACCTTTACCTCTGAGGCGTTTTTGCTCTGCGTGCAGTACGCCGATGCGCGCAGCTTGAAGCCTGGGCCTCTGTAGTGGTAGCTTAGGTCGGCGCTGTATATCGTTTCGCTGTTAATGTTCAGGCCGTAATCGGCAACCGTGAAGTCGTGGTAGCGCTCCTGCAAATAGGTGTTTTTGAACAGCGGCGGGCGAAGCTCGTAGCCGGCATTAAGCTGAGCGTAGCTGCGCCCCGTAATCTTGCAGGTAGCGCCAAGCTTGGCGGCGTAGTGCGCAAACGCTTCCTTTTTCGATTTGCCATACGAGCGTCCCGTTTCGGCAAAGCGGCCGTTGTTCATCTTGCCGTCGCGCCAAAACTCGGTGTAGCCTGCCATTCCGGCTAAGTAGCCGTCAAAGCGCCCGTAGCTGAGCTTCACCTGCGCCCAGCCCGAAGCATCGTTCTGGCGAATGTTGTAGTCGTAGCCGAACTTGTTGCCGGTGCGTTTTTTCAGATCGCTGTCGTTCACGTCGTAGTAGGCGTTTTGGGGTGTAAGGGCGTGGTCGCTCATGGCAAACTTGTCGACGTTCAGGTAGTAGTCGGCGCCCAGAGCATCCTTCACCACCTGAAAGAACAAGCCATTGTAGGCACGCGCCTCTATCCCGCCGTATATCGACACATTTTGGTTAAAGTGGTTGGAGTAGCTGGCAAATCCTCTCAGCGTTTGCTGGTCGTTGCGGTACTCCTTCACAATGGTCATAGCCTGCCAATCGCCGGGCGCTTTGCCGAGGTTGGCGTTGTAGTTGCCCCGTATCAGCGCATCCCAGCCAATTTGCGTGGTGGCAGGGTCGTTAGCCTTCCACTGCGCGGTATACCACTCCTTCATGGCCGGGTCGGTTTGGTAGCTCGGAAACTTGCGGTAGTAGTCTGGGCGAGGATCATTACCCTCAAACCAGTCCAAGTCCGTCGTGCCGTTGCGCCCTGCAAGGAGCGAAACTCCCGCCTCCAGCTTCGAGTTTTCGTTAATGTTCCACGCATAGTTGAGCATCGCCAACGGCAGGTGCGTATTGCGAATACGCGCTGTACGCTCTTTGCCGTTCTGGTAGCCCCAGCGCGGGTTGTAGGAGTAGTTGCCGTACAGGTCGTAGGCCTCCTGAATCACGGCGCTCGACATGCCGCGCTGTAACGGAGCGCCCATAACGGTCAGGTTGAGGCTGTGCACCCTGGCAAGCTGCTTTTCCACCGCCAGAAAGTAACCAAACGCCTCGTAGGGCGTGCCCTCCATGTAGCCCGAGCTGCCCAGCCGCGTCGAGGCCGAGAGCGTGTACGCCCAGCCGTTTTTCATCAGCCCGCTGGAGGTCGTTGCCATCAACCGGCACTCGTAGGTGCGGTTGGACACGGCAACAGACACGCTGCTCTGCCTGCGGTAGCCGGAGGCTTTCGTGCTATACGAGGTTACGCCGGAAAAGTTACCAAATGACTGCTCCGAAGGCTCTATGCCCTGCCTGGTGGTGTAGCTGCGCAGCGCGTCGTTCAGTCCGCCCCACACGCTGTAGTTGGCGTAGCCCATCTCGGGGTCTTGCAGCGAAAACCCGTTGAAGTAAACCGACGTGTAGTTCGACCCGTAACCGCGCTCCTGAAAGCGAAACGCGCTCAGGTTGTACTGCACCTGCGAGGCAAACACGTCGCGCGAAGCGCCCAGCAAGCCTGAAATGTTTTGCCCGCCGCCGCCCTCCTCGTCAATGTCTATCTCTGCTATATCGCCGCTCAAACCAAGCTCCGCCTGCGCCTCGACAGCCTGGTGAGAGCTGCCGGACAAAATGCTGTCGGCGGCGGGCTGCGCCAGCGCTGCTAACGGTAGCATGGTTATGTACAGTATAACAAATATGAAATTTTTCATGTTAATAAATCGTATTATTTATAATCTTTGGATAACAATATAAAACAGTAGAGTTTTGAATATTATGGTACAATGACAATACGGAAAAAGTAAAGTTTTATTTGCTAAAAGCCCCTAAATTCTCATAAATGCAACACGTTAACATAAATGGGTATATTACATGTCAATATTTATAGTTATATTTGTGAGGAAAATCGAAGAGGGTTAATACTACCTTCTAATATTTGCGAATTTATCAATGAAAAGGAAAAACATATTATTTTGCGCACCAGCCCTGCTGGCACTAATGCTGACAGCGAGCATGGGCTTTGCGCAAAAACAAAAATATACGGTGGCTTGCGTGGCGTTCTACAATCTCGAAAATCTTTTTGATACCATCAAGTCGCCCAACACCGACGACGCGGAGTTTCTGCCAAACAGCATAAACAGATGGACTTCTGAACGCTACGAGTACAAGCAGCGCAACATGGCAGCTGCCATCCACAAAATAGGCGCAGACTTAGCGCCCTCAGGACCTACCATTCTGGGGGTGGCGGAGATAGAAAACCGCCTGGTGCTCGAAGACCTGATTAAAACGCCGCCGCTTAACGAGGTTGACTACGGCATCGTACACTACGATTCGCCCGACCCGCGCGGCGTTGATGTGGGGTTGATATACCAGACAAGCCGCTTTAGCGTGCTCAGCTCGCGCCCGGTGCGCCTGAAGATACCGGAAAGACCAGGTTTCCGCACCCGCGACCTCCTGATGGTATCGGGCTTGCTTGATGGCGAGCTGGTACACCTCATCGTAATGCACTGGCCGTCGCGACGCGGTGGCGAAAAGGTCAGCAAGCCCCTGCGCAACGGCGCAGCCGCCTTGTGCCGCACCATTGTGGACTCCCTGTACAGCGCAGACCCTAACGCCAAAATTATCGTCATGGGCGACCTTAATGACGACCCCTCAAGCAAAAGCCTCACCAGCGTGCTCAAGGCACGCTCATCGGTCAACAAAACCGAAAAGGGAGGACTTTACAACACCATGTACGGGTGGTTTAAGAAGGGTATAGGCTCACTGGCCTGGAGCGATTCCTGGAATCTTTTTGACCAGATTATCGTTTCGGAAACGCTGCTGGGGAAAGATTTTACTACGTATAAATTCCACAAGTCGGGCGTTTTCAATGAGGATTTTCTCAAGCAAAAGGATGGCAGGTACGCCGGATACCCGTTTCGCACCTACTCAGGAAACACGTTCATCGGAGGATACAGCGACCATTTTCCAACCTACATTTTCCTTATGAGGTTGCTGAAAACAGAAAGTTGAGAACAGAAAGTTGAAGAACTACGAATTTGAAAAATTACAGAATATTGAATCTAAAAAAAGTAAGAATTTTTGTCCTGCTGCTCGCCTTGTCGGGCTGTCGCGCCGGAGAAACGGAGGTGGTTATTCTTTCGCTTAACGATATACACAGCCACATCAACGACCTGGATAAGGTTGCCGCCTACGTTAGCGAGCAGCGGCAGCAGCACCCCAACGTGCTGCTGCTCTCGGCGGGCGACCTCTTTTCCGGTAATCCGGTGGTGGACTACTGCGCCGAAAAGGGCTACCCTGTCATTGATCTGATGAACGACATACGCTTCGACGCAAGCACGCTCGGCAACCACGAGTTCGACTACGGGCAGGAGGTGCTCGCACAGCGCATTGAGCAGGCCTGCTTCCCGTTTGTATGCGCCAACATCAACACCGATAGCAGCCCCATTCACAACTTGCAACCGTATCTGATTTTTACCAAATCGGGTGAAAAAATCGGTCTCGTTGGGCTAACGCAGGAACGCCCCGAAGCCCACTCGGAAAACCTCAAGAAGCTGCACTTCTCAAATCCGCAGGACGAATTTGAAAAGTACATTCCGCTGCGCAAAAAAAGCAATCTGCTCATCGCCCTCACGCACGTCGGCGTCTCCGAGGATTCGCTGCTTGCCGAACGCTTCGGCGAAATAGACGTAATCGTTGGCGGGCATACGCACACGAAGCTCGACAGCGGCATACGGGTCAACGGCGTGCTGGTTACGCAGGCAGCGCGCTACACGCGCTACATTGGCCGCACCACCGTGAAGCTGCGCAACGGGCGCGTAGTGAGCAAGCGCAACCAGCTGATAGACATAGCGCAGCTAACACAGCGAGACACGCTTGCTTCGCGTAAAATAGAGGAGTACAACAACAACCCTGCGCTTAACCGCGTCATTACCACGCTTGCCGATACCATTTTGGGGCAGGCAAACATTGGCAACTTTTTCTGCGACGCCATGCGCAGCGTAACCGGCGCAGACATCGTGCTGCAAAACATCAACGGTGTACGGATAGATGCGCTGCCCGCCGGAAAAATTAAAGTGAGCGACGTTTACTACGCCGACCCGTTCGGCAACGAGCTCGTTCGCTTCGATATGACCGAAGCCGACCTGAAACAGCTTATAAAAAACAACTACCTGCACTTTAACCGCATAGACTTGTGCACTTCGGGAATTCGCTACGCCATTCGGCCTGCGGACAACGACGTATCGGTGAGCATTACCCTGCCCAACGGTCGCCCGATAAACCCGACCAAACGCTATTCGGTGGTAATGAACAGCTACATGTCTACCAAGCCCGACGAATACCCCTTGCCGCTTGGTTGCAAGGGAACAGGACTTGGCGTAGCTACGGTAAAAGCTGTTGCAAGCTACTTGGAAGAACATAAAAATATTCATTATACCTCGCCTGTAAGAGGTGAAATTTTGTACAATTAATTTAGCCATGTCAACACCACTCATTCACATAAGCAACGCCGTACTTCGCGACCCTGAGCTTCGCTTTCAGCACCCGCTCAACTTCGACCTGTACCCGAATCAGCATTGGGCTGTAGTAGGCCCCAACGGAGCAGGAAAAACAACCTTTGCCAACCTGCTTACGGGCAAGCTGCCTCTTGCCGAAGGTAGCGTCAAGTACGACATCCCCGGCGACGCTCCACTGTACGAAAAAGTAAAGATGGTGAGCTTTCGCGACATGTATAGCCTGGTCGACTCCCGCCACCTGTACTATCAGCAACGCTGGCACTCAACGGAAGAAGAAACGCCGATAGTGCGCGATTTAATACAAACATCGGACAGCGGTAATGAAGTGAAGAAGCTCATTAAGTTGTTTGGGGTAGAGGATTTGCTCGACAGAAACATCATCTGCCTCTCCAGCGGAGAGCTGCGCAAATTTTTAATCATCAACGTGCTAAAGTCACTCCCCAAGGTGCTGATTTTGGACAACCCCTACATCGGGCTTGATGAGAGGTCGCGCATGTTGCTAAACGACTTGCTCGTGCAGCTGGCGCAAACAGGCGACGTGCAGCTGATGCTGATACTCGCCAACCCCAACGAAATCCCCGACATGATAACGCACGTGCTCCCCGTTATGCGGATGCGCTGCTTGCCGAGCGTAACGCCCTCCTACTTCCTTGCCGATACGGAGCAGCAGGAGACCATGTTTGCCCGAACAAAATCGTACATCCTGCCCCCCGTGCAGGAATCATCTGCCGCCAACTACCACTTGGTGCTGGACATGCACAACGTTCAGGTGCGGTATGGCGCTTACACCATCCTGAAAGATCTGGACTGGCAGGTAAAAAGAGGTGAAAAGTGGGCGCTGCTTGGACCAAACGGCGCCGGAAAATCAACCCTGCTAAGCCTGATATACGGCGACAACCCGCAGGCTTACGCCAACAACTTTTCGCTTTTCGGGAAAAAGCGGGGTACAGGCGAAAGCATTTGGGATATAAAGAAGCGCATTGGGTACGCTTCGCCGGAGCTGCTCCTCTACTACCGCGACGACATCACCTGCCTCGACGTTGTCTGCTCGGGACTTTTCGACCACATAGGGCTGCACCACAAGTGCACGCAGGAGCAGCGTCAAATGGCGTGGCAGTGGATGGAAGTATTCGGGGTGTCGCACCTCAAGGAAACCTCATTTCTGAAAATATCGTTCGGCGAACAGCACTTAGTCATGCTTGCGCGAGCGTTTGTAAAAAATCCGGAGCTGCTGATATTAGACGAGCCTATGCACGGGTTAGATCCGTCGAACAAGGAGAGGGTTACGCAAACCATCGAAATGTTTTGCCGACAAAAAAACAAAACCCTCATATACGTTACGCATTACTTTAGCGAGGTGCCAAAATGCATCATCCAGCGGAAAAACTTGACGGCAGAGCATCATTACCTTTAGTTTTTTATCAACAAAGAAAAAAAATAACTTTTGCAACTTGCTTAACATCAACAATTTAATCACATAAGAATAGTTATAATCAGTAAAAACCAAATAAGATGCCTCTTTTCTGTTAAGAAAATCCGCAATAGTTTAGTAACTTTACACGTTATTTATATCAAGCTCCATACTTTCGCAAATATGAAAAAAATATTATCTATAGTTGCCGCATTGGGCATGAACATTGGCTTGACGCAGGCACAGGGAGTAAATCAGGTAGCGCTAAAAATTTTCGTCGCAGACGAGGCTACTGAGGCCGTAGCTGGGGAATCTTTCATCGTAAAGGTTTCCATAGACAAGCAAAATGTGGAAGGGTTTGCGCGCTTTCACGTAGATTTGCCCAAAGGCTTTGAAGCAGAACAGGTAGAAACCGAAGATGCAGGAGTTGTTTTCGACTTTCGCGACCAGCGTGTACGCTTCGTTTGGGCTAACCTGCCCGAAGAGCATGTTGTTAATATTGCCTACCGC
>JAIRSZ010000112.1 GCA_031255195.1 Prevotellaceae bacterium | reverse complement strand
GTCGACATTACGGCTAATTTCGTACATTTGCTGCCAGCCTTAGCGGGCGTAGTGTTCCGAATTTCGTTGCGAGAAATTTCTTCCCAACTTGCGATTCTTTGCCTATGTCCAGCGCTACTGTAACACATTTGCTGCTTGCGCGTTATGATTTTTTTTCGGATGCTGGGGTGCTTTACAATAAAAACTAAATTCTCACATATTGTTTAAACTATAAAAAATTGTAACAGCGATGAATGCAACAACAGCAAAATTTTATTCCTTATCCTACAAGGAGTCAAAGACTTACTTGTTTGCTTTGGCTTTTATTACCGGTAACGTTCTGTTGCCCCAACTTTGTCACCTGGCGCCGGGAGGCGGGCTGAGGTGGCTGCCCATCTACTTTTTTACGCTGATTGCGGCGTACAAGTACGGCATCCACGTCGGGCTGCTGACGGCCGTCATCTCGCCGCTTGTCAACAGCCTGCTGTTCGACATGCCGCCGGTGGCCGTGCTACCCGTAATAGCCGCCAAGTCGGTGCTGCTCGCGGTGGGAGCGGCCTGCGCAGCGCGGCTGAGCGGCAAGGTTTCCCTCGTAGCCATAGCCGCAGCGGTAGCGGCCTACCAGCTGGTGGGCACGCTCGTGGAGTGGGCTATCGTGGCCGACTTCTTCAAGGCTATAGCAGACCTGAGAATCGGCTACCCTGGGTTGCTGGTTCAGGTATTTCTGGGGTACGCCGTGCTGAAAGCGCTGGCTAAGGTGTAGCTCCCCTCTTCCTCCGTGCAGACTAACCCCATGCAGACTAAAACATTCAACGAGGCGTTGGAAAAGTTCAAAGCCATCGCCTTTGCCGAAAAATTTGACATGCTCGTGGCGATTGCCAACGGCGGCGTAATCCCCGCGGCGATTCTCAACCAGCGGCTCGACGTGGAGCTGCGGCTGCTGAGGATCAACCTGCGCGACAGCTGCCAAAGGCCGAAGTTCGACGCTCCAAAGCTGCTGTCGCCCGTTGACTTTGAGTTTAAGGGTCGCACCATCCTCGTGGTCGACGACCGCGTCAAGACGGGGGCGACGCTCAAGCTGGCGACAACGCTGCTACAGGGGGCGGCGCTCGTAAAAACCTTTGCCGTGAACGGAACGGCCGACTACGCGCTATACGACGAGGCGTGCTTCAAATTTCCGTGGATAATTTAGCGAGCCGGCGCGCCCCGCAGGTGGAGGGTACAAAAAATGTGTCGCCACCTGCGGAAAAGCGCAATAAACGCTACACCAGGATTTTACACCACTGATACGCTCCCAAGTTGTAAATCCGGCCGCTTCATCTGCTGTTAAAGCTGGCGTAACCGCTAATCTTTTTAAGTGGCGTCAGGCCAGCTTAACGGCAGCAGAAAACCGAAAAGAAAGAGAGCCTGACATCAACGTACACCACAGCGCGTCGTTATGGGTAATTTTCCACCCCCGATTCGCATGTTTGCAAGGTTTGGCTTGCTACTAATTGACAAAATCTTCAATGTGCTACTTTATTTTTTTATGGCTACTTTATCATGGATAGAAAAGATTTTTTGAGAACGCTGGCGCTCGCCGGCGCGGCCGTTACGCTGAAATCGAAAGGCGGAATGGACTTGATGGCTCAATCGCAAAACGGGAAGCCTGTTGACATGGTTGCCATCATGGGCGGCGAGCCGGAGGCGATGTTCAGGCAGGCTATTGAGGAGCTGGGCGGTATGTCCAACTTCGTCAAAAAAGGCTGGAAGGTGGTGGTGAAACCCAACATTGGTTGGGACAAAGCGCCCGAGCTGGCCGGAAATACCAACCCCAAGCTGGTTGCCGAGGTTGTGCGGCAATGCTTTCAGGCCGGAGCAAAGGAGGTTAGCGTGCTCGACCATACCTGCGACGATTGGATAAAATGCTACAGAAACAGCGGCATTGAGGCGGCAGCTAAGGCAGCAGGCGCTAAAATGTTGCCTGCGCACGAAGAATCGTACTACAAAGAAGTCCCGCTGTCGCAGGGAAAAAACCTGAAAACGGTAAAGGTGCACGAAGCCATACTGAGCTGCGATGCATGGATCAACGTGCCGGTGCTCAAGCACCACGGTGGCGCAAACCTGTCCATTTCCATGAAAAACTACATGGGGATTATCTGGGACCGGCGCATATTCCACAGCTCCGGCCTCCAGCAGTGCATAGCCGACGTTTGCACGCTGGAGAAAAAGGCGGCGCTGAACGTGGTTGACGCCTACCGCACCATGAAAACCAACGGGCCGCAAGGCCGCACCACCTCCGACGTGGTGGACACAAAGAGCCTCTTCATCTCAAGGGACGTTGTTGCGGTGGATACCGCCGCCGCAAGGTTTTTTGGGCAAATCAGGAATATGCCTCTGGCCAACGTTGGCCACCTCGCCAACGGCCAAACGCTGGGGCTGGGAACAATGGAGCTGGATAAGCTGAATATCAAGAGAATAAAATTATAGGATAGGGGCTATTGTCGTATGCTAAGAAAAGTAAGAATCGGGGTATCAGCAACGCTATTTGCGCTGGTAACGTTCTATTTTGTTGACTTTTCGGGCTTAATGCCCGAAAAAGTGGGTAACCTGCTGGCACGGGTGCAGTTCGTACCGGCAGCAGTGGCGGCGTCCCTCACCGTGCTGCTGACGCTGTTGCTCGTGACCCTGCTCTTTGGGAGAGCCTACTGCTCGTCGGTATGCCCTATGGGAGTGTATCAGGATGTAGTAGCTTGGATCTCAAAGCGAACGGCAAGAAGGAAGAAACGCTATAAGTTCAGCAAAGCCAAAAACGTGCTGCGGGTAACCATGCTTGTTGCTGCGCTGACCATTTGCCTGAAATTCCCGCTGATGCTGGGTCTCGTTGACCCGTACAGCGCCTACGGGCGCATGGCGGCCAACATTTTCAAGCCCGTATACATGGCGGGCAACAACGCTCTGGCGGCAATCTTCACGCACTTCGGCAGCTACACCTTCTACAAAACAGACGTGTTTGTGGCAAGCGCGTTTTCCTTAGCGGTGGCGGCGCTCACCATGCTGGCCATCGGCTTCCTGGCGTGGCGGCACGGGCGCACGTACTGCAACACGATTTGTCCGGTGGGTACGGTTTTGGGCTTTGTGAGCCGGTTTTCTACGTTCAAAATCAGGATAGACAAAAGCAAGTGCAACAGCTGCGGGGCGTGCGAAATGAAGTGTAAGGCCGCGTGCATCAGCAGCCGACAAAAAACCGTTGACGGCAGCCGCTGCGTGGCTTGCTTCAGCTGCGTGGACGCTTGCCGAAAGGACGCTCTAAAGTACTCGCCGAAGCTTTTGCCCAAAAAAGAGCCGACGGCAGCGGCAACATCGCCGCACCACAGCGTTGCCGTGCCCGCAGAGCTTCCTGTCAATGAGGGAAGGCGGCGGTTTCTGACGGCAGGCATGGCTACGGTAGCCGCTGCGCCCGTAGCCGTTGCTGAGGATAAAACCGGCAGCCTGACGGGAAGCAACCGCTACGCACGCCGGCATCCCATCTTGCCTCCGGGCGCGGTAAGCATTGACCACATGCTAAAGCACTGCACGTCGTGCCACCTGTGCATCAGCAAATGTCCCTCGCGGGCGCTGAAGCCTGCCTTTCTGGAGTACGGGCTTGCGGGCGTTATGCAGCCAACCATGTACTTTGAAAAGGGCTTTTGCAACTTCGACTGCACCGTCTGCTCGGAGGTGTGCCCCAACAGCGCGATAAAGCCGCTCACAAAGGAGGAAAAACACCTGAATCAGGGGGGATACGTAGAGTTTTACAGGGAGCTTTGCGTAGTTCAAACCGACGAAACCAGCTGCGGCGCATGTTCGGAGCACTGCCCTACGCAGGCCGTAACGATGACTCCGTACAAGGATGGCCTCACAATTCCGCACATAAACGTTGATATATGCATAGGCTGCGGCGGGTGCGAGTTCATTTGCCCCGTCCGCCCGTTCCGCGCCATACACGTGGAAGGCCACGCGGTGCAGGGTAAGGCAAAGCCTTTTGTGGAGCAAAAAGAGGAGGAGAAGGAAATAGACGGCTTTGGCTTCTAATGCTGACACATGGCTGATGGTAGAGGGCGGTCGCCGCTTCAACTCCTACGCAGGGTACTTCCGGCGCAGGTTTGGACAGCGCGTGCAGAAGGTCGCCATCAACGCCGGATTTACTTGCCCCAACCGCGACGGCAGCCTTGCCGTTGGCGGCTGCACCTACTGCGACAACAGCGCGTTTAACCCCTCGTACTGCCTGCCGCATAAGAGCATTACGCAGCAAATTGACGAGGGCATAGCGTTTCACGCCACGCACCGCTACAGAAAAGCGCAACAGTACTTGGCGTACTTTCAGGCGTTTTCCAACACGTATGCGCCGCTCGACGTGCTTCGCAGCGTCTACGGCGAAGCCCTCAAACACCCGCAGGTGGCGGGCATTGTGGTGGGTACGCGCCCCGACTGCATCGACGGGGAAAAGTTGGACTACCTTGCGCAGCTTGCGCAGGAAAGCTACGTGGCGGTGGAGTACGGCGTGGAGTCGTGCTACGACAGGACGCTGCGCCGCATCAATCGCGGGCACGATTTTGCGGCGGCGGCAAGGGCTATTGAGGCAACCGCGCAGCGCGACATCGGCGTGGGCGCTCACATCATCCTGGGGCTGCCGGGCGAAACAAAGGACGATATGCTCCGCGAAGCCGCTATCCTGTCGGCAATGCCGCTGACGACCGTCAAGTTTCACCAGCTGCAGCTGATAAAAAATACCGTAATGGCGCGCGAGTTCGCCGAGCATCCGCAGGACTTTGTGCGCTTTGGGGTGGACGAGTACGTAGATTTTTTCGTCGACTTTCTGGAGCGATTTAACCCCAACATTGTGGTGGAACGCTTTGCCGGCGAGGTACCGCCGCGCTTTCTTGCCCGCTCCGATTGGGGGCTTATCCGCAACGAGCAGCTGCTGGCCTTGCTCGACAGGCGGCTGGAGCAGCGCAACACGTGGCAGGGGAAAATGTGGAGTTAAACTAAACAACTATCAAGCCTATGCTGTACCATGTAAAAAAATTACTGCTGTGCTGCACGGTGGTGGCAAGCTGCGCGGCTACGCTGCTACAGGCGCAGACAAGCGTCGACTTTGAAGACGGCGGCCTGCCGTTTTTCCTGCAAGACCCCGAAAGCGGCTGGGAGGTGAAAGATACGGCTTTGCTTGGCGGCAGCAGGGTTTTGCGCCACGTGCGCAGCATTGCCGCAGGCCGCAACGCCGTAGATAAAATATCCTTCCTTCCCCGCCCCAACCCAGGCGCGGAAAGCGACGCCTGGAGCTTTTCCGTTTGCTACGCATCCTCCACCACCTCGGCCAACAACTATTGGCTGGCGTTCCTTGCCTCCAGCGCAGACGCCGCGGGCATGAGCGCCAACGGGTCTGAGGTGAACGCCTACGCAGCAGGCGTTTACAGCAGTCTGGGCGGCGATACGCTAAAGCTGTTCAAGATTACTGCGGGTATCATTGCGCCGGTCATTTCAACCACCATTACAACGCGAGGTAAAAAGCTGGCGGTGAAGGTCACGCGCTCTGCGCGGGGCGAGTGGACGCTTTTTGCCAACGATCAGGGCGATGCAGAGCGGCTGATTCCCTACGGAAAAGCAACGGATGCAAGCGATCTCCCAGGCGAAAACTTTGGATTTCTCTTTGCATTTTCCACCTCCAACTACGCAAATTTTTTTGCCGACAACCTGACGGTTGACCTCGTGCCCCGCCCCCTGAAGGTAGTGTCGGTGCAGCGCAGAACTTCGCGCAGCCTTCTGGCGTTGCTGAGCAAGCCGGTTGATACCGTGCTCGTAGCCGACGTTTCGCGCTACAGCATCGTCAACACCGCCGACGGCAGTCCCTTGCCCATTGACTCGGCGAGGCTGCTAACCCCCTCCTCTGTGGCCATCTTCACAGGCGAATACCTTGCCACCGGCGACTACGCGCTCGACGTTACGGATTTGCCCAACACGCAGGGAACTTACGGCAGCGACTACCACGAGTTTTCGCTCAGCGTGCCGCGCTACGGCGACGTGGTGTTCAGCGAGCTCATGGTGCACCCCAACAGCGAGAGCGAGCTGCCCGCCGAGTACATTGAGCTCTACAACCGCACCTACCGCAACATAGACCTCGCCGGATGGACGATTGCAAGCTCATCGCGAGCAGGCCGCATCACCTCCGGCATGATTGAGGCCAACAGCTACGCGCTCATCGGCAGCGTAACGTCGGAGCTGGCCGGCGTGCTCACCGTTACGGCGCGGCCTCAGCTCACCGACGGCGGCGCGAGCCTCTCGCTCTCCGACGCCTACGGGTTTCCCGTTGCCGTCCTCTCCTACAGCGATTCATGGTACGCCGACGAAGCGAAAAAGTCGGGCGGATACTCGCTCGAAAAAGTTGACCTGAACAACCTCGAGGAAAACGCCGCCAATTGGCGCGCCTCCGAGAGCGAGCGCGGCGGAACGCCCGGAGAGCAAAACTCGGTGGCGGCAGCCAACCCCGACGTTACGCCGCCAAAGCTCCTCAGCTTTGAGGTGGAGGGCAGCGAGCTGCACCTCCGCTTTAGCGAGGCGCTCGACGAGAGAACGCTCAACGCCCACAGCTTTGCGGTAGACAACGGCATTGGCGAAGCCCACAGCCTGCGGTGGGACATTGAGCGGCCAATGGCCGTTACGCTCGCTTTTGCCCGTCCGCTGGAGCGTCACGCCCTCTACACGCTTTCGGCCGGTGCAGGCGCGGTTTGCGACCTGGCGCAAAGCTGCACCGCCGAATTTTCCGTGCAGGTGGGCTTTGGCGAAGCCCCCGCATCGGGCGACGTTGTCATCAACGAGGCGCTGTTCAACCCCCGCGTCGGCGGCGTTTGCTTTGTGGAGCTCTACAACCGCTCCGAAAAAATTGCCGAGCTGGGAGGGCTTCGCCTCGCCAACCGCAAGCCGGCTACCGGCGAGGTCGACAAGTCGTATGCCCTGCCCCCATACGCGCTTTTCCCCCACGAGCACGTAGCGCTAACCACCCTGCCCGACGTGGTGCGCGAGCAGTACCGCTGCCCCAACCCCGAAGCCTTTATTGCCCTCGCCGCGCTGCCGCCATACGGCGGCAGCCAGGGGTGCGTAACGCTGCTCGACAGCGCCGGCAGCGTGCTGGAGGATTTCTACTACTCCGAAAAAATGCACAGCGGCATACTCGCCTCCACCAAAGGCGTTTCGCTGGAGCGCATCAGCCCACATCTTCCGGCGGGCGAGCCGACCAATTGGCTGTCGGCGGCGCAGATTTCGGGATTTGCCACGCCTACCGGCAAAAACTCGCAGTACTCCGAGCGCGACGGCGGCGGCAGCAGCAGCGATGCTGTAAAGCTCTTCCCCGAAGTGTTTTCGCCCGACGGCGACGGCTTCGACGACATGCTTTTCGTGGCCTACACCATGCCCGCCGAGGGATACGTGGCCAACATCACCATTTTCGACGCGGCGGGCAGGCCGGTCAAGGTGCTGTGCCGAAACGCTATGCTGGCTGTAGAGGGGCGGCTGTCGTGGGATGGCGTATGCGACAACGGAAGGGTCGCCGCCGTGGGCATTTACGTGGTCTACGTGGAGGTGTTTTCGCTCAGCGGCAGGGTGGAGAGGTTCAAAAAAACATGCGTCGTTGGGGCACGCCTGTAGCTACGCTTCTCCTCCCCAAAAATGTCTTTCTCTAAAAAAAGTTGACTCACAAAAGAGTAAAGAATGACAAAATACACAAAAAAACAGGAGCAGTATTTAGCAGAAGTACTGCGATTACATTATGAGAAAGGCTATGGTGGAAAGCGAATTTCGCGGATTACACCCATAGGTCATTCTACGGTTTCCAGATGGCTTTCTATCGTTACACCAAAAAATGACAGACAATGCGTTAAGATGCAAAAACAAAAGCAAACGTCACAGACACCGCCGACAGGCAGCGAACTTCAGACAAAGGATATCAAAGCCCTGGAAGCAGAGATTGCCAGTTTGTGTGTTGCACTCAGAGAGGAGCGTCTACGAGCGGATGCTTACGATGAAATGATCAATGTTGCCGAAACGAAATTCAGAATTTCAATAAGATAAAAAGCTGACGCTAAACTGTAAAGAACCTGCATGCAAAGAACGGGAAATCATATCCGGTAGAAAGTCTTTGCTGACAGCTTGGCGTAACAACGCAGGCATATTACAAGTACGATGAGAACGCGTCACTGCTCAAAGTGACGCAGGAAGAGTTTGTATTACAGTACATACGGGAGATACGGGAAAAGGATCAGGGTATAGGGCAATGTCATTAAGTTAAAGATTTTTTGGACACAAAGACATGAAAATATGATGCCGCAAAGAGATCGAAATTGGTGTCTTCCCGACTTGGCGATGCAATGGTAAAAAAAAATCACGACTCATTATTCCTTAACTTAATGACATTGGGATTTAGGGGCTTTTGGTAGTGAATAACTAATAACGAATAGTGAATAATGACGTACTAACGACACAAAAAAGCATAATCATACTAATCACATTAATCATATAAATCATAGTTCCGACAAAAGAAATAACGCACTTTCGTTTCGTGTGACTTGCTGTCTGAAAAAAAATGACGGAATCGATATTTTCATTTATCCCTACAAAATAAAAGCAAGCATAATTCGTTCTTCAAATGTTTTAGGCATGGAATTTTTTATTTGATACGAACATTTTGAAAAACAAAAACATATTATTTTCAACTATTTGCACAGGTGTTG